>NZ_JAVDUA010000013.1:0-167382 GCF_031456105.1 Pseudomonas sp. BE134 | reverse complement strand
GATAGATGAAAGCAAGCCAAACACGGCATCAAAAACAGTATTGCAGAAAAGGGGGTAACCATAGATGTGGGAGCCAGCCTGCTGGCGATGGGGCCGACACAAGCAACATCAGTGTCAGCTATGGCAACAGAATCACCTTGTCACCGGCCCCCTGGTTCACTTCCGCATACCGCTCCAGCCCTTCCGCCAACGGCGACTCAACCAAGCCCTCGGGCAATGGCAGCAACCCCTGATCAAAGAACTGGCCAAACTGATCGAGCATCGCCGCGCACGCTTGAACGCCATATAGCAGCGAGTTGATCCCCACCACCGAGCCACCCTTGCGATACAACGCCAGTGCCGGCAGTTGCACCATGCCGTCCACCGGCGCGGCGATGATGGCGATGCGGCCGAAGATCGCCAGTGCCGGGACCGAGGCCGGCAGCCAGAACCCGGTGGTGTCGAAGATCACGTCGGCGCCGCCGGCATACACCGCGTTTACCTGGACGCCCAATTCCTCGGGCTTATCCAGCTGCAACGTCTGATAACCCTGAGCTCGCAATTGTTGGACCTGCTCAGGTCGCCGTGCCGCCGCCAACACTTGGGCTCCGCGTACCTTGGCCAGCGCCAGCGCCGCACTGCCCACCGCCCCGCCGCCAATCACCAACAGACGCGTTTGCGCCGTCACCAGGCTGCGCTCCAACGCATCCCACGCCGTGGTATAGGGCACGCCGAGACTGGCGGCCTGGGCAAAACTCAAATGGGTCGGTTTAATCGCTACACCGTTGGCCGGCAGCTTGACGAATTGCGCGTGGGAGCCATCGGCAAAGAACCCCAACTCACGCCCGGTGCCCCAGACTTCCTGTCCGATCAACGCCTGCGGGCCTTCAACCACAAGACCGGCAAAATCCCGACCGGGGATGCGTGGCAACGTGGTGTAGGGAAAACGTCCCAGCACGTTCTTCACATCGCTGGGGTTGAGCCCGGCGGCCTTGATCTGCACCAGCACTTCATCGACGCCGGCAACCGGGGTGGGCACGTCAACGTAGCGCAAGGCCGAAAGGTCGCCGGTTTTGTCGAACTGCAATGCTTTCATGAGCGTTTCCATTGAGTAAATAAACGGTTCAGGAGGTCCAGCCAGCCACCAGTTGCCGGCCCATCGGCCACAACTGTTCGCCGGCCAGCATGCCGAGCAGCCCGACCAGCGCGATGGCCGGTGGTGCGGGGGAACGGAAATCCAGTGCGCCGTAGAGCAAACCGACGCCCAGACCGATGACCAGCGAAATGAGGTAGCTCATGGCGGACTCTGTGGGCAATTGAGGTAAGCCCAGAGTCTAGTGGGAGGTCGCGCCGGGTATCGGCCAAGTGCTTCGGCTTTTCGGCCAAGCCGTCTTTCAGCTTTGGGAAGGGCTCGCGGTGAACTGCGAAGGTGCGACGCCCAGTTCCCGGCGAAACATGTCACTGAAGCTGCTCGGCGTATAACCCAACTCGCGGGCGATCGCGCTGACCGGCACACCTTGAATCAACTCGGCCACCGCCGTCGCCAATTGCACCTGTCGCCGCCATTCGGCGAAGCCCATCCCCAGACCGTCCTTGAACAACCGCGCCAGGGTGCGCACGCTGGCACCGGCGTTTTCGGCGTGTTGTTCGAAGGGAATGTCCAGTGAAGGCGCGGCCATGACCGCCTGACAGAGGTTCATCAGGCGTCGGTCGGAATCATCCGGTAGCGGAATTTTCAGCTCGGAGCGCTTGGCACGTCGCAGTTCCAGCAATGCCAGGCCGACCAGCGCTTCGTAATACTCGGGCGCGCCGTCGTCGCCCTGCGCCACCAACCCGACAATCAACTCGCGCAGCAAACCGCCGACTTCGATGACCTGGACCCTGTCGTCCAGTGTCGCTGCCAGGGAGGGCCTCAGGTAGATATTGCGCATCTGCAAGTCCGAGACCACACGAATCCCATGCGGCACGCCCGGTGGCAGCCACACCGCCCGTTGCGGCGGCACCACCAGCGCCTCATGGGGCGTTTCGACCCACATCACCCCGCTCATCGCATACAGCAACTGGCCCCAGACATGCTCGTGCGGCTCGATAAACAGGCCGCGCGGATAGGTGCGCGCCAGCGGCTGCACGGGCACATCGGTGTCACTCAGGTCTGGAGGCGCGGCAAGGGCCATGGGGCAGCAATCATTGAGGTTTTCAGGCCTTGCATGGTAACCAGCCGGAGGCCTTGTCGCTACTGGTCGCCACCGCCTGACAATCCGAGTGAATTTTCCGTGACCCCGACGATCCCTCTATTACCACAGGGAGGAATACGGGCTTTATGAACAGCGCAAAACTTTTCGTCATTGATTACACCCTCCATGGTGTCCCCAAGTCGTTCATCATTCGCTTGGAGAAGATGGACAACGCGGAAGCCTGGCATTGGGCGAGCTGCGATGCCGGCGTGGGGAGGATTCCCCGATTCGGCCGAGAGAAGGTGCAAAAGACCAGCAAACCGATGGCGGAAAAGTTCGGCGTCGAAAATGTCACGTGGCGGCCGGCGAGTTAAGAAACAATACGATCGGTAGCAGCTGGCGCAGCCTGCGTCCGGCTGCGCAGCAGTCGTAAGTCCAGTACACACGGTTTTCCTGAATCACCGCATAGTCTGATTTTACGACTGCTGCGCAGCCGGACGCAGGCTGCGCCAGCTGCTACAAAGTGCGTGCCCATCAGGCTGCACTTGGTCGCGCTGCACTACTTGGCATCAGCACACTTGCAACCTTTGCTCGAGCATTCTTCGCCGTGTTCATGGTGCTTGGCGCAGGCTTCGCAGCAATAGTGTTTGCCGTGGCGCGCGATGGGATGCTCGCCCAGTTTGCACGAGCATTTTGGACAATCGCAGATACTGTCACTGCTGATCATGAGTCGGACTCCATGGGTGTGGTCGTCGGGGTGCCGCAAACGCGGCCCGTCTTACCAGTGTAGGAGTTTGTGTCAGGCCTGCCGCGTACTGCTGCGATACATAAACACCAGCGCCAACCCAAGGCACACCATCGCCACCATCCGGTTGTTCGACAAGTCGATGGCCGGGTTGCCCAGCCAGCCGAAATTGTCGATCAGCATGCCCATGCCCAGTTGCCCGACGATCACGGCCACGGTCGCCACCGCCGTCCCCACCCTTGGCACCGCGCCGACCATGACCATCATGTAGACCACGCCGAACAGCGCGCCACTGAGCTGCCATTTCGGCACGTCCAGCAAGCTCATGGCCTGCGCCGGCTCGAAAAACAGGATCAGCAGCCCGGTGACCACCGCCCCCACCACAAAGGTCAGCAAACTGCTGCGTAAAACACCGACCGTTTCGCCCAGACGGCCATTGATCGCTGCCTGCACACTCAACACTGCACCGGCCGCGACAATCACGGCCAACAAAATAATCAGATTCATCTTCAACCCCGAGCGATCAGAACAAGTGCCACGACAATCAGCAGCAGGGCCAGCCAACGTTCACCGTTGACCTTTTTACGGCTGGCGCCGAACCAGCCGAAGTGGTCGATCAGCACACTTTTGCCGACCTGCCCGCAGAGGATCGCAATCATGGTCATCGCAATACCGATGTGCGGCGTGGCCAGGGTCAGCACCACCACGTAGATCGGCCCGAGAAAGCCGCCGATCAACTGCCAGCGCGGCAACGTGTTCAACGCCGGGCCTTGTTGCGGGCCGCTGAACAACAGCAGCAAAAACAGGATCGCCGAGCCGACCCCGAATATGCTCAACGTCGCCCACAGATGCCCGACCTGAACCCCGAGCGGCCCGAGCAGACCGGCCTCCACGGAAAGGCCCATGCCAGCCAGGATGACCAGCGGTAGCAGCAATAGCCGCAGGCCTGGTTTGGTCGCGGGTGTGACCGCTGTGTCGATTGAAGACGCTTGCATTAAAGAAACCTGCCTGTAGGAACAATGGCCGACATTATCCGCTGGCGATGCTTTGCGATAAATGGGAGCATCCTGACAACACTTTTGCGCAACTCGCACAGCAGGACAGCCCATGCACGGCTTCAACGAACTCGGATTCAAGGCACTTCGACTGTTTGTCGCCGTACTCGACCACGGCAGTTTTTCCGAAGTGGCACGGCGCGAAGGTCTGGCGCCCTCTTCGATTTCCCGGCAGATCCAGTTGATGGAACAGGCCCTGAGCCAGCAATTGCTCTACCGCCACACCCGCGCAGTTACCCCAACCGAAGCCGGGCGCATGCTCGGTCATCATGCGCGACTGGTGCTGGTGCAATTGGAAGAAGCCGAGCAAGCCTTGCAGGAACAGCAAAGCGAGCCCAGCGGACTGGTGCGGATCAACGCCCCGGTGGTGTTCGGCCAACGGCATCTGACGCCGTGGCTGGGGCTATTGTGCGAGCGTTACCCCAAGTTGCAGCTGGATATCCAGCAAACCGACCACTACATCGACCCACTGCAAGAAGGCGCCGACCTGCTGTTTCGCATCGGGCCGCTGCACGACTCCAGCATGCAAGCGCGGATCCTCGCGCCGCACCGGTTTCAAGTCGCCGCCAGCCCGGCCTACCTCAAACGCTACGGCACGCCGCTACGTCCTCAAGACCTGGCGACGCATCAATGTCTGGCCTACAAAGGCGCGACCGGCCTGCAACGCTGGTTTTTCCGCAAGGATCAGCAAGACTGGACGCCCTGTTCGGTCAAAGGACCGATCACCGGCAACCACGCCGACACCCTGGTTCAAGCCGCCGAACAAGGTTTGGGGCTGGTGATGTTTCCGTCGTGGCTGATTGGTGAGGCGGTGCGCGAAGGCACGCTGGTGCCGGTGCTTGGCGACTTTCAGGTATCCAACAGCCTTGAACCGCAGCAGATCGCCGTGCTGTGGCCGGGCAGCCGACGCTTGTCGGTGAAAGTGCGTACGGTGATTGATTTCTTTGTCGAATGCTTTGGCGCAGTGCCGTATTGGGACAGGCCGTAGCGGCAGGTGATCCCTGTGGGAGCGAGCCTGCTCGCTCCCACAAAGGGTCCTGTGTGACCAGAAAGATTGTTTTTACAGCACCATTGCCGCCACCCAACCAAACGCCAGCAGCGGCAGGTTGTAGTGCAGGAAAGTCGGGACCACGGTGTCCCAGATGTGGTGATGCTGGCCGTCGATGTTCAAACCCGAGGTCGGGCCCAGGGTAGAGTCGGAGGCTGGCGAACCGGCGTCACCCAAGGCGCCGGCGGTGCCGACGATGCACACGATGGCCAGCGGGCTGAACCCCAACTGCACGCACAGCGGCACGAAAATCGCCGCCAGGATCGGCACGGTGGAGAAGGACGATCCAATACCCATGGTCACCAGCAACCCCACCAGCAACATCAACAATGCGCCGATGCCTTTGCTGTGGTTGATCCACGAGGCCGAGGACTCCACCAGGGTCTGCACCTGACCGGTGGCTTTCATCACTTCGGCAAAACCGGATGCGGCGATCATGATGAAACCGATCATCGCCATCATCTTCATGCCTTCGGTGAACAGGTCGTCGGTATCACGCCATTTCACGATGCCCGACACCGAAAAAATCAGGAATCCGACCAAGGCGCCGATGATCATCGAGTCCAGCAGCAACTGAATCATGAAGGCCGCCACGATGGCCACGCCAGCCACCATCAGGCTCAGCGGGTTGTACTGCACCGCGACCTGTTCGACTTGCTCGATTTTTTCCAGGTCGTAGACGCGTTTCTTGCGATAGCTGAAAAACGCCACTGCCAGACCGAACACCATGCCCAGCGCCGGGATGCCCATGGCGTGGGTGACGTTGATGCCGCTGATGTCCACGCCGCTGCGGGCAACGTTGGCCAGCAGAATCTCGTTGAGGAAGATGTTGCCGAACCCCACCGGCAGGAACATGTACGGGGTGATCAGACCGAACGTCATGACGCAGGCGATTAACCGGCGATCCAGTTGCAGCTTGGTCAGCACGTATAAAAGCGGCGGCACCAGCAACGGGATGAACGCGATATGTATCGGCAGAATGTTCTGCGAGGCGATGGCCACCGTGCCAAGCAAACCGATCAACAGCCACTTGACCTGACCGCCACCGCTGGCATGTTGCCGATCAACCATCGCCAACGCCTTGTCCGCCAGGGCATGGGCCATGCCGGACTTGGCAATCGCCACCGCGAACGCTCCGAGCAAGGCATAGGACAACGCCACCGTCGCCCCGCCGCCGAGCCCGCTGTTGAAGGCTTTAAGCGTGGCGTCGATGCCCAGGCCACCGGTCAGGCCGCCCACCAGCGCACCGATAATCAGCGCGATCACTACGTGCACGCGGGACAGACTGAGGATCAGCATGATGCCGACCGCAGCAATTACAGCATTAATCATCGTTACCTCTAGGCACGCGAAATGAGCTCAGCCGGCAGTCTGCGAAACACCGCCAGCGGATTGGAGAATAGGTTTTATTAGAGGGCGCGCACTGTGCCGCAGCATCATGGCCTTGTCAAAGCCAACGCGGACTCCGTAGCAGCTGCCGAAGGCTGCGCCAGCTGCTACACGTTGTGTTTCGTTTCTTATTTGAGCGCGCGGATAAAGAAAGCCGAATCACGGCCGCTACAGTGCAAAGTCTCAGATATTTATCGAATAAAGGACGTCTCCATGTCACTCAGACAACTTTCCATTCAATGGAAAATCACCCTGCTGGCCGGGCTTTGCCTGGCTGGCATCGTGACCCTGCTGGTAGGTCTTTCGCTGTATCGCATGGAGCACAGCTCCGCGATGGTGAAAGCCTCAAGCATGGAGATGCTCACCGAAGCCGCCCAGGCGCGGATCGAATCCCAGGGCGAAAACCAGGCGCTGCTGATTCGTCAGCAATTCATGGACGCCTATCAGTACGGACATGGCTTTTCGCGCCAGGTGTTGTTCCTGCGCGAGCAGGCGGAAAAGCGCTTTCTGGATGCCTTCGACCTGCGTGAAGACCTGACCCGTCAGGTCAAGTCTGCGCTGCAAGCCAACCCGGAACTGCTCGGCCTGTCGCTGGTATTCGAAGCCAATGCGCTGGACGGCAAGGACGAACTGTTCACCGGCCAGGCGGAGCTGGGCAGCAACGACAAGGGCCGTTTCGCGCTGTACTGGTCGCAGGCGACACCGGGCAAGGTCACGTCCATGGCGTTGCCGGAAAGTGACATGGCCGACACCCGCACCGGCCCGAGCGGTGAACCGGCCAACGCCTGGTTCACCTGCCCGCGCACCTCGCTCAAGCCGTGCGTGATCGAACCGTACTTCTATGTGATCGATGGCCAGAACGTGCTGATGACCAGCATCGTGTTCCCGCTGATGGTCAACGGCAAGGTCATCGCCTCGTTGTCGGTGGACCTCAACCTCAACAGCCTGCAAGCGATGAGCCAAAGCGCGAGCAAAAAGCTGTATGACGGCCAGACCCATGTCAGCATCCTCAGCCCGGCCGGGCTGCTTGCTGGCTACAGCGTCGACGCCAGTAAACTCAGCCAGCGCCTGGATGTTGTGGACACGGCCAACGGTGCCGAGCTGATCCGCATGCTCGCCAGCAGCAGCAACACCGAAAGCCTGCACAACGAACAACAAATGAAAGTGTTGGCACCGTTCCAGCCGATTCCCGGGGGAAAATCCTGGGGTGTGCTGCTCGACGTGCCGCAGAACGTCCTGGTCAGCCGGGCCGAGATGCTGAAAAAACAACTCGATGACAGCAACCGCAGCGGCACCCTGGTCGAACTCGGCCTCGGCGTGCTGGCCGCGTTGATCGGTCTGATGCTGGTGTGGCTGATGGCCCGCAGCGTGACCAGGCCGATCCTCGGCGTGGCGCAGATGCTCGAAGACATCGCCAGCGGCGAAGGTGACCTGACCCGGCGCCTGGCCTATGACAAAAAGGACGAGCTGGGCCAGTTGGCGGGCTGGTTCAACCGCTTCCTCGACAAGCTGCAACCGATCATCGCCGAGGTCAAACGCTCGGTGCAGGACGCGCGCAACACGGCGGATCAGTCATCCGCCATCGCCACCCAGACCAGCGCCGGCATGGAGCAGCAGTACCGTCAGGTCGATCAGGTGGCCACCGCGTCCCACGAAATGAGCGCCACCGCCCAGGATGTCGCTCGCAGTGCCGCGCAAGCGGCTCACGCGGCCAAGGATGCCGATCAGGCGACGCGTCGCGGGCTAACCGTGATCGACCAGACCACCACCAGCATCGACAACCTCGCCGCCGACATGAGCGCGGCCATGGTGCAAGTTGAAGGGCTGGCGGTGAACAGCGAGAAAATCGGTTCGGTACTGGAAGTGATCCGCGCCATTGCCGAACAGACCAACCTGCTCGCACTCAACGCCGCCATCGAAGCGGCCCGTGCCGGTGAAGCCGGACGCGGTTTTGCCGTGGTCGCCGATGAAGTGCGCAACCTGGCGCGCCGCACACAGGAGTCGGTCGAGGAAACCCGTCTGGTGATCGAGCAGTTGCAAAGTGGCACCCAGGACGTGGTCGGTTCGATGAACAACAGCCATCGGCAGGCTCAGGGCAGTGTCGAGCAGGTCAGCCAGGCCGTGACCGCGCTGCGCCAGATCGGCGATGCGGTGACGGTGATCAGTGACATGAACCTGCAGATTGCTTCAGCAGCGGAAGAACAGAGCGCGGTGGCCGAGGAGATCAACAACAACGTCGCGACGATTCGGGATGTGACGGAGTCGTTGTCGGGACAGGCGAACGAATCGGCGCGGGTCAGCCAGTCGCTGAACAGCCTGGCGAATCAGCAGCAGAGTCTGATGGATCAGTTCCGGGTCTGACCCCACACACTGATCGTTCCCACGCTCCGCGTGGGAACGATCATCGACGAGGTAACTCGATCACAACCTTCAACCCGCCCCACTCGCTCTCTTCCAACCGCAATACCCCACCCCACGTGTCGACGATGTCGCGCACAATCCCCAGCCCCAACCCATGCCCATCCGTCTGTTCATCCAGGCGCGTACCGCGGCTGAACACCTGGGCCCGCTGGTCTCGGGGGATCCCCGGGCCATCGTCTTCGACGCTCAACTCAAACCCGCCCGACGTCTCGACCACGCTCAAGCGAACCTCGGCATCCGCCCATTTACAGGCGTTGTCCAGCAGGTTGCCAAGCAGTTCAAGCAAGTCCTCGCGGTCCCACGGCAACTGCAAACCGGGCCGTGCGCGGTAGCTGAGCGCCAGGTGCTCGCCATGAATCATGTTCAGCGTCGCCAACAACCCCGGCAGTTCTTCATCACAATCAAACAACGCGCCCGGCAGCGCGTCGCCGGACAATCGGGCGCGGTTGAGTTCGCGATTGAGCCGTTGCTGGACCTGCTCCAGTTGCGCTTGAAGCACCTTGCGCAACTCGGGGTGAGCGTCGAGTTTTTCGCTGGACGCCAGGCTCAACAACACCGCCAGCGGGGTTTTCAACGCGTGGCCGAGGTCGCCCAAGGCATTGCGCGAACGCTTGAGGCTGTCTTCGGTGTGCGCGAGCAAATGGTTGATCTGCGCCACCAGCGGCTCAAGCTCGATCGGCACCTGATCATCCAGTTGCGAGCGCTGGCCTTGCTGTAACTGAGCGATCTGTTCGCGAGCCTTCTCCAGTGGACGCAAGGCACGCCGCACAGTGATCCGTTGCAGCAGCAATATCAGCAGCAGCCCGGCCAGTCCCAACCCCAGCCCCACTTGCTGCATGCGTTTGAAGCTTTCACGCACCGGGGTGTAGTCCTGCGCGACGCTGATGGAAATCGACTGGCCGAGGCGTCGATAGTCTGAACGCAACACCAGCAATTGCTGCCCTTCCGGCCCCAGTTGCAGGTTGCTGTGCAGGCCTGGATGTTCAAGCTTGGGCAGTTCCTGATCCCATAGCGAACGGGAGCGCCAATGGTGATCGTCGAAGTCGATGCGAAAGTAGTGCCCGGAAAACGGTCGCTGGTAAGCCGGCGACAGGTGCCGTTCCTCCAGCTGCAACCCTTGCGGCCCGCGCACCATGGCGACCAGCAGGTTTTCGCTGTCGTCGCGCAAACCGGCTTCGAGGTAGCGCTGCAAGCCCATTTCGAACAACCACAAGCTGGTTTGCGCCAGCACCAGGCCGACGACAACCATGACGCTGATCAGGCCCAGGCTCAAGCGACGCTGGATCGACTTCACTGACCGGCCCCGCCGAACAGGTAACCCTGACCGCGACGGGTTTCGATCACGCTGCGCCCCAGTTTGCGTCGCAGGTGGTTGACGTGAACTTCCAGCACGTTGGAATCGCGCTCGGTTTCTCCGTCGTAGAGGTGTTCGGCAAGGTGGCTTTTGGAGAGGATCTGTTCGGGGTGCAGCATGAAATAGCGCAGCAGGCGAAATTCGGCGGCGGTCAGCTGAATGTCGGCGCCGTCGCGGGTCACGCACTGACGACCTTCGTCCAGGTGCAGCCCGGCAGCCTTGAGTGTCGGTTGATTTGCCTGGCCGTGGGAGCGACGCAGCAGCGCCTGAACCCGCAGGTGCAACTCCTCCGGATGGAAAGGCTTGGTCAGGTAATCGTCGGCCCCGGCCTTGAGGCCTTCAATGCGCTCGGCCCAGGAACCGCGCGCGGTGAGGATCAGCACGGGCGTCATCAGGCCATCGGCGCGCCATTGCGCCAACACTTCAAGCCCCGGCAAACCGGGCAGGCCGAGGTCGAGGATGATCAGGTCATAGGGTTCGCTGCTGCCCTGGTACACCGCGTCGCGACCGTCGGCCAGCCAGTCCACGGCGTAACCCTGCCGGTTGAGGCCGGCCATCAGTTCGTCGGCCAGCGGCACGTGGTCTTCCACCAGCAACAATCGCATCGGTCAATCTTCCTTGTCTTTCAGTAAACGGCCCGTGGTGGCCTCGATGTCCAGCTCACGGACCACGCCTTCGGGGGTCAGCAGTTCGACTTCATAAATGTAGACGTCGTGCTTTTCTTCAAGCTCGGCTTCCAGCAGTTTGGCGCCGGGGTAGCGATCCAGCGCCTGTTGGAGCAGTTGCTCCAGCGGCAGGATTACTCCCTGTTGGCGCAGGCGCAGGGCTTCGTCCTGGTCCAGGTCGCGGGCCAGGACCGCCGAGCAAAACCCCAGAAGCACCCACGCCATGCGGAAAAATGAACGCACCTTCATTACGTATCCTGATGATCCTTGAGAACCTGGCCGCTGACAGCGTCTAATTTGTTCATGGGTGTCTCCGTCTTTCGTGTTGCTTACGGGTAGCACCTTAGCGATCTGATCTTAATTGAAACTGAATTGCCATCATTGGAACACCACAAAAACCCTGTGGGAGCGAGCCTGCTCGCGATGAGGCCATTACATTCAACATTGATGTCGGATGTTACGCCGCCATCGCGAGCAGGCTCGCCCACAGTGGATTGGTGGTGTTGCCTGAACTGCTTATAATTCCCCGCTTGCCAAACATCGAGACCGGTATGACCGCCATCCACATCAAGTTCCCTTCCCTGACCCTCAAGGCCGGCCCGCGTGCCTTCGCGCGCATCCGTAAAGATGGCCTGAGCGCCGCCGACGTCGGCACGCTGCCGGGTGCCGCCGGCGGTCCGAAGGCCCTGGGGATTCAAGGTCTGGACCTGGCATTGTTTGGCGAATGGCTGTCGGCCGCACCGCGCGAGCGTTCACTGATTGGCGCCTCGGTCGGTTCCTGGCGCTTCGCCAGTGCCTGTCTGCCGGACGCCGCCGAAGGCATCCGGCGCCTCGGTCATTTGTACACCGAGCAGAACTTCGCCAAGGGCGTGACCATGGCGCAGATCAGCCAGAGTTCGCAGCGCATGCTCGATGAACTGCTGGACGGTCGCGATGCCTCGATCTTGAGCAACGCGCATTACCGACTGAACATCATGGTGGTCAAAAGTCACGGCCCGTTGGCCCACGACCATCGCGGCCGCCTCGGGCTGGCGCTGGGATCCGTGATCGCCGACAACCTGCGCGGGCGCGCACGGTTGTCGCGACATTTCGAGCGGCTGATCATCCACGACCCGCGTCTGGCACCGCCGGTCAATGCACTGAACGACTTCCCCTCGCGCTTCGTCGCGCTCAACACCGGTAACCTGCGCCAGGCGCTGCTGGCATCGGGCTCGATCCCGATGGTGATGGAAGGCGTGCGCGACCTGCCCGGCGCCGGTGCGGGAACGTTCCGCGATGGCGGTTTACTCGACTATCACCTCGACCTGCCCTACAGCGGCGACGACATCGTGCTGTATCCGCATTTCACCGACCGGGTGATTCCCGGCTGGTTCGACAAGACCCTGCCGTGGCGCCGAGCCTGCCCTGCGCGTTTGCAGGATGTTCTGCTGCTGGCGCCGTCGAAGGAGTATCTGGCGCGCTTGCCCTACGGCAAACTGCCGGACCGTAACGATTTCAAGCGCTTCATGGGGGACGCGCCGGCCCGGCAGAAATACTGGCGCGCCACCATGGATGAAAGCCGTCGCCTCGGTGACGAGTTCCTCGAACTGGCCGCCAATGGTCGCCTCGGCGAGCGCTTGCTGACCCTTTAGTCAGTGTTTCGCCCGCAGCTCTGGTAAACTCGCCACCTGCCCGCATCGCCGTGGCGATCGCCACCTGACAGAGCTGAAATCACCTGTGGAAATTTTCAAAGAGTTTACGTTCGAATCCGCCCACCGCCTGCCCCACGTACCGGAAGGCCACAAGTGCGGCCGCCTGCACGGGCACTCGTTCAAAGTGGCGATCCACTTGAGTGGTGAGCTCGACCCGCACACCGGCTGGATCCGCGACTTCTCGGAAATCAAGGCAATCTTCAAGCCGCTCTACGAGCGTCTGGACCACAACTACCTGAACGACATTCCCGGTCTGGAAAACCCGACCAGTGAAGTGCTGGCCAAATTCATCTGGAATGAATTGAAGCCCCTGCTGCCGGAACTCAGCGCGATCCGTATCCACGAGACGTGCACCAGCGGCTGCATCTATCACGGCGAGTAACCCGCCCGAATAGACAATGTCATCCCTGTGGGAGCGAGCCGGCTCCCACATTGGGAATGTGTTTCGTCAGTGAGCACTCGAACAGCCTTCAGGGGCTGTTTTTTATGCCTATGCTTTTTGTTTCCCGCCCCGCGCGCCCCTCAGGCTCGACTATAAATAACTACACCCCTCACCCTTGGCACGACCACTGCTCTCCCTAACGCGTCCTCCCCATTCGTAAGGAACGCCACATGACGCAGAACAACCCGGGCAACGACTACCCCCTCAGCGAAGTCCCGATGAATGCCCGCAAGGGGCTCGGCTCCACCGCGATGGTGCTGCTGGGTTTCACTTTCTTCACCGCCACCATGTTTGCCGGCGGCAAACTCGGTGTGGCGTTCGACTTTGCCGAGATGATGGCGGTGATCATCGTCGGCAATCTGCTGCTGGGGATCTACGCCGCCGCATTGGGTTTTATTGCGTTCAAGAGCGGACTCAACTCGGTGCTGATGGGCCGTTTCTGTTTTGGTGAAGTCGGCAGCAAGCTCAGCGACCTGATCCTCGGTTTTACCCAAATCGGCTGGTACGCCTGGGGCACGGCTACTGCCGCCGTGGTGTTGGGCAAGTATTTCGAGTTGAGCGAGGGCACGGTCCTCGGGCTGATGGTGCTGTTCGGGATGATATTTTGTGCGACCGCCTATGTCGGTTATCGCGGGCTGGAGATTCTCTCCTACATCGCTGTTCCGGCCATGATGGTGCTGCTGACGCTGTCGATGTGGGTGGCGACGGTCAAGGTCGGCGGGCTCGATGGTTTGCTCGCCGTCGTGCCGACGGGAACGATGGATTGGTCGACCGCCGTGACCCTGGTGTTCGGTACGTTTGTCAGCGGTGCGACCCAGGCCACCAACTGGACGCGCTTCTCACGCTCGGCAAAAGTTGCCGTGTTGGCGAGCCTGATCGGGTTCTTCTTCGGCAACGGCCTTATGGTGGTGATCGGCGCCTACGGGGCCATCGTCTATCAGCAACCGGACGTGGTCGAAGTGCTGCTGTTGCAAGGTTTCGCCATGGCCGCGATGGCGATGTTGCTGATCAACATCTGGAGCACCCAGGACAACACCATCTATAACTTCGCCGTCGCCGGCTGCAACCTGCTGCGCACCGGCCGACGCAAAACCGTGACCCTGGGCGGCGCACTCATCGGCACACTGCTGGCACTGCTGGGCATGTACGACATGCTGGTGCCGTACCTGATTCTGCTGGGCACGGTGATTCCGCCGATTGGTGGTGTGATCATGGCCGACTTTTTCTATCGCTATCGCGGTCACTACCCCAAGTTGGCCGACGCACGGTTGCCCGCCTTTAACTGGTCGGGTTTGACGGCCTATGCCGTCGGCACCGTGGCCGCTTTCAGTTCGCCGTGGGTCGCGCCGCTGGTAGGGATTGCCGCTGCCGCGCTAACGTATATGTTATTGACCGCCGTGCTCGGTGCCCGAACCGTCGCTGCACCCCAGCAAGATTTATAAAAGGATTCGCCTGATGCACATCATCAACGCCCGCCTGCGCAACCAAGAAGGCCTGCATGAGTTGCACCTGGAAAACGGCCTGATCCGTACCATCGCCCGACAGACCGAAGCCCCGACCCTGGGCCCTGAAGATCTGGATGCCGGCGGCAACCTGGTGGTGCCACCCTTTGTCGAGCCGCACATTCATCTCGACGCCACCCTGACCGCCGGTGAGCCGCGCTGGAACATGAGTGGCACGCTGTTCGAAGGCATCGAGTGCTGGGGCGAGCGCAAGGTGACGATTACCGAGGAAGACACCAAGACCCGCGCCAAGAAGACCATCCAGACCCTCGCCGCCCACGGCATCCAGCATGTGCGCACCCACGTCGACGTCACCGACCCGCAGCTCACCGCGCTCAAGGCGATGCTGGAGGTGCGCGAGGAAAGCCGTCACCTGATCGACCTGCAAATCGTCGCGTTCCCCCAGGAAGGCATCGAGTCGTACCGCAATGGCCGCGAGCTGATGGAAGAAGCGATCCGCATGGGCGCCGATGTGGTCGGTGGCATTCCGCACTTCGAGTACACCCGCGATCAGGGGGTGAGTTCAGTGAAGTTCCTGATGGACCTGGCCGAGCGCACCGGTTGCCTGGTGGACGTGCACTGCGACGAAACCGACGACCCGCATTCACGCTTCCTTGAAGTGCTGGCCGAAGAGGCCCGCAGCCGCGACATGGGTTCGCGGGTCACCGCCAGCCACACCACCGCGATGGGTTCTTACGACAACGCTTACTGCGCCAAACTCTTTCGCTTGCTCGGGCATTCGGGGATCAGTTTTGTCTCCTGCCCCACTGAAAGCATTCACCTGCAAGGGCGCTTCGACAACTTCCCGAAACGCCGTGGCGTGACTCGGGTCAACGAGTTGCTCGAAGCGGGGATGAACGTGTGTTTCGGCCAGGACTCGATCGTTGACCCGTGGTATCCGCTGGGCAACGGCAACATCCTGCGTGTGCTTGAAGCGGGTTTGCACATCTGCCACATGCTCGGTTACCGCAACCTGCAAAGCGCGCTGGACCTGGTGACGGACAACAGCGCCAAGGCGATGAACCTCGGCGAGCGTTATGGCCTGGAAGCGGGACGGCCAGCGAACTTGCTAGTGCTGTCGGCGGACAGTGACTATGAGGTGATTCGCAGCCAGGGCTTGCCGCTGTATTCGGTTCGCGAGGGCAAGTTACTGATGAAGCGGACGATGCCAGTGGTGGAATGGCCAAATCAGTTCTGAATTTTCGCTGACTTTCAGGGCCCCATCGCCAGCAGGCTGGCTCCCACATTGGATCGGTGTCGTTCACACATCCCCTGTGGGAGCCAGCCTGCTGGCGATAGCTTTCCTGAATTCAACCCATCAACCGAGCCGTGCCAAACAACTTGACCCGACTCAATTCCCCGTCCACTTCCTCCAGCAAAATCGGCGCCGTTCCGCCCGGCATCACCACTTTCACCTCACCCGCCGTGACCCAACCCACCCGCCACGCCGCACACGCCACCGCACTGGCGCTGGTGCCCGACGACGCGGTCGGCCCTTCCCCGCGTTCAAACACCCGCGCGATGACTTGCTGTGCAGATTCAAGCATCGCCCACTGCACATTCACCCCCGCCGGACACGGTTCGCCGGCGCCGGTCGGCATGGCATACGCAATGCGCATCAATCCTTCAGCCAACGGTGGTTCACGCATTTGCTCATTGCTCGGTAATGCAGCGACGCTCGCCACCAAGGTCACGCAATGCGGATTGCCGATCCGCACAAACTGGCTGCGGTCCCAGGCAGGCTCAAGCGCGGACAATGGTTGCACATGGCTGACGTCTCGCCCATTCAACTGCACGCTTTCAACCCCGTGCGCACCCACGGCTTGCGGTCCTAACGAAGGCTTGCCCAAATCCAGCCAGAATCCTTGCACGCCATCGACCTCCGCCGGTTTGACTGTCGTCTCCCCCGGCGAAACCGCATCCGTCTTGTCGTGATGAACCCGCAACAGGCACCCGGTTTCCTTCGGCATCAATCCTTGCTCGCTGAGCGACTGAGAAAAGATCGTCAGGCCATTGCCACTGCGTTCGGCGAATGTGCCGTCGGTGTTGACGATCAGCAGGTCATACGGCGGCGCCGATTGAAACGGCCCGACCAGCAAACCGTCGCTACGATGGTCCTTGCTGCCCGGTGGCTGAGTGCCGGGGACCCAACCACAAAACGCCTCGATGGCGGCTAGCGTCCAGTTTTCTCGGGTTTGTGCGGCAAGTTCGGCCTGTTCAGGCAAATTGATGCCGCTATCGCGCACGGCATCAGGCGCCACGACGATATAAATATTGCCCCGTGCATCGTAGATCTGCGTCATGTCGCCTCCTGTCTGAACAATCAATCTATCGACGATATCGCGAAACCGCGACGGGCTGTGCAAGGATGTGGACCTGTCTGACCGCGAACGGCTGCGGACACTGATGAACCCGCGGGATCAGTCAGTGTCCCTTGGGTACGCGACGTTTTTTGCCAAGGATTGATATGACCCATTTCCACACCCAAACCCCATTGATCCCCGGCCGCCTGGAGCAGATGTCCACCCGCGTCGCGTTTTTCATTGCCGGTCTGGGCATCGCCGCCTGGGCGCCGCTGGTGCCTTACGCCAAGGCGCGGGCCGGGCTGGGTGAAGGGACGCTTGGTTTGCTGTTGTTATGCCTGGGGGTGGGGTCGATTCTGGCGATGCCGTTGGCCGGGTTGCTGGCCGCGCGCTTCGGTTGCCGGCGCGTGACGGCGGGCGGGACGTTGCTGATCTGTGCGGCCTTGCCGTTGCTGGCGACGGTGTCGACCGTGCCGGCGCTGATCGCCACGCTGTTCATGTTTGGCGCCGGGCTGGGCACGGTGGACTCGACGGTCAACCTGCAAGCGGTAATCGTCGAACGGGCCAGCGGCAAGCACATGATGTCGGGGTTTCACGGGATGTTCAGCCTGGGCGGGATCGTCGGTGCGGCGGGTGTCAGCGGTTTGCTTGGGCTTGGAATGTCTCCGCTGGGCGCCATGTGGGGAGTGGTTGCGGTGCTGGTGCTGGCACTGCTGAAAGCGGCGCCGCACCTGTTGCCCTATGGCAGCGAAAGCGCCGGGCCAGCGTTTGCCTTGCCCCATGGCATCGTGCTGTTTATTGGAGGGATGTGCTTCATCGTGTTCCTGGCCGAAGGTGCCGCGCTGGACTGGAGCGCGGTGTTCCTGGCGCAGGAGCGCGGCATCGATACGGCGTATGCGGGGCTGGGGTATGCGGCCTTTGCGCTGACCATGACAGCCGGCCGCTTGACCGGTGACCGGATTGTCCGGCGTCTGGGTTCGACGCGGGTGATTGTGTTCGGCGGGCTGATAGCCTCCGCAGGCCTGGCATTAGCGACGTTCGCACCAGCCTGGGAGGCGGCGCTGGTGGGTTATGCGTTACTGGGCGCGGGCTGTTCGAACATCGTGCCGGTTCTGTATACCGCCGTCGGCAAACAGACGGTCATGCCCGAGCACATTGCCGTGCCGGCCATCACCACGCTGGGTTATGCGGGCATCCTCGCGGGACCTGCGTTGATCGGGTTTATCGCCCACGGCAGCAGTTTGAGTTTTGCCTTTGGCTTGATGGCGTTGCTGCTGGTGGCGGTGGCCATTGGCGGGAAGGTGTTGAGAGTCTGATATAGCTATCGCCAGCAGGCTGGCTCCCACATTGGTTTTGTGTCGTTCACAAATCCTGTGGGAGCCAGCCTGCTGGCGATGGGGTCACCTCGGTCTATCAGAACCCCACACTGGCCTGCACAAAGAACGTACGCGGCGCTCCCACATACATCCCCGAGTTGTTGTCGCTTGATCGGGTGAAGTACTGCTTGTCGAAGATGTTTTTCACCCCGGCGCCGAGCTTCAGGTTCGACAGCTGCGAACCGAAGTCATACCCGCCGCGCACGTTCCAGGTCATGTAGCCCGGAATGTCACCAAACTGGCCGTCCGCTGTACCTTCAGTGATGTAGTTGCCGTTGAAGCTGCCATCGGCGTTCACTCCCGTGCCCGGCGAACGCTGCTTGGACTGGGCATAGGCATCGAGGTTGTAGGTCCAGCGATTGATGTCGTAACGCAGCCCGGCGGTGGCCACCTGACGCGAATAGAACGGCAGGTCACGGCCCTTGAAGCCCGGAATATCGCCTTCATAGGTGGCACGGGTGTAGGTGAAACCGCTGTAGGCGGTCAGGCCGTCGAGCATCGGGTTAAGCGCCGACAGGTCGTAATGCACCGACGCCTCCAGCCCCTGGTGCTTGGTCGCGCCGAGGTTGGTCCAGCCCACGTCGTTGCTGATGTATTGCAGCTCGTCATCGAAGTCGATGTAGAACAGCGTCACTTCCCCGCCCCACGCCTCATTGTTATAGCGGGTGCCGACCTCGTAGGTCTTGGCTTTTTCCGGCTCCAGGCCATTGGCGGTGTTGTCACCGATGCCGCCCTGACCGAGCTGGAAATATTGCAGGCTGCCGAACGAGGTTTCGTAGTTGGCGAACAGCTTCCACTCTTCGGACAGGTGATACATCACGCTCAGGGCCGGCAGCGGTTCGTTGCTTTCGATGCTGCGCTTCTTCTCCGGCACGCGCTTGCCGGCGGTGTCGAGCACCGGGCGGTCATGCCAGTCGGTACTGATGTGTTCGAAGCGAATGCCCGGGGTCACAGTCCAGTTGCCGACATCGACTTTGTTGTCGAGGTACACCGCGTTGGCTTCGGTGCCGCCGGTACGGTCCTGGAATACGTGGCCGTCAGAGCTCGGGGTCAGCACCGGTTGATTGTTCACCAGCGCGACACGGCTCGACTCTTCGTGCATGGCTTCTTTGAGGTAGCGATAGCCGACGCTGACTTCTTGAGTGGTCGGGCCCGCTTCAAACACATGGGACACCCGTGGCTCGATGCCGAAGGTGTAATACGTGCGCGGGTAAGCACTGAGGGTTTTCTGGTCGCGAGCGGCGATGTTGCTGCCACGAAAACTGTCGGTGTAGTACGTCAGCACTTCGGCCTGTGTCCGGTCATCGATCTGCCTTGCCCAGCGGAACGACACGTCCTTGCGGCGGCCGGTGAAGTTGTCGTAGTCGCGCACGGACTGGAACGGATCAGCGTCGTACTGCTGTTGCGTCAGGCCGCCGGGCATGTCGGCGTTGGCGTCGTAGTAGTGAAAGTTGAGGCTGAAATAGTCGACATCGGTCGGTGCCCACTGGGTCTTGAGGAGCACATCGGAGATGTCGTTGCCGTTATTGCTTTCGCGGTACCCGTTGCCGTTCACCCCGGAATACAACAGCGCTACACCGATGCCGTTGTCTGCGGTGCCGCCGAGGAACGCGCTGTCGAGGTGTTTCCAGCCACCGTACTGCGAAGTTTCCAGGGTGGTGCCGATTTCCCCGGTGGCTTCTTGCGGGATTGCGCGCGTCACGAAGTTGATCACGCCACCAACGTTTTGTGGCCCGTAACGCACGGAACCGCCACCGCGTACCACGTCAATGCTGTCGAGGTTGCCCGAGGAAATCGGCGCCATCGACAGCTGCGGTTGACCATACGGCGCCACCGCGGCCGGCACGCCGTCGATCAATACCGTGGAGCGTGGCGACAGGCGCGAGGTCAGCCCGCGCACGCCGACGTTCAGGGAAATATCGCTGCCACCGGTGCCGTTGGCGTCCTGCACTTGCACGCCGGGGACGCGCTTGAGCACTTCGCCAACGTTCATCGCCGCTTGCTCGACCATCGCTTCGCGGCGAACCACCGTCCGCGCGCCGGGATGGTTCTGCACCAAGGCCACGTCGGCATCGCCGAGCCAGTCGCCGACCACTTTGATATCGGTCGCGTCCAGCTCCAACGGCCCGTTCGTAGCCGCCGTCGGCACGGGCGTCAACGTGACCGAGCCTTGATCGATCTGGTACTGCAGACCGCTGCCTTGCAGCAACTGGCGCAAGGCCTGTTCCGGCGAGATGTCGCCGTCGACAGCCGGGGCTTGCTTGCCGGCGACCAGTTCAGGATTGAAAAAAACCTGCAACGACGTTTGCTGGCCCAACTGGCTCAGGGCCTGGCCCAACGGCTGCGCCGGAATATGGATGCCAGCGGCGGCGAACGCCTGGGGCAGCGCAGCATTGATCGCCAAGGCGAGCGTCAGTGGTAACCAATGGGATTTTTTGTTGTTGGCAGAGGTGTTTTTCACGTCGAACAGTATCCTGTAAATCGCAAGCGCATGCGTTTGTTAATGCAAACCAGTTGCAGATGGACAGGAAGACGATGAACTCGAAAAAAACCTGAATTTATTTTGAAATTATTTCCTGACTGCCGTCATCGAGGGTGCGCACGGCCACCGGCAGGATGCTCGGCAAGGCCTTGAGCAATGCGTCGGTGTTATCGGAATTGAACACACTGGTCAGCCGCAGATTGCCGACGGTGTCGTTGTCGACGGTGAGGGGTTTCTCGCGATAACGCGACACTTCGGCAGCCACCTCGCTGAGGCTGGCGTTGTTGAACACCAGTTTGCCGCTGCGCCACGCGGTCAGCTCGGCCGGGTTGACCGCATAAGCCGCCGCGACAACCCCTTGGGCATCGATTTGAGTACCGAGGCCGGCAGTCAGGCTGATGACATCGGCGCCCTGTCCCTGAACCTTGACCGTGCCCTGCTCCACCGCCACCCGGGTTTGCAAAGGGTCGCGGCGCACATCGAAGCGCGTGCCGGTGACCGTCACCTGGCCGTTGCCCGCTTCGACCACGAACGGTCGGCTGGTGTCGTGCTCGACGCTGAACATCGCTTCGCCCTCAGTCAGCTCGATGCCACGCCGGTCTTTATCAAAACGCACCTGAATACGGCTACGGCTGTTCATGTCCATCAACGAACCGTCCGGCAAGACCACATGGCGACGTTCACCCAACGCCGTGGAATATTCAGCGGTAAAAGGTTCCGGGTGATGCAAACCACTGAACAACCCCACGCCCAGCGCCACGGCCACCACACTGGCCGCCACCGCATACCGCAGCCACGGTTGACGCGTGCGGCGAGCCGGCGCGGTTTCACACATGGCTTGCAGACGCTCGACCGGCACCAGGTCAGCCGCCATCCACAAGCCCTGAAGCATTTCGAATTCGTCTTGATGTTGCGGATGTTCGTGCAGCCAGGCCTCGAAGCGCCGATACTCCACAACGTCCACGGCCGGCTCCTGCAAACGCACGAACCATCGCGCCGCATCATCGCGAACCGTTGTTTGCCCGCACGCACAATCACGAGTATCCATCATGGAAGTTCCTGCTTGGCTGGGGGTGAGAAGGCGCGGCCGATCATGCTTGCGATCCGTCGAGGCGGTCACGCAGATGCCGCAAGGTGCGGATCATATACTTTTCCACCATGTTCTTGGACAAACCCAGGCGTTCGGCGATTTCAGCCTGGGTCAGGCCTTCGATTTTTTGCCACACAAATACTTTGCGGCAATTGACCGGCAACTCGGTGAGCGCCCGTTCGATGCAATCAGCCAACTGGATCGCCTGCATGTACTGCTCCGGGTCGCCGGACGACGACACACTCAGATCAATCGCCTCCGACTCCATGGCGCCCCGCCGATCCTCACGCCGATAACCGTCCACCGCGATGTTGCGCGCGGTCTGGTGCAGATACGCCCGAGGTTGTTCCACCGCCGCCGAATTCGACTCAAGCACCCGCACAAAGGTGTCGTGGGCCAGGTCCTCGGCCTGCTGACGATTTCTCAGGCGACGGGTCCAGGTGCCAACCAACTCTTCGTAATAGTCGAAAAAGCCATGTCTGCGGGGCAGCTTGGGGGTCATTGCGGTGTGCTGTGGAGACGGGGCGTGAATAGTAATGCTTCCTATTAACCGGAAGCAATGGATTCAACGTCGCCAGGGCCGCCGTTAGTCAGCCAAGCCAACGGCCCCCGTTGCAGGGGCCGTTTTGATTCATCCAATCAGTGCGCGATGCACACCGATTTCAGCTCGGTGTACGCCTCGATCACTGCGCGACCGAACTCACGGCCCATGCCCGATTGCTTGACGCCACCAAACGGCATCGCCGGGTCGAGCAGCACGTGAGCGTTGACCCACACCGTACCGGCCTCGATGCGCGGCACCAGGTTCATGGCTTTGCCCAGGTCATTGGTCCACAGGCTGGCGGCCAGGCCGTAGCGGTTGTCGTTGGCCAGCGCGATCACAGCGTCTTCGTCATCGAACGGCATCACGCCCAGCACCGGGCCGAACACTTCTTCACGGGCCACGGCCATGCTGTGGTCGATGTCGGCCAGAATGGTCGGCTGCACGTAGAAGCCCTCGCCTTCCACCAACTCACCGCCCGACACCACACGCGCGCCTTCGCGGCGAGCCAGTTCGATGTGCTTGAGCACGCTTTGCTGTTGCTTGCGTGACACCAGCGGGTTGATCGCGGCATTGCAGTTCATCCCGGCACCGATTGGCATGGCGGAGACCGCAGCGGCGAGTGCTTCGACGAATTGATCGTGGATCGAGCGATGCACATAGAAGCGCGAAGCCGCCGCGCAGACCTGGCCGTTGTTCAGCAGGCCGCCGAGGATCGCACCTTGAACGGCTTTTTCGATGTCAGCATCGGCGAGCACGATCATCGGGTTTTTGCCGCCCAGTTCCAGCGAGAAGCGCGTCATGTTTTCCATGCACGCCACGCCGACACTTTTGCCCACGGCAGTGGAGCCGGTGAACGACACTTTGCTTACCAACGGGTGCGCTGTCAGCACGCCACCGACCGAGGCGCCGCCACCGGTGACGACGTTAAACACGCCAGCCGGAATGCCCGCTTCCAGCGCCAGCTCAGCCAGACGCATGGCGGTCAGCGGGGTTTCCATCGCCGGTTTGATGATCACGGTGCAGCCGGTGGCCAGTGCCGGCATCAGTTTCCAGGCAGCGATCAGCAGCGGGAAATTCCACGGCACAATCCCGACCACCACGCCCACCGGCTCACGCTTGGTGAAGGCGGTGAACTTGGCGCCCGGCGGCAGCGGGATCGACACGTCGAAGGTCTGGCCTTCGATCTTGGTCGCCCAGCCGGACATGTAGCGCATGAATTCCACGGTGGCGTTCAAGTCCAGAGCGCGGGCCATGTTGATCGACTTGCCCTGGCTCAGGGTTTCCAGCTGCGCCAGTTCTTCGGCGTGCGCCTCAACCAGTGCAGTGAAGTTCAGCAGAATGCGTTCGCGGTCGGCCGGACGCAAACCGGACCACACACCGGATTTGAACGCGGCATGGGACGACTGCACGGCGCGCTCGACCACGTCCAGCGGCGCGTCCAGGGTTTCGCAAAGGGTTTGCCCGGTGGCCGGGTTGACCACGGAAATGGTCGGACCATCCGCCAACACCCATTGACCATCGATAAAGCAGCCATGGCGGCGCTCAAGGAAGGCAGCAACCTGCGGCAGAATTTCAACGTTGCTCATAATTCACCTGTCATTCAAACGTGGGGTTCAACCTGGAAGTCCGGCTGATTAGCGTTGTTCTTTGAGATAGCAAACGACCGCTTGGCGGTCATCGGCGGAGGCCAGCCCCATGTAGGGCATGTAGGTCCCGGGCACATAGGCCTGGGGTTGGGTGATCAGTTGGCTGATGGTTTCAGCTTGCCAGGTCACGTCTTTGCTGCGCATCGCCTGGGAGTAGCTGAAGCCTTCGAGCGAGCCGGACTTGCGCCCGACCACGCCCGCAAGGCTCGGCCCCATCATGCCGGCCATGTCTTTGCTCACCGAGTGACACACCCCGCATTCATTGGCGAACACCTGGGCGCCGTGGCCCTGGTCCGGTGTGCATTCGGCGGCGACTACGGTTTGTGCCAGCGCCAAGGTCAGCAAACCAAAGAGGGAGAACTTCTGTGAAGTGAACATAAGCAGGCGACCTTGAGAATCCGTGAAGGGAAGCAACAGCAGGGTTGAGACGGATTGTCAGCGGTCAGTGATGCGCAGGTTTTGCCCTGCGTGCCAGTCGTGTTGGCTGGGCTGCCAAACCGGACATTTTGGCAAGCACAGGCAACTCTTTGGCAACCACACAAAAGGGCGAAAAAGTTCCGGGCCTTAGTATCGAGAAAGACCTCAACCCTGTGGTCATGAACAAGAATGGATGCCACACCATGCTCAAGTCCCCCTTGCTTCGTCTCTCGACGCTCGCGCTGCTGATCAGTGCCGCCCAGGCCAATGCCTACGAACTCTATGCCAATGACGACACTCACCTGAACGCCACGCTGGAAGCGGTCTTCGGCATGTTCCACAGCCAGGAAAACTACGCGTTGTCCGGCCGTCTCGACGAAGGTTCCTCGTCGTGGCGCGAGGGTTACATCAAATACGGCCTGAGCTTCGACACAGGCCTGGCCGGCTTCGGCACCGCTTACGGCGCCGGCAATATGCTCAGCTCCGGCACTTGGGGCGACGGCGATGCCGCCGGTTTCACCGACGGTACGGAACGCACCACCAAGTTCGAAGACGCTTACCTGGGCTGGCGCTCGGGCAAGCTGTTTGAAGCGATGGGTGAGGACGGTGTCGACCTGTCCTTCGGTCGCCAGAACATCGTGGTCGGCGACGGTTTCCTGATCGATGGCGATGCGCTGAACCTGGGCAAAGGCCTGGCCGACGGCGAGTTCAATCGTGGCGGCGCCTACTACCTCGCCGCCCGTAAAGCCTTCGACGAAACCGCCGTGTTGCGCCTCGGTGGCAAGCAAGGCTGGCGCAGCGACCTGATGTGGCTGAAGTCGGATAACCGCGCCCAGGCCAAAACCGAAATGTACGTCGGCACCCTGGAACACGTCGCCGACGCCGGCACAGTCGGTCTGACCTACATCGACACCAACGAGGTCGACGAGCAGTACGCCTCACCGTTGCAGCTTGAACGCGATGGCATGAAGACCTACAGCTTGCGCGCCACGGGCAACGCCGGGGTGAAAGACCTGTTCCTGTCCGGTGAATACGCCAAAGAAGATAAACCGAACACCAGCAGCGAAGACGCCTGGTACCTGGAAGCCGGCTGGACCTTCTCCGAGTCGATCTGGACACCTTATGTCGGCTACCGCTACAGCCGTTTCTCGGAAAATTACGACACGTTGTTCTACGGCTTCAGTCGCGGTTATGGCACCTGGTTCCAGGGTGAAGTCGCCGGTAACTACGCCGGCCCGTTCAACACCAACTCACGTATCCAGAACGTCTCGCTGAAAGTCTCGCCACTGGAAAACCTCAATGTCGGCGTGTTGTATTTCAACTTCGACACCATCGACCGCAACCTGGGCAACACCGATGGCCAAGAGGTTGACTTGTACGCCGAATGGCACGTCAACGATCACCTGACCATCATGCCGCTGCTCGGTCTGTACAGCCCGGACAAGAGCGCCGCCCAGGGTGGCACCCAGTTAGGCAACAACGACAACAACCTCTACAGCCAAGTGGTGTTTGCCACCACGTTCTAAGTCCGTAAGCCGACGCAGCCCCTGTAGCAGCTGGCGAAGCCTGCGTCCGGCTGCGAAGCAGTCGTAAAACCTGAATACGCGGTCTTCCTGATTTACCGCGTGTACTGATTTCACGACTGCTTCGCAGCCGGACGCAGGCTTCGCCAGCTGCTACAGGGACCCGGTTGAGGCGTCTTCTGCCTTCAACGGAAACGGAGTTTCCAATGCATTCAAAATCTCTGTCGATTCAGAGCAAGATCGCCCTGCTCGCCGGTCTCTGCCTGCTGTTGGTGGTGAGCTTGCTGATGGGGTTGTCGCTGTATCAAACCCATCAAAGCAGCCAACAAGTCGCCCAAGCCAGCAGCGACATGCTCGCCAACGCCGCCAAGGAACACATGCAAGCGCTGGGCACCGTGCAGGCGATGCAGGTGCAACGCACCTTCATGCAGACTCACGAATACGGCCAAGGGTTGTCGCGGTATTTGCTTTACCTGCGCCAGCTGCAACAGCAGGGTCATCTGACCCGCCCGCAATTGCGCCAAGAGCTGAGCACCCAGCTTCACCAGGCCCTGATCGACAAGCCCGACCTGCTCGGGCTTTATGTCATTTTCGAACCCGACGCCCTCGATGGTGCCGACAGCGGTTTCGCTAACCAGGCAGCCATGGGCAGCAACGAGACCGGCCGCTTTTCCCTGTACTGGGTGCAAAGCAAACCCGGCGAACTGCAAGCAGTGATCGGCGACGAAGCACTGCTCGCCAACACCTCCCCCGGCCCCAGCGGCGCGCCGTACAACGCCTTCTACACCTGCGCTCGCGATACCCGGCAAGCTTGCGTGCTGGAGCCCTATTTCGATGAGGCCTCGGGCAGTCGAAAACTGGTGACCAGCATCGCGTTCCCGTTGATGGACAACGGCAAAGTCATCGCCGTGGTCGGCCTCGACATCAACCTCGCCGCCCTGCAACACAACAGCGAAACCAGCGCCCATCAGCTGTTCGATGGCCATGGGCAGATCAGCATCGTCAGCCCGCGCGGGGTGATCTCCGCTAACAGCCAGGACGTTAGCCGCCTCGGGCAGGCACTGGAAAATGCTGCGGTCATGGACGCCTTGCGCCAGGGCCAAGCGAAGGTGTTTGTCGATCAGCAGCAGATCAACGTCCTCGAACCACTGGCACCGATTGCCGGTTCTGCACCGTGGGGCGTACTGGTCGGCGTGCCGCAAGACGTGCTGCTGGCACCGGTGACCACGCTGCAAAACGAACTCAATGCACAAGGGGTTAAAAGCACCGCGCTAGAGTTGCTATTGGGTGGTGGCTCGGCCCTGCTCGGGTTGATGCTGATCTGGTACGCGGCATTTCGCATTACCCGGCCGCTGCAAATGCTCACGCGGGTGATGGAGGATATTTCACTAGGCGAAGGCGATTTGACCCGACGCCTGGCGGTGCAGTCGCGGGATGAAATCGGCCAATTGGCGACCGCGTTCAACCGTTTTGTCGAGCGCATTCATCATTCGATCCGCGAAGTGTCTTCAGCGGCGCTCGGCGTCAACGAAGGTGCCAAGCGCGTGTTGCTCGCCTCCAATTCGTCGATGAGCAACTTCGGCGAACAATCGACCCGCACCCACAGCGTCGCCGCCGCGATCAACCAACTGGGCGCCGCCGCCCAGGAAATCGCGCATAACGCTTGCGATGCTTCACAACAGGCTACGGCCGCGCGGCAACAAGCGGAGGATGGTCGCCAAGTGGTGGAGCGCACGATCCAGGTGATGAACGAACTGTCCGGCAAAATCAGCACCTCGTGCGCCAACATCGAAGTGCTCAACGGCAAAACCGTCAACATCGGGCACATCCTCGAAGTGATCAAGGGCATCTCGCAGCAGACCAACCTGCTGGCGCTCAACGCCGCCATCGAAGCCGCCCGCGCCGGTGAAGCAGGCCGTGGGTTTGCAGTGGTCGCCGATGAAGTACGCAGCCTCGCCGGACGCACGCAAACGTCGGCGGCGGAGATTCAGCAGATGATCGAAGAACTGCAAATCGGCGCGCGCGAATCGGTGACCACCATGACCGAAAGCCAGCAACACAGCGAAGAAAGCGTGAGCATAGCCAATCTGGCCGGTAAACGCCTAAGCAGCGTGACCCAGCGGATTGGCGAGATCGACAACGTGAATCAGTCGGTGGCTGCGGCAACTGAAGAGCAGACGTCGGTGGTTGAGGCGTTGAATGTCGACATCACCGAGATCAACACCCTGAATCAGCAGGGGGTGGAGAATCTGCAATCGACGTTGCGGGCTTGTACTGAGCTGGAGCGGCAGGCGGATCGGTTGAATCGGCTTGTCGGTAGTTTTCGGATCTGAAACTAGTGTTGCTTGAAATTCCGCTTTCGCGAGCAGGCTCGCTCCCACAGTTTGACCGGGTTGTCTGGACGAACGCGGTCCAATGTGGGAGTGAGCCTGCTCGCGATGAACGATGACGCGGTGCTTCGGTATTACTTCGGCACCTCAACGTTATCCAGCATCCGGTTCGCCGCCAGTTCCGCGAGCATGATGATCTGCTGGATCGCCATGGCCGTATGCCGATGCGGCCCTTCCAGATACCCCGCAAAATCACTGGCCATGACAGTGGCCTGGGCCAGGACTCACAGGTGTGGGCCAAGAGGTCTTCGTCCCGGATATCCGGTGCGAGCATGAACATCGTGCTGGGCTTGCGGGTAGCCGGGGATTTGATGACGCCGGGGTTTAGGTAATGATCGAGGGCGCGCTCGGCGGCGTCGTGGAGTTTTTTTGAATCGAGTGATTCGTAGGGGGATGCCGGATCTGTGTCTGGCGGATTTGGCGTTACTTTGAACATATTCATTCGTTCCTGAATGGGCAGCCACGCCTCGCTACTAATACGAGGGGTGGCGGCTGTACGCAGGTTAGTAGACCGGGGAACGAAGGCAAAGCCGGCGCGTCCGAGGACGCCCTGCGCACAGCCACCATCAGATACAGGCATTGGAATACCTGTTTGACAGACACTTGTGCAGCCTTCAAACCCTCGGGCTACTAAACCCGATCACTGGGAATCAGTGACGGGAATCAAGTTACCGAGGGCATCCAAAGCGCACAAGCCGGCGGATTCTGGCGTAGTCGTAGGTAATGGCGCAAGGCGTTGTAGCTTTCAGGAAGCATCCTTAAACACCTTTAAACATGTGCTCGAATTTGAGACCGCCATCGCGGTGCTTCAGCAATGCGCACCCGCATGCTCAAGCCGATGAAACAACCGGTTGAAATACACCAGGCTATCCCTCTCCGCGCGCACACCGACATTCGACAACTCAACGAACATCACCGAATGCGACCCGACTTCCTTGCACTCGGTGATCCGCCCTTCCAGCTGCACCAGTGCATCGCGCAGCAACGGCACGCCGGTGTCGCCTTCGTCCCACAGGTCCCAGGCAAAACGTTCGGCCATCGACACTTTGGTCATGCCGGCGAAGTGGCGGGCCAGGTCTTCTTGTTCGCCGCACAGAACGTTCACGCACAGATGGCCGTTGGTGCGGAACACATCGTGGGTGGCGCTGTTGCGGTTTACACAGACCAGCACGGTGGGTGGCGAGTCGGTGACCGAGCACACGGCGCTGGCGGTGATGCCGCATTGTCCGCCGGGGCCGTTGGTGGTGATGATGTTCACCGCGGCAGGCAGCTGCGCCATGGCGTTGCGAAAGTCGATTTGCTGCTGGCTCAGGTCGGCCATTTCGATGCCCCTTCCTTCAGGAGGACCGTCGTTGCGCGGCCCTTGGTGATGGAACAAGACTAAGGCCCGGCGCGGCGCGCAGCCATTCTGACGATCCCCATGCCGAGGTGGGCTTTCCGCTAGTCGACTAGGTGGTTTCTTTATCGTCAGGGCCCTTCGCAGTGGGTATCCTGCATTGAGGCGCCACCAAAGGCGCAAGTCCGCCGCAGCGTGCACGCGTGCGATAACAATAAATAGAATTTCTCGTGGCAGTCCCTGATGGAAACGCGCAAACCGATTGTTTATATCGTTGATGACGACAAAGACCTGCGCACCTCGCTCGCCTGGTTGCTGGAGTCGGTCAGTGTGCAGGCGCAATGCTTTGCCGGTGCTGAAGAGTTCCTGAGCCAGTACGACCCCAAGCAGCCGGCGTGTCTGGTGCTGGACGTGCGCATGCCGGAAACCAGCGGCTTTCAGTTGCAGGAAATCCTCAACCAGCGCGGCAGCACCCTGCCGACGATTTTCGTCTCGGCCCATGGCGACATTCCGATGTCGGTGACGGCGATGAAGAACGGTGCGCTGGATTTCGTCGAGAAGCCCTACAACCCACAGCAGATGATCGACCGCATTCAGGCCGCGCTGAAGACCGCCGTGCATGCCCAGGCCGATCAGCAGCAACGCCAGAACCTGCAAGGCAAGCTCGCGCTGCTGACCAGCCGGGAACGGGAAGTGTTGATGCTGGTGATCGATGGCAAGGCCAGCAAGGTCATTGCTCGCGAGCTGAACATCAGCGTGAAAACCGTTGATGTGCACCGGACCAAGATCAAGGAAAAGATGGGCGTGAGCAGCATTGCCATGCTGGTGCGCGAGGTGTTGCATTTGCCGGTGGATGAGCCGGCGCGGCACTGAACCTTAATCTTCGGCGGTCATCAGGCCGCCTTCGCGAGCAGGCTCGCTCCCACACTGGAACTGTGTACGCAGGACTAATGTGGGAGCGAGCCTGCTCGCGAAGAACGATGACTCGGTCAGTGGCTATAGCGCTTGCGGTACTCACCCGGCGACACGCCGAAGCGTGATTTGAACGCCGAGGAAAAGTAGCTGGAATCCGAGAACCCCCAGGCGTAGCACAGGGCCGAGAGCTTCTGCTCGACGTCGCAGCGGCGCAGGTTTTCGGCGCAGAAGTCCAGGCGACGATGCTTGATGTATTGCGCCACCACCAGGCCACGCTTGGAAAACATCCGGTACAGACCGCGCACCGACATGCCCACCTCTCGGGCAATCAGCTCGGGGCACAGCTCTTCGTCACTGATGTGCTCGTCGATGTAGGCGATGGTTTTGCGAAATTGCCGCTCGTGGGCATCCACCCCGGCATCGCGCGCGCTGATCCCCGGCAACAACAGACTGACCAAGGCGTCGAGCACGGCTTCGCTTTCCTGCATCTCCAGCCCTTCCTGACGCTGGGTCTCCAGCACCATGTGGTTGGCGAGGGTGGCCAACGGTGTGCTGGCCGCAATGCGCGTGGCGCAGTTGACGGCGTTGAAGTGCGAACCGCGCTGTACCACCTGACGCGGCAGGATCAGCGACAACTGGCGGGAATCTTCGTTATAGGTCATGTCACTGGGACGGCAGGCGTCGATCAGCGCGATGTCACCACAGCCCAGCTGGGCGCGGTTGTCGCCCTGTTCGAGTTGCGAACTGCCGCGCAGTTGAAACACCGCGTAGTAGTGGCCGTCGCTGCTGGTGCTGACGTCTTTGCTGGTGCGATACAGATGCACATGGGCCATGTCGACCACACTGAGGTTGATCGCGCCGTTGCGAAATTCTGCCAGTTCACCGTAAAAATTCGCGTCCAATGCGCGGGCATCGAAGCGCCCACAGGCCTGATTGACCTGGCTTAACCAACTTTCGAATGCAGTGTTGCGCACCGTCGAAGTAGTACTCATGACCGCAGGGCCTCACGTCAGTTTTATTGTTATTTTTCGACCGCTTCGCCGAGCGGTTCGATGAATAGCGGGTAGTGACCGTCGCCTCCTTAGACGGTCGTGGGGCGCCGATTTAATCGACTCCCACGCAATGTTTCCAGGGGTTTTACCAGTTAAAGGTCCAATACCAGACGAGCGGAAAGCGCTCGCGAAACGCAGGCGCAAATTTGCTTGTTGCCCGCCTTCTCTTTGTTCGACAAACAGTTGTCGCGGTGTTCCGGAACCCCGTCCAGTACGTCGACGATGCAGGTGCCGCAGATGCCTTCACGGCATTCAGTGTCGATGTCGCAGCCGTGGGCCTGTAGCACGTCGACCAGACTGGTATTGGCCGGGACCTGAAGCACCACGCCGGAGCTGGACAGTTCCACTTCAAAACCACCACTCGGGCCAGCATTGGCGGCGGGATCGGCCTGGAAATGCTCCAGGTGAATCGCGTCTTCACTGCGGCTGCGGGCGGCCACTTCGACCACTTTGTTCATGAACGGCGCGGGACCGCAGGTGTAGACGTGGGCGGCGCTGCCGGCCTGATCCAGGCTTTGGGTCAATGCCGCGTCCATGTCAGCCGGCTCGACACCGTAATGGAACTGCACATGATCGGCAAAGGTCGTCGCCAACAGTTCGGAAAAAGCCGCGTACTCCGGCGAACGAGCGAAGTAATGCAAGCGATACGGCTGGCCACTTTCCGCCAGTCGATAGGCCATGCTCAGCAGCGGCGTGACGCCGATGCCGGCGGCGAACAGCACATGTTCGCTGGCGCTCGGGTCGAGGCGAAACAGGTTGCGCGGGGCACCCATCTCCAGCTCCATGCCCTCTTCCACCTGCTCATGCAGTGCCAGCGAACCACCGCGCGACTGCGCTTCTTTCTTCACCGCCACCAGATAGGCGCGGCGATCCTGCGGCGGACTGCACAGCGAATACTGGCGGGTCACGCCGGTCGGCCCGGTCAGGTCGACATGCGCTCCCGGTTCATAACTGTCGAGCGGCTGACCGTCACTGCGCACGAGGCGAAAGGAACGGATATCCAGCGCTTCGTCGACGATCCTTTCGATCCTCACTTTCATCATTGCATCACCTGAAATACGGTTGATTTTGTTAAATGAGCAGCCTGTAGCAGCTGTCGAGCAGCGCGAGGCTGCGTTCGGCTGCGTAGCAGCCGTCAATCCTGAATACGCGGTCCTCCTGGAGGACCGCAGTGTCTGATTTCACGACTGCTTTGCATTCGAACGCAGCCTCGCGCTGCTCGACAGCTGCTACATGAGCTGCGTTGAACGCTTTTTTTCAGCGCATGAACAACCCGCCGTTGATGTCCCAGCACGCGCCCGTCACCGAGGCGGCGTGTTCGGCGATCAGCAGCAACACGCTGTCGGCGATGTACTCCGGGGCGCCGAGGGTGCCGGCCGGGATCATCTTCAGAATCTGCTCCAGACGCTCCGGGGCCACGGTTTCGCGCACGATCGGCAAGTCCAGCGGACCCGGCGAGATGCTGTTGACCGTCACGCCTTGCGGCGCCAGTTCACGGGCGAAGACCTTGGTCAGCGTCGCCACGCCGCCCTTGGCCGCCGCGTAGTGCGCGCCGGTGGCCGTGCCGCCGTTCTGGCCGGCGAGCGAGGCGATGTTGACGATGCGACCAAAGCCGCGCTCGGCAAAGTGCGCGCCGAACACCTGGCAGGCGACGAACGTGCCGCGCAGGTTGATCGCCATCGACTCGTCGAACTCCTCGGGCGTGATGTCCATCAGCGCCGCCACTTTCGATTGGCCGGCATTGTTCACCAGAATGTCGGTACCGCCCCAACGCTCGGCGAGCAGGTCGCGGGCCCGGACAAAATCGGCCTTGTTACGCACATCCAGCTCGATGGCGACGGCAGTCGCGCCGCTGCCATCGAGTTCCGCCGCCAACTGTTGCACGCCATCGAGGCGCACATCAGCGAGAGCGACGCGATAGCCCGCCGCGTGCAAGCGACGGGCGATGCATTCGCCGAGACCACGCGAAGCGCCGGTTACAAGAGCTACTCGGTTCATGGTGGTGGCCCTCACAGCAGGAAGCCGAGCGCGTTCAGGCAGTCGGTGGAGTTGATCAGGCGCACAACCTTGCGTTCCAGCTTCGCCACACCGTCGACAAAGCGAATGCGGTGGTTGAGGTCGGCCACGAATGGCGTGTGCACGCCGCGCTTGTAGGCATATAGCACTTGCGCGGAATTGACTTCAACGAGGTCGCCGGCAGCTTCCACCAGACTGAAACGCGAGACCGTGCGGACGGTTTTTGCCGCGTCCACCGCCGACGGCGCGAAGCCGGCGGACAGGCGTTCAATGCGCAAGTCACGCATGCGCGCATCGTCGTAGGCGTAGTTGAGCGTGGCTTCAAAGTCTTCGGTGTCCGGGTCGATCGGCACGATGTACTTGCCGTTCTCGCTCCACAAGGTCGCCCATTCGGCATAGTTCTTGTGGTCGAGCAGTTCGGCTTCGCGCCAGATGAATTCGATGGCCTGAGCCAACGGACCGGAAAAACCGTTCAGGGTGTCTTGATTGCTCATTGGCTCATCATCCTCTTCCACATGTCATAGGCACCGCGCATGCCGCCCTCGTCGGTGGCGTGGGACACCTTGTCGCCGTTCTCGGCGGTGATTTCGCGATTAAGGCCGCGATTGACCAGGATTGGCGCGTCGACGCCGGCGTACGAGCCGCGCTGCACACGGTCCCACGCCTCGGCATCATCCGGGGTGCCGAAACCGAACGGGCCCTGGAAGTGTTCGTGAACGCGCATGCGTTCGCGGTTGGCGATTTCCGGGCCGCCGTCCATGCCGAGGGCGACATGGCGGATCTCGGTTTCGGTGACCGAGACCGGGCGCAGCACGCGGAAGAACGACATCGACATCGCCACGTTCGGGAACAGGTTCAGGTTGAACCCGGCGCCGTGCAGCGAACGTACGATGCGGCGCACTTGATCCGCCGGCATGGTTTTCGACAGTTCTTCGGTGACGTGGGCGAAGCGCTCTTGCAGCTGTTCAGTGCCGTCGTCGTGATCGAGATCGACGTGCTCCGGCACCATCACCATCACGCTGTGGCCATTGCCCAGGGAGTGGGTGACCGCTTGTTCGTCGGTCATGAACGAGAGCATTTCCGAGGTTTCTTCATCCACCGACGACATGAACGACTTGTGCACGATCGGGAAGTGATAACCGTCGGTGGTGTTTTCCAGCTGGATCTTCCAGTTGCCCTTGAAGCTGAACTTGTGCTCGCCCTGGGTCTTGATCGGGTAACCGGCGCCCTGCTTCATGAACAGGTCCATCCAGTGCTTGGCACCGCCGAGGAAGTCTTCCAGCGGTTCAATCTCGTCGTTGTAGCTGGCGAAGACCATGCCGGCGTAGCTTTCCACGCGCAGGCTGGTCAGCGGCAATTCAGACTTTTCCAGAATGCCTTCGTAGCCGTCCGGGTATGGCAGCGCACGCAGTTTGCCGTCCAGGCCATACGACCAGCTGTGGTACGGGCAGGTGAAACCGGTGGCGTTGCCTTTGTGCTTCTCGCACACGGTGGCGCCACGGTGGCGGCAGCGGTTTTCCAGGACGTTGATGTTGTTCTTCTTGTCGCGAACAACGATCACCGGACGACGGCCGATGGTGGCGGTCTTGAAGTCGCCGCTATTGCGCACTTCGCTTTCGTGGGCCACCCACACCCAGGTGCGGTAGAAAATCTTGTCCAGCTCGGCTTCGAACAGGGCTGGATCGTTGTACAGCGAGACGTCGACGCGGTCGTGACTGACCAGTTCGTCGGGGCTTTTCGATGATGCGATCAGCCGGTATTCATGAGTGCTCATGCGGTTCTCCTCATGGCTTTTTATGACTTGTTTTTAGGGGTAGGCCGTTCACCGGCCATGCTCTGTTGCAGCTGCGCACCAAAGGCGCAAACCAATTCGTCCTGATCTTTACGGCCGACAATCTGCAGGCCGACCTTCAGCCCGCCGCAATCCAGTTCCACCGGCACCGTCAGCGCCGGATGGCCGCTGAGGTTGAAAGGGCGTACCAGCGGGGTCATGCCGGCCACGGCTTTGCTCGCGCTGCGGGCTTCGATCAGCGTTGGCGGCAGGCTCGGCATCGTCGGCAACAGCAGCACGGCGAACTGCTCCAGCGCCGCGTCCACTTGCTGACTGAAGCGCTCGCGGACTTTCTCCGCTTGCGCCAGGTCGGCGGCGCTGGTGCGGCTGGCGGCCAGCAGGCGTTGCTCGACATCCGCACCGATCAAGCCTTTGCCGGTGAGGTGGCCGAACGCCGCCCAGTTTTCAAAATTGATCACGGTCAAACCGGCAGCGAACGCCGCTTCAAATTCGCTCAGGCGTAGAGTGCTGCGACGCCAGCCGGCGCGGTCGGCGGCAGCGCCGAGGCTCGCTTGCAAATGCGGATCGCAGTCGACTTCGAGGAAGCCGACAGAGGCATTGCTTGACGGCAAACCTTGAACCTGAAAACCAGGGCAGATCACTTGCATCGCGGCGATCAGGTCCGCCATGTCGGCGGCGAACGGTCCGACGCAATCGAGGCTGGACTCCGCCGGATGCGCACCGACCCGGCTGACGCGGCCGTAAGTCGGTTTCAACCCGGCAATGCCGCAGCACGCCGCCGGCACCCGCACCGAGCCACCGGTGTCAGTGCCAATGGCGATGTCCGCCAAACCGCCCGCAACTGCAGCGGCCGAACCGCTGGAGGAACCGCCCGGAACGCGATCCGGCGCTTGCGGGTTGATCGGTGTGCCGGTCCAGTCGTTGATGCCGGTAACGCCAAACGCCAACTCGTGCATGTTGGTCTTGCCAACTATCTGCCAGCCAGCGTCGAGGATTGCGTCAACGACATCGGCGTTGCGGGTAGCCGGCGCCGCATCGGCAAACGCGCGGCTGCCGGAACGGGTCGCATGCCCGGCAATGTCGATGGAGTCTTTGATCGCGACCCGTTTGCCGCTGCCACCGATCAAGAATTCGCTGATAAACGTGCTCATGCGCCCAACCCCGTGTTGAACAAGCGTTGCGTGCGGAAATGCTCGATCAGCCAGACGCCGTCGACACAGCGGAAATCGATGTTCAGGCGAGTGCCAAACAGTTCGCTGTGGCCATCGGCGTAGGTGGAAATCTGCTGCATGATCCACTGCCCCTGGGCCTTGCTGCCGTCGACCGTGATCGACTCGCTGGTGAGGAAATGCAGGTTCAGGCGAAAGTGCTCCGAGGGCGGCAAGTAGCCGCCAACAAACGCCGCCACCGCATCACGTCCGTGATGCTGGCCGAAGGTCTGTGCAGTCTGAGTGCCGATACCTTCCCAGATGGCATCGACGCAGAACAGCTCAGCCAATTCGCGGACATAAGTCGGCGCCCTCGGCACATCACACAGGTCCATGTAGCGCGCCATCAAGCGGCGCACCTGGCTCTCCCCTTCCAGCGTTTCAAGCCGCTGCAGCAAGGCCTCGTTCATGGCTTAAACCTTGGCTGCATCAGGAATGGTCAGTGGGCGACCGATACGCGCTTCGACCTTGGCGTAGCGCCACAGGCTGTATTCGTTCACCGGCGTGGTGCGGAACAGGTTGCAGGCGTCGATCACCGATTGGTGGCAGTCGACGTCGGCCATGATGTAAACGGTCCACGGCGAAGTGGTGGACGGGCCGACCATCAGGCGGTCATCGTCCATCGCGCCGAGCACGGTGATGCCGGGCATGGCACCGAGCGAGCCCATCATCTGGCTGAAGCCTTTCCACACGCTCAGGCCTTCGCCGGTCGGCAGGTCGAAAAAGTTCTGGGTGATGCCGATGCAGAAGACGACGCGCAATGGCTCTTGAGTGGTCTGGGTCATGGGGTTTGATCCTTGAAAGAGTGGGTTCAGATGTAGCCAGGGAATGGCGGTACGCCGAGGAACACCGAACCGGCGCCGTCGTACAGGCCTTCGCTGAGGAATGCGTGCTGGGTGACCACCAGCGAATCGCGCAGGTAGCGTTGCAGCGGGTGGCGCAGGTAGATCGCGGTGGTGCCGGCGAGGCTGTAAGCGCTCTGCACCACGGCCGCACCGGCCTGGGACACGTGAATCGCAGACAGACGCAACAGGCTGGTTTGCTCAGGCGTGACCGGGTTGCCGGCCAGGATCGAGTTCCACACCTGCTCGGTCGCGTTGTAGAAGAAGCCACGGGCGGCGGCCAGTTGCGCTTCGGCCTTGGCGATTTCGATGCGCACGTAAGCGCGGTCGGCCATTTTCGGTGCGCCGGTAATGCCGCTGCCGGCGGCCATGCGGCTCACTTCATCAAGCGCAGCGCGAGCCAGACCGAGGTTGACCACGGCCAGCACTTGCGCGGCGTAGGCAATCGACGGGTAGCGGAACAGCGGCTCATCGATGGTCGCGGCACCGCCACGGATGAACGTCCAGCGCTCTTCGACGTGTTTGTCGGTGACGCGCAGGTCGTGGCTGCCAGTGCCTTTGAGGCCGACCACGTCCCAGTTTTCAATAATGTCGACCTGATCCGCGCGGAACACGGCGGTACGAGGCTTGCCACCGGCCGCGCCGATGCCGACACCGAGCAGGTCCGCACCTTTGCAGCCGCTGGCGAATTTCCAGGTGCCGTTGACCTGCCAGCCACCATCGACCGCTTCAGCAGGCTGCAACGGGAACAGGCCACCGGCGAATACCAGATCAGGGCTGTCGGCGTAAATTTCAGCCAGGGTTTCTGGCGGCAAAGCGGCGAGGTAAACGCCGGCACTGCCGAAGCTGGCAACCCAACCGGCGGAACCGTCGGCTTCGGAGATACGTTCGATCATCTGCAGGAATAGCGCTGGCGCCAGTGCATCACCACCGAAGCATTTCGGCGTGGCGGCGCGGTAGATGCCCACCTGCTTGAAGCGTTCGATCATGTCCCGTGGCACGTGGGACCCGGCGTCGAATTCTTCGCGACGTTGGCGCACTTCATCCAGCACCCGCTGAAATTCCTGGCTATGGACGCTGGTGTCGTCGACGCTTGGCAGAGGGTCTTTCTGCGCGGTAGCTGAACGCAGCATGGGCGTGTTCTCCGTTGAATTGTTATTAGACGGAGCCTGCCTCGGGGCGGGACGACCGTTGATGGGTTCAGTGTAAAAACCGTATCCGCTCGCCACTATTGGGGCGTGTAGCCCCCCGACTAAAGAAAACCCCTAGCCCGCCCCCGGTTACCTCTGAGCGCATCGCCAGGCGCAAGCCGGTATAAAACGCCATACTTCGACTTCATCTGTAGTCGACCCCTCTGCCGCCAAGGGCTGCGCGATGTATCTGCCAAAACCGAACGACTTCTACGCCCTGATCGAAGCCATGCCGTTGTGCATCATTCTTCACGACGCCCACAGCAAAGAAATCCTGTGGGCCAACGCCGCCGCCCTGACGGCGCTGGGCTTTACCCTGGAAGAACTGACGCCGCTCAAGGCCCCGGACATGACCCGCAATGCGCCGCAGTACCGACGCTCGGTCGGCCTGCGTTGGCTGGAAGGCGCGGCGCGCACCGGCCAGCGCGCCATCGAGTGGTGTTATCGCTCCAAGCAAGGCGTGGAAATCCTCTCGGAAGCGGTGGCGACACTGGTGCACCTGGACGGTCGCGATGTATTGATGGTGCAGTTCCGCGACATCTCCAAAGAAGACAAGGTCAAGCGCGACCTCAAGCGCTTCGAAAGCCGCCTCAAAGCCTTTATGCAGGACCTGGCCGAAGGCGTTGCGGTGCTCGGGCCCCAGGGCGATATCCGCTTTATCAGCTCATCCGCCGCGCAACTGCTCAACAGCGAAGATCAGCCGCTGATTGGCGAAAACTTCCTCGACTGGTGCGACGAAACTTCACGCCTGCGCCTGCTGCAACAGATGTCCTGCGAGCAGCCAGAACACGCACCGTTCAGCGTGCACTACCACCTGCAACGGCGTGACGGTGAATGGCGCTGGCACCATGCGACGTGCCGCTACATCGAGATTGAAGACGACCTGGTCGGCTACTTACTGCTGTTCCGCGATGTCACCGAACAGGTGCGCGCCGAAAAAGCCCGACGGGTCAGCGAGCAAAAACTGGAATACCTGGCCCGCTACAACGCCATGGGCGAAATGGCCGTGGCCATTGCCCATGAGCTGAGTCAGCCGCTGGCGGCCACGCGTAATTTCATTGAAGGCGCGGTGATTCGTTTGGGCAAGGATCAGGGCACTGATCAAGGCGTGGCCTGGGGTTTACAGAACGCTGTGCGGCAAATCGAGCACGCGTCGGTGATTATCAAAAGCGTGCGTGAATACGTGGTCAAGCTGGAGCAATCCGAAGAGCTGATCGACCTCAACGAGCTGCTGCGTGAAACCCGATACTTCATCAGCCTGCGGGCCGACCCGAGCCGGATCGAGGTCGAGATCATCACCAGCCCCGAACCGTTGCTGATCAGTTGCGAGAAAGTACTGATTGGCCAGGTCATCCTCAACCTGGCGTTTAATGCCATCGAAGAGATGGCCGATTTACCGCCAGATCGACGTGTGCTGCGTATACACGCGAGCCGTGATGATCAGGTTGCCTTGGTGCGGGTTGAAGATCGCGGACGCGGTATTCAGGCGCTGGAGCAGGACAAACTGTTCGACGGGTTTTTCTCGTCCAAGGTCAGCGGCAACGGCATCGGCCTGGCGCTGTGCAAAAACATCATCGGCCGCCATCGCGGGGATATCTGGGCGCAGAACCTGGAGCCTTGTGGGGCTGTTTTTACCTTCTCTCTTCCTCTCGCAAATCCCGTCTGACGCTCGAAGTCCTCCGATTCTTTAGACGACACAAAACCTATGTTGAGGATCAGTTGGCCAGGTACAACAAACAATCTTGGGATTGCTTAAGTCTTAAAGGAAGCGGAGCAAGGGCTAATGTGTACGGGATTTGCTCGTAACCATGCGCAATGATAGAATCGCCCCGTCATCTACGCTCCAGGCCGTCCGGTTCGCTGAATCCAACACGTTGGACACCGATCTGGCAAGTGTGGTCCCAGTAGCTAGGAAAGCTCCGAAACAAGTGTTTCAGTGCAGTGATCCTTTCTATTGACGCAGCGGGTGGAAGATTGCGATAGGTGCATAAAAGCGGAAATCAATTAATTGGTTTCCGCTTTTTTTTGCTAGTAATAATCGTTCATGAACATGTTCAAATGTGTCGTTTTCGTCACATCCTTCCACTCGCAATGGCAATTGGGGAACGAGCCTTTGATTGATGGGTGTTTTCCCGGACCTCGCGTGACGTTGAAGTGCCGCTGAATATCAGCAACTCTTCGACCAAATCGAAATGTGAAATTCAGTTCGCAAGAGAGCGCGTGCGGAGCTCCGGTGGCAGGAAGACTGTGATGCTCTGTACCATATTCGAAGTGTTTGTCATCATCGTCGATGAAGTAGCGCGTCGAGTAGCTAGACTTGCGCCTAGGTTTTCGCCGTTGCTTAAGCAGTACAAACAACGCCTTGGTCTCTTCAACGAAGGTCGGAGCTTGGGTGCGTAAACGCACGAGCTCAACCAAATCACGCCACTCCGTGGCATCGAAATTTCGTTCCGGCAACAATGACGCCTGCTGATTTTGACCGTTCAATACTTCAATGCAAAACGCTGAGAATGTGCTGAGCAGGCTATTAACCTTCTGGACCAGATAGCTCTCGGCATTTTCTACTCGAGACGGTATTCCCACACGATGTATAAAGAGCGCTGTGCGGGTAAATTCCAGGCATGCGCCGCAACGGTCATCTCCTATCACAAGCAGCGCATCACTCGTGCTGGATTTACTGTGAAAATAGCGTTCTAGGTTTGGCTCCCGGTTGAGATCAGGCGCTCCCAAGTCCAAGGTCAAAATCCCTCCTGGAAAATTCGAAGGCGCAGTGATCTTATTACGAAGCTTCACGAACTCACGTCGCAGAAATTCATTCGCTGTGGCTAGTCCGATAAACACTCTCATCGTTGTTTGAAAAGCTTCGCAAGCACAGACACAGGAATGGTGATCTTCTCCAGATCCTCTGCATCCAGCTTGCTCAGGATATTCAACAAAGCGATTGCGTCATTTGGCACAGGGGCGATGTCTGAAAGTGCGGTTTCCTGTGCTGGCTCAGAATCAGCTTCAAATTCGTAGTTGACGTCTGGTGGCACCAAGCCAATTTTTGCTCGATGAACCGGATGCGTAATCACTTTATAGCTAGCGGCATCGGACGTTCGCTCCACAAAAGATTTCAGGGTCTCCTTACCCAGCACTGCCCGGTAATCCACCTGTTGATTAGCAAGGATTGCAGGTAGGTTGCTTAACAATAGCGGCCGTTGATTGGCAACCCAGTATTCTCGGGTAACGCCCAGCAGAGTTGTTACAAACGGTGTGAGTTCCATGTCTTCTTCCTTAAAAAATCAGTCGTCCAAGATACAGCCGATTACCCGGGAGTTGCACCCCATTCAGGTCGCCTGTACTCCAAAACCAAGAAACCGCAACGCCTTAGCATGGGACCATGGATAGGCTGCACGTGTCGGATCAGCCCGATGCGCGCTGCCGCTGGTAACCGATCCGGCATCCTTCTGCAAAACTTCTATTAAAAAACACCACGTCACCTCGCTCACCCAGAAGTGTTTCAAGCGGACAAGGGTGCAGCCGCGCCCGCAAAACACACTGAATAATGTCGGACGTTTCATCTATTTTTTTGAAATCTTTCACGAGTTTAACTGTGCATGTTTAAAGACACTCGGTGTTACGCCCCGAAGGCTACAAGACCTTGCGCCGTTACCTACGGTTCAGACAGAATCCGCCGGCTTGTACGCCTGTGGTCCGGGCCTTATCGTTGCCCTGTCACTGAATATCAGTGATCGGGTTTGGTAGCCCGGTTTCGTATCACGGCGTATTGCGTCACCTTTTATGGTGGTCATGCGTGGGGTCCTTTCGAGGGCGCCGGGAACTGATACGACCGGTCTACCAACCCGCGTATGGCCGCCACCTTTCGTTTGGTAGCGAGTGTGATGGCTCCTTTCAAATAAACTCGTATCAGGAGTTTGATTATGTTCAAAGTGACACCCAACCCACCGGACACCGATCCGGCCTCCCCATCCGAATCCATCGATTCAAAAAAACTCCACGACGACGCCGAGCGCGCGCTCAATTTCTATCTCAACCCGGCGGCGCTCATGAACAACACCCCTCGTAAACCCAGCACCATTTTTATGATTGCCCCAGACGTCGACCATGAAACCTTGCTGGTTCAAACCTGTGAAAACCTGGCATCAGCCAGTGTCATGGCCAGCAACGTGGCGGCGTTGGTAGAGGGCACCCATCGAAGTACCGTGCTGGCGCTGCAGCAGGTCATCATGCTGGGGGAGCTGGCGGTGAATCGAATGCTGGATAACTTCGTTCCACCAAGGTAATCAGCGCAAGACGTTGGCGGTGGAGCTTGCTCCTTCGCCAACGGTTGAACGGTAAATTTTTCTCCTCCACGGTCAGCGGCAACGGTATCAGCCTGGCACTGTGCAAAAACTTCATCGGCCGCCATCGCGGGGATATCCGGGCGCAAAACCTGGAACCTTGTGGTGCTGTGTTCAGCTTCTCCCTTCCCCCCGAAAATCCCACCTGACAGTCCCCCACTGACCTGTAGCAGCTGCCGAAGGCTCGGGCCGCGTTCGGACGTCCGGCTGCGCAGCAGTCGTAAACCCTGCTGACACGGTCCTTCTGACACACCGCGCGTACTGGTTTTACGTCTGCTTCGCAGCGGACGCAGCCTTCGGCAGCTGCTACCTGAGCGCGTTCTCCGAGGTTGATCGATCGGGTTTTGAATTGCGCTTTGCAGTGTTTCAGCCCATCTCCCACGACTGGCACAGACACACAAACACTTGGCAGCCACAGCAATTCTCTGCGTTTCCCGGCGAGGCAGAATCGAACTGTAAAAATCTGCCCAAGCACCCGCGATCTGCGTGAATAACAATTCAGGGAGTTCCCCTAATGCGAACCAACAGGATCAACGTACAGTCAGCGCTAGGTCTGAGCCTGCTTGTACTCGGCTTGAACAGCGCCCGTGCGGACCTGCCGGCTGACACCATCGGCCAGACCGTTTTGGCCTTTCCACCGGAAGCCCATCGGGCGTATATCGTCGACGTCGAATTCGATAGTTTCGTGGTGGGCCGTGTCACCGTGGTCGACCCCGACAACAAACGCATCCTTGGCATGATGCCGACCGGTTTTGCCGCGCCGTCAACGCTGAGCCGCGATAAAAAGACCCTCTACAGCGCCGACATTTACTACTCGCGTGGCACTCGCGGCACGGTTACCGATGTGCTGACCGCGTGGGACACCTCTACTCTGGCGCCGGCCTGGGAAGTCGTGATTCCACCCAAGCGTGCCGAGTCGCTGACCCAACGCTATGGCTTGAATACCAGTGGCGATGACCGCTTCGTCTACGTTTACAACTTCACGCCGTCGACCTCGGTGACCGTGGTCGACACGCAAGCCAAGTCCGTCGCCGCCGAACTGGCGATTCCGGGTTGCGTGCTCAACTACCCGATCGGCAACCGCCGCTTCGCCTCGCTGTGTGGCGATGGCAGCTTGCAGGTGATCACCCTGAACGACCAGGGCCAGGAAACTGCGCGCAGCCGCACGCCGTTCTTCGACCCGAACGCCGAGAAGCTCGTAGAGCGCGCGGTGAACGTCGGCGATACCTACTACTTCACCACCACGACCGGCACCGTTCGTGCGGTGGATTTCTCTGGCGATGCGCCGAAGATCCTGCCGTCGTGGTCGTTGACCACCGACGAGGAAAAGAAAGCCGGCTGGGCACCGGGTGGCTGGCAGTTGATGGCCGTGGCGCCGAAGCTCGACCGCTTGTACGTGCTGATGCACGACGGGCATGAAGCGATGAAGTGGGAAGACCCGAGCCCGCTGATCTGGGCGTACGACCTCAAGACCCACAAGAAAGTGGCGACACTGGAAGCGCCGGCGCCGGTGTGGAGCCTGCAAGCGACGAGCGACGACAAACCGCTGTTGCTGGGCGCCGATGTCGAGGGCGGCTTGCAGATTTTCGATCTGAAAACCAACAAGCACACGGGCAGCATGCCGAAAGTCGCCAAAACCGCGACTCAGGTCATGAGCCACTAAACGAGGTTCGGCCATGCACTTAGATCCGATCTTCATCATCGCCAGCGCCCTCACCATTGCGGTGTTGCTGGCCAGTGCCGCGACGCACAAGGTGCGCGCGCCGGCACGGTTTGCCAAGCAATTGGCGGACTACCAACTGTTGCCTGACGTATTGGTGCGCCCGGTCGCTCGTGTGATTCCAGTGGTAGAGCTGGTGATCGCGTTTGCGCTGCTGGTGCCGGTCAGCCGGTATTGGGCAGCCTTGACGGCGGCCAGCCTGATCGCGCTCTACGCCGCAGCCATTGGCATCAACCTGTGGCGCGGTCGTCGCGACATCGACTGCGGCTGTGCCGGCCCGGACCAGGCGCAACCGCTGCGTCCGGTCCTGCTGTTGCGTAACAGCGTGCTGGTGGGCGTGGCGCTGTTGGCCAGCGTGCTGCCGATGGCCCGCGACCTGGTTTTTTTTGATGGCTTCGTCACCGTTGCCGCCAGCGCCGTTGCGCTGCTTTTGTACGCCGCAGCCGATGGCTTGCTGGCGAACTCCCCTCTTCTGCTCAAACTGATTGGTAGGTGATCAATGGAAGGCTTAATCGTTTCCAACGTGTTGCTCTGGATTCTGCTCGCGGCCGTGGCGTTTGCCGTCATGGGCCTGGTACGTCAGATTGGTGTTTTGCATGGTCGCCTGGCTCCGGCCGGGGCGCTGATGATGGACAAAGGCGTGGCGGTCAACGAAGCCGCACCGCAAGTCACCGCATCCGACCGTAACGGTCGCCCGGTGAACTTCGGTTATGCCGGCGAAAAGAACCAGCTGCTGTTCTTCCTCTCGCCGACCTGCCCGATCTGCAAATCGCTGTTGCCGGCGATCAAGTCCATCGCCAAGGAACAGGCTGATCGCCTGGACGTGGTGTTCATCAGCGACGGCGACATGGACGCCCAACAAAAGCTGATCCGCGAACACAAACTCGAAGACGCCACCTACGTGGTCGGGCCGGAAGTCGGCATGACCTACCAGATCGGCAAGCTGCCCTACGCCGCGCTGATCGACAAAACCGGCACCTTGCGCGCCAAAGGCCTGGTCAATTCCCGCGAGCACCTGGACAGCCTGTTCGAAGTCGAGCACCTGAAAAAGGCCACGTTGCAGGAATACCTCAACAGCCAGCCGCATGCACATGACCACAGCCACGGCCATAGCCACTGATTAAGGCAGGGAGACTTTTATGAAACTGCTGGATCTGTTGTTCGAGCGCTCGACCCGTCGAGTGGCCGACACCACCTCACGCCGCAAACTGCTGTCGCGCATGGGTTCCTTGATGGTCGCCGGTGCCGCTTTGCCGCTGCTGTTGCCACTGGACCGCACCAGCAAAGCCCTGGCCGCGGACAACCCGAAGGCCGGTGACCCGGGTGATCCGAACACCTGCGACTACTGGCGCTACTGCTCCATCGACGGCTTTCTGTGCAGCTGCTGCGGCGGGTCGGTGACGTCGTGCCCACCGGGCACCGAAAGTTCGCAAGTCACCTGGATCGGCACTTGCCGCAACCCGGCCGACGGCAAGGACTACATCATTTCCTATAACGACTGCTGCGGTAAGCAAAGCTGTGCCCAGTGCGCCTGCACCCGTAACGACAGTGAAGAACCGGCTTATCGCCCGTTCAACAACAACGATGTGAATTGGTGCCTGGCCGCCAAATCGCACATCTATCACTGCACCGTTTCGGTTATCCGAGGCGTCGCCATTTAACGCGCATTGCCGCCGGTTGCTCATGCAATCGGCGGATTTTTTTTGCCCCAAACGCGATCCCCGTAGCAGCTGGCGAAGCCTGCGTCCGGCTGCAAAGCAGTCGTAAAACCAGTACACGCGGTGTATCAGAAAGACCGTGTAAGCCGGGTTTACGACTGCTGCGCAGCCGGACGCAGGCTTCGCCAGCTGCTACACACAGCGTGTTTTTACCGTGGAGGTGCTTGTCATGCGTAGGTTGCTATTGCTCGGCCTGGTTTGCGTCTTTGCCGCCCCGCTCGCCTATGCCCGGGCCATTCCCGACCCGGCGCAGCGGCATGCGCCGGGCAATGAAGAACTGCAAAAACCCATCGATCAGGCCGGTTACAGCGTTGGCGTGAATTACCAGCTGCAATGCGCCGGCTGCCATCTGGGCAACGGCATGGGCTCGGCCGCCAATGACACGCCCCGGCTCACCGGGTTTGTCGGTAACTTCCTCAAGGTCCCTGGCGGTCGCGAATTTCTGGTGCGTGTGCCCGGCATGTCGCAATCGGCGCTGAACAACGCGCAGCTGGCTGACCTGCTTAACTGGTTGATACGCAAAGACGGCCTGGCGGGTAAAAGCACCCCTGTCGATTACCAGCCTTACAGCGCTGAAGAAGTGGCTGAATTGCGACACGTGACTATGCTCAATTTGCCGGGTACCCGGGCAGCGTTGATCAAGGCAATGCGTGCACAAGGCATCGCGATTGAAGATGGCATGAGTGACTGATCAGACAAGCGCCGCAAGGGGACACCACTGCAAATACGTGTCATTTTCAACATTATCTACATTTTTTTTCGCGGTCGGACCTCAGACGGCTACCAATCTTCTAGACTCACCGAAACAGGGGGAACCACGCTCCACGCGTTTTTCCATACGCTGATAAAAAACAAGGAAAAAATACCTTGAAAGCTTCGATCATCATCGTTGCGGGCAGCGTGCTGTTTTCAATGGCGGCTTCAGCCACCGGGGTTATTCCGGTCTTCGACCTGGATTTCACAAGGTCAGCGGATCAAACGCTGAAAAAACTCAACATCACTGACGGTTGCATTGTTGATGCTCCGGACCCCGTCTCGTTCACTTATTGCCGGGAAGGCTCGACAACGCTCTGGAAGTATCAGGTGCTGGAACTGCAACAACAGCCAGCGATCCACACGGCTACACCGCAGTCCCAGATGGGCCATGGACAAATCAGCGTTGTGGAACTCAATAGCCCGGCCTGTGCTGACGAAACCGAGCATCATGCAAAACCTGCCATTTCCTGCATGGCCGTACTCAGTCTGCTCGCGCTGTTTCTGCTGATGGGTTTGCGATACACCTACACGGTCGTCCGCCAACACCAAAGCAAACGTTCGGCGTCTTCGATTCCTCCATGGCAGCCAACGACCGAGCATGTGCCTGAACACCATGCCATGGCAAAGGCGTTGGGCGCGTTTTTTGGCGCCGCTGTGATGATGATGGTGTATTGCAGCGTCTGCGTTTTTTAATCCCGACTTTCCACTGAACATGCAAGTTTCCGGTTTTTTTAGCGCACTTATGTGTCCGGTCGACCGCTGCATTTCATCGGCTAGAGTTTGAAGCGTGATGGCGAGTGGATATCTGCGCGAAGGTGATTATGCTTCATCTATCCCAGCACACCTGCGAGGCCGCCCGCTGCGTCCCTGATTCGTGCAATTTGCAATCCGATGGCATCAGCCCCATGGCCTGGGTGCGGCAACTGATGAGAGGTACTCCGGCCTATAACAAGAGCAAAACGGAGAACACTCATGGCCGTAATCGACAGTACAACCACGGGTAGCACGCCCAAACGCGGGATCACCAAGGAAGAGCGCAAGGTCATTTTCGCCTCGTCCCTGGGCACCGTATTCGAATGGTACGACTTCTACCTTTACGGCTCCCTGGCCGCCATCATCGCCAAGCACTTCTTCGCGGGCGTCAACGAGACCACGGCGTTCATCTTCGCCCTGCTCGCCTTCGCCGCAGGCTTCGCCGTACGGCCGTTCGGCGCCATCGTATTTGGCCGGTTGGGCGACATGATCGGGCGCAAGCACACCTTCCTCATCACCATTGTCATCATGGGTATTTCCACCGCCATCGTCGGCTTTCTACCCGGCTATGCCACCATCGGCGTGGCGGCACCGGTCATCCTGATCAGCCTGCGCCTGCTGCAAGGCCTGGCCCTGGGAGGTGAATACGGCGGCGCGGCGACGTACGTGGCCGAACACGCCCCACCCGGCAAGCGTGGTTACTTCACCTCGTGGATCCAGACCACCGCGACCCTCGGTCTGTTTATGTCGCTGTTGGTGATTCTTGCCTGCCGCACCTTGCTCGGCACCGAAGCGTTCGAGGCGTGGGGCTGGCGGATTCCGTTCCTGCTGTCGATCCTGTTGCTGATCGTCTCGGTGTACATCCGCCTGCAACTCAGCGAGTCGCCGGTGTTCAAGAAAATGAAGGAAGAAGGCAAGGCGTCCAAGGCACCGCTGACCGAATCCTTCGCCCGCTGGGACAACCTGAAAATCGTGATCATGGCGTTGCTTGGCGGTACGGCGGGTCAGGCCGTGGTCTGGTACACCGGGCAGTTTTATGCGCTGTTTTTCCTCCTGCAAATGCTCAAGATCGACGCGCAAACCGCCAACCTGTTGATTGCCGGTTCGCTGCTGATCGGCACGCCATTCTTCGTCATCTTCGGCAGCCTGTCTGACCGCATTGGCCGCAAGGGCATCATCATGGCCGGCTGCATCCTCGCGGCGCTGACCTACTTCCCGATCTTCCATGCGTTGACCCAGTACGGTAACCCCGACGTGTTCGTGGCACAGGAGAAAAACCCGGTCACCGTAATCGCCGATCCGGCCCAGTGCTCGTTCCAGTTCGACCCGGTGGGCAAGGCCCGATTCACCAGCTCCTGCGACCTGGCCAAGAGCGTGCTGGCGAAGAAAGCGATTCCTTACAAAAACGAGAAGGCCGAACCGGGCACCGTCGCGCAGGTTCGCATCGGTGACAAAGTGATCCAGAGCTTCGAGGGCACCAGCCTGCCGGCCGCTGAATTCAAGACCACCAACGACGCCTTCGTCGCCACCCTCGGCACCGCCCTCAAGGAGGCCGGCTACCCCGAGAAGGCCGACCCGGCGAAGACCAACTACCCGATGGTGTTGCTGTTGCTGACCATCCTGGTGATCTACGTGACCATGGTCTACGGCCCCATCGCCGCGTGGCTGGTGGAACTGTTCCCGGCGCGCATCCGCTACACCTCGATGTCGCTGCCGTATCACATCGGCAATGGCTGGTTCGGCGGGTTCCTGCCGACAGTGGCCTTCGCCATGGTCGCGGCCACGGGGGATATCTATTACGGGCTGTGGTACCCGATCGTGATCGCGGTGATGACGGCGATTCTTGGCACGTTCTTCCTGCCGGAAACCAAGGATCGGCAGATCGCCTGAGACGGACAGCGGCCCTCTCCTGCCGAGGGAGAGGGCGGTGTTGAACACCGCAATCCCTGTGGGAGCGAGCCTGCTCGCGATGGCGGATTGTCAGGCAGCGCAAGTGTTGACTGTGCCACCGCCATCGCGAGCAGGCTCGCTCCCACAGGTTTTGCGTCTTGACTAATCGGCATTAGGGAGAGGGCATGCCTGTTTTATTTGACCAGCCGGGTTTCCTTGGACGGCCGGTAGCCGAAATACGAGCTATAGCATTTGCTGAAATGGCTCGGTGAAACAAAACCGCAGGCCACCAGCACGTCCACCTGGGACAATTCGGTATGCTGCAGGAGTCGACGCGCCTCGGTGATTCGCAGTTCCAGGTAATAGCGTTGTGGCGTGGTGCCCAGTTGTTCCTTGAACAGGCGTTCGAGCTGCCGACGTGAACGGCCGGCGTAGACCGCCAGTTGCTCCAGCTCCAGCGGTTCTTCAAGGTTGGCGTGCATCAGCTTGACCACCTCGCGCAATGGCGCGCTGACACAGATGTTTTCCGCCGGTTTGATGCGCCGGTAGCGTGACTCTTCAAACGCCAGGATGTCCTCGATCCCCTCGACGAGGGCTTTACCGTGCAGTTCTTTGATCCAGTCCAGTGCCATGTGAAAGGCCCCCGAAGGACTGGACGCGGTGAGCCGGTCGCGGTCAATCACATAGGGCTCGCTGGTGACATGCGCCGCTTTGGAAACCTCCGCCAGTGCGGGACGATGCTCCGGGTGAATGGCGCATCGATAGCCATCCAGCACGCCAGCGCTGCCCAAAAACCACGCGCCATTCCACAGTCCGGCCAGGGTGACGCCCCGCTCTGCCGCCGTTCTCAACAGGTGGATGAACTCATCGGCGGCCTTCAGCTCTGTGCGATAGCCGCCACACACGACCAACAGGTCCAGTTGCTGAATCGCCAACGTATCGAACCGTGCATCCGGCCGGATTACCAGGCCCAGGTCACTGACCACCTCGCCGTCGTTCAAGCCCAACGTTCGGGAAGCGAACAAACCGGGTCGCAGCAGATTTGCGGTAACAATCGTGTCCAGTGCCTGCGTGAATGCAGGCAGCGAGAAGTGCTCCAGCAGCAAAAAACCCGTGCGCGTTACCGGCGCAGGCTTGTCAGCAGGCTCGTTTAAATAGCGGAGGTTTTTACCCTTCATCCCACCGCTGAATTGCCGTCGTTCGATCAATGTCCGACCCACTCGATTACGTTAACTACAAAAGCCAAAACCAGCGGGTTCATTATGCGTCAGATCAGGCGCGCCGGACGCTGGCCGACGCCAAGTTGTTTATTTTTGGATTAACCTTGGTCAACGATCATTTAGGCACGCAGCAACAGGAATCTGGCAGGATTTCACAAGAAGCCATTTGTTGGCTGTTGCACAGTGTGGTGTGCTGTCACCGGTTTCCAAGGAACTCAGAAATGTTCACGTCCATTGCCTCGTTAAAAAGAAAACCTCTCGCCCGACTCGCGCTGGCCATCACCCTGGGCACCTTCGGTTTGCCAGGCTGGATGTCCACCGCACAGGCCCATGGCGGGGCCGCCGAAATGGTGCCTTTGCAGTCGACCCTTGAGGAATTCGGGGCCACGGTCAAATGGGACAGTTACGCCAACCTGTTCGTCATTGCCAAGGACGGGGTTTACCTCAAGGTCAAACCGGACAGCAAAGTCGCCATGCTCAATGGCAAGCCCATGCAGCTGGCGGTCCCGGTGGTGTTCAAACACAAAACCGCCTACATGCCCAAGGACTTCATCAATCAGGTGTTCCAGTCCGGCCTGGACAAAACCTTCGTCGTCGAAACCCGCCCTAACCCGCTCAACCCGTTGAGCGCGGACGAAATCAAGGCGGCGGTGGATGTCGTCAAGCAGTCTGAACACTACCAACCCGGTTTTCGATTCACCGAAGTCTCGGTCAATGCGCCGCCCAAGGATCAGGTCTGGAATTTCGCCTTGACCGGTCAGAACGTCACCCAGCCGCGCCAGGCCAACATCGTGGTGCTGGATGGCAAGCATGTGATTGAAGCCCTGGTCGATCTCGACACCAAGGCGCTCAAGTCCTGGAAACCGGTCGAAGGTGCGCATGGCATGCTGCTGCTGGACGATTTCGCCACCGTGCAATCGGCCGTGGAAACCAGCTCCGAGTATGCGCAGGCCCTGGCCAAGCGCGGCATCACCGATGTAAAAAAGGTGGTGGCCACGCCGCTGACCGTCGGCTACTTCGACGGCAAGGACGGACTGGCGCAGGACAAACGGCTGCTGAAAATCGTCAGTTACCTCAATACCGGTGACGGCAACTACTGGGCGCACCCGATCGAGGGCCTGGTGGCGATTGTCGACCTTGAGCAAAAGAAGCTGATCAAGATCGAAGACGCAGCCCTGATCCCGGTGCCGATGAAGCCGACGCCGTATGACGGCCGTGACCGCAAGGGCGTGCAGGTCAAGCCGCTGGAAATCATCGAGCCGGAGGGGAAAAACTACACCATCACCGGCAACAGCATTCACTGGCAGAACTGGGACTTCCATGTTCGCCTCGATTCGCGGGTCGGCCCGATCCTGTCCACCGTCACCTATGACGACAAGGGCAAGAAACGCAAAATCATGTACGAAGGCTCGCTGGGCGGGATGATCGTGCCTTACGGCGACCCGGATGCCGGCTGGTACTTCAAGGCTTACCTGGATTCAGGCGAATACGGCATGGGCACCCTGACGTCGCCGATTGCCCGCGGCAAAGACGCCCCGGAAAACGCCGTGCTGCTCGACGCCACGATTGCCGACTACACCGGCGCGCCGACGTCGATTCCTCGTGCCATGGCGGTGTTCGAACGCTACGCCGGCCCGGAATACAAACACCAGGAAATGGGCCAGCCCAACCTCAGCACCGAGCGCCGTGAGCTCGTGGTGCGGTGGATCAGCACCGTCGGCAACTACGACTACATCGTCGATTGGGTCTTCCAGCAAAACGGCACCATCGGCATCGATGCCGGCGCCACCGGTATCGAAGCGGTCAAGGGCGTGCAGTCCAAAACCATGCACGAAGCCACGGCCAAGGAAGACACGCGCTACGGCACCCTGCTGGACCACAACATCGTCGGCACCACGCACCAGCACATCTACAACTTCCGCCTGGACATGGACGTGGACGGTGAAACCAACTCGCTGGTTGAAGTGAACCCGGTTGTACTGCCGAACGACCGAGGCGGCCCGCGTACCAGCACGATGCAGACCGAGCACAACGTGGTCACCACCGAGCAGCAGGGCGCACAGAAATTCGACCCTTCGACCGTTCGCCTTTTGACCAACTTCAGCAAGGAAAACAAAGTCGGCAACCCGGTTTCCTATCAGCTGATTCCGTATGCCGGCGGCACGCATCCGGTGGCCAAGGGCGCGAACTTCGGCAAGGATGAATGGCTCTTTCACCGCCTCAGCTTCATGGACAAGCAGCTGTGGGTGACGCGCTATAACCCGGAAGAAAAGTACCCGGAAGGCAAATTCCCGAACCGTTCGGACAAAGACACCGGGCTTGGGCAGTTCACTGCGGATAACCAGTCGATTGAAAATGCCGACGACGTGGTCTGGCTGACCACCGGCACCACGCACATCGCGCGCGCCGAGGAGTGGCCGATCATGCCGACCGAATGGGTGCATGTGCTGTTGAAGCCGTGGAATTTCTTTGATGAAACACCGACGTTGAACCTCAGCGTCACGCAATAACCACACAAAACCTGCGGAAGAACCTGTGGGAGCGAGCCTGCTCGCGATGGCGGAGTGTCAGACAACATCAATTTATCTGACCCACCGCCATCGCGAGCAGGCTCGCTCCCACAGTAGTGAATTACGGTGTATTCAGGGGATGATCAGGCGCGAGTCTTTCGGTATTCACCGGGGGAAATGCCGAACCGCGATTTGAACGCGGTGGAGAAGTAGCTCGAATCGGAGAAACCCCAGGAGTAACCCAGCACCGACAGCTTCTCTTCGGTGTGCGATTGGCGCAGGGATTGGGCGCACAGATCCAGTCGGCGATTCTTGATGTATTTCGCCACCACCAACCCCTTCTTGGCAAAGATCCGGTACAGCCCCCGCACCGACATGCCGACTTCCCGCGCCAGCCATTCCGGGCACAGGTCCTCTGAACGAATGTTTTCGTCGATGCATTCCAGCGTTTTGCGAAAGATGCGCTCGTGCAAATCGTTGCCGTCTTCGGTTTGACTGATGGCCGGGCGCAGCAGGCTGACAATCGCTTCCAGCGTCGCCTCGCTTTCCGGCAGGCTGAGGGTATCTTGCTGCGCAGCGTCGAGAATCAAACGGTGAGAGAGCATCGCCATCGGCGACGTCGCGGCGATGCGGTGACCGCACCTCACCTGGTTGAAGCGCAAGGATTGCTCAATCAGCGGCGAGGGCAGAATCAGCGACAACTGCCGGGAGTTTTCACTGTAGGTAAATTCACTGGGGCGCGAGGCGTCGATCAGGGTGATGTCGCCGGCGCGGAGCAACACTTTGTTGTCGTCCTGGGCCATGCCCGCCGTGCCGTCGAGCTGGAACACCGCAAAGTATTTGCCGCCCTCGCCCGCCGCGACTTGCGCAGGCGTTCGGTACAGCCGCGCCTGGCAAGCGTCGACAAAACTCAGTTTCAGCGCACCGCTGCGGTGTTCCCGGATCTGCCCGGAAAACCCGGCACCCAGGGTTTGCCCATTGAAGGCGCCACAAATCTGGTTGATCTGATGGATCCACTGATCAAATCCATCACGGCGCTGTGCAGTTGCAGAAATCATGTCAGGCCTCACGCAGGCTTGTTTTTATTGTCTACGCCAATCCTCATGTTTTCCCTAACCACCTTGCTCCCACTGCAATGACGGGCTACTTCAGCCCGCCAAACCGTCGATAGAAACTTTCACCCACGTCCGGCAACGGGCCATCGGCGGTTTCCAGTGCACTGTTCAACCATTCCTCGGCTTTGGCGTAGATCAACCGGTAAATGTTGCGGCACAACTGGCGCGCGGCCCGACCTTCCCAATCGCCAGGCAGTAACTCGTCCGGCAGTTGCGGGTCGCGCAGCAGCAATTTGCGGTATTCATGAATAAGCAGGACCCGTGCCAGGAAGCAGTCGCACGGTTGCAGGTTCTCCTGCTCGCGAAGCGCTTGCCAGAGCGGTCGGAACAGCTGGATGAACTCGCTGTAATGGGTCGCCAGTTCTTCGATGTTCCAGCTTTCCTTCACCTGCAGGCGCAGCGCCTTGGACGCCAGGACGTCCTGCGCCGTGGTTTCGAAAACGATGGTCTCTTCCTGGGCGCCGAGGTCGAGCAAGGTCGCGTTGAGATCGCTGCGGTCGATGCGCGGGCACGCCAGCACCGCCGGCGAAATCGCACCAAAACCTTGCCATTCCAGTTCTTCGCGCACTTGTTTGCGCTTGTCCTGCGTCAGCTGCGTGAGCATCACCAGGCACCAGGAACCGTCCCACGCAGGCACAGTGGAGCTGTAAACGCGCTTGAATGCCTTGTCGAAACGCCGCCGACCGGTGCCCGTCAGGCTGTAATAGCTGCGACGCCCGACTTTCTCGGCGGTCAGCCAGCCTTCCTTGGTCAGGCGGAAGATCGACGTGCGGATCAGCCGCTCGTTGATGCCGATGGGCTCGAGCAATTGAATCAGGCTGCCCAGCCAGACTGTCCCGCCATGGGGTTCGATGGCGTCGCCATACAGCGTAATGATCAAGGAGCTGGCGCGGATCGGCGTCTGCTCCTGGAAGCGGGTAATCAGTTGGTTCAAAGGTGTCAGGGACGACATGGGCGTACCGGGCTGGAAAAAGAAAAGGAATATACCGGTTTCATACGACTCACAAGTACCCGTGTAGCAGCTGCCGAAGGCTGCGTCCGGCTGCGAAGCAGTCGTAGATCCTGAGCATGCGGTGTTTCAGAAAAATCGTATCGGCCCGATGGCGACTGCTTCGCAGCCGGACGCAGCCTTCGGCAGCTGCTACAGGGGCCACATCGTTCACTGGGTGCTGCCTTTGGGGCGAAAGCCGCTGTCACTGATGCGTGGTCGGTCGGGTTCCGGCTCGGTCAGCGGTTCGCACACTTGCATCTGTTCCAGGCAACGCTTGGCCAGTTGCTGATACTCGCGGGTCCCCGCCTGTTTCCACGACACCTCTTCATCGCTGAGACCGCGCTTGATGCTGGCCGGCGCGCCCATGACCAGTGACTGTTCGGGGCATTCGAAACCGGCCTTGACGAACGCCGCCGCCGACACGAACGAGCGCGGGCCAATGCGTGCGTTGTCCATCACCACGGCATTCATGCCCACCAACGCGTCGGCACCGATCCGGCAACCGTGCAACACCGCACCATGCCCGATGTGGCCATTGCGCTCGATCACCGTGTCACTGTCCGGGAAACCGTGCATCACGCAGGTGTCCTGCAGGTTTGCGCCCTCCTCCAGCACGATCCGCCCGAAGTCCCCGCGCAAACTCGCCAGCGGCCCCACGTAACAATGCGGGCCGACGATCACGTCGCCGATCAGCACCGCGGACGGATGAACATAAGCAGTGGGATCAACCACCGGGGTCAAGCCATCGAGGCTGTAGCAGGTCATGGGACATTCCTTCAAGCGCGGTGCCGGGCGTATTCGCAAAGCGATGCCGATAGTGACTCATTTTGTATCACATCACTTTTGCCAGCACAAAGACTAAAACTCCGTATCACTTAAACACGCCCTCAATGAATGTCGGTTGAACCCGTCTATATTTGCCGTATCGCCCAATAAAACCGGCAATTGCCCGCTAGTCTGCCTACTCTGAACGCGAACCTACAGCCGCTTACCATTCGTCATTAAGACACATTTAATGCAACACACTATTGTATTTGCGTATCACGTTATAGGTATACTCCGGCAAAACCGGCCTACCGCGCCGATCCAATAATGAGCCGGCATTGCAGCCGAGCACCCACCGTGAGGGCATCTGCCATGCCTCTAACCCTTGCTGTCGAGATCATCGAGCCGGGCGTCCGCCTGATTACCCTGCAACGCCCGCAGGCGCTGAATGCCCTGACCACCGAGCTGCTCGGTGAGCTGGCCGATGAACTGAACGCCGCACAAGCCGATCCCGAGACCCGTGTCGTGGTCCTGACTGGCAGCCGCAAAGCCTTTGCAGCCGGTGCCGACATCAAGGAAATGGCCGAGCGCAATCTGGTCGGCATCCTCGACGACCCGCGCCAGGCGTCGTGGCAAACCATCACCCGCTTCAACAAACCGCTGATCGCCGCCGTCAACGGCTTCGCCCTCGGCGGTGGCTGCGAACTGGCGATGCACGCCGACATCATTGTTGCCGGTGAAGAGGCTCGTTTTGGTCAGCCGGAAATCAATCTCGGGATCATGCCCGGCGCTGGCGGCACCCAACGCCTGCTGCGTGCCGTCGGTAAATCCATGGCTATGCAAATGGTCCTGACCGGTGAGCCGATCGACGCCCGCCAGGCGCAACGCGCCGGCCTGGTCAGCGAAGTGACCCAGCCGGAATTCACCGTCGAACGCGCCTTGCAGATCGCCCGCAGCATTGCCGACAAAGCACCGCTTGCGGTTCGTCTGGCCAAGGAAGCACTGCTCAAGGCCATGGACACCGACCTCGCCAGCGGCCTGCGTTTCGAGCGCCACGCCTTCACCGTGCTGGCCGGCACCCGCGACCGCGATGAAGGCATCCGAGCCTTCCAGGAAAAACGCACGCCGACCTTCACTGGCCAGTAATCACCCGCCCTTTAATAAAAAAGCGAACGACCTCCCAGAGAGCGCCATGACCATGAATTTCGAACATATCCTGTTTTCCATCGAAGCCGGTGTCGCCCTGCTCAGCCTCAATCGTCCGGATCAGCTCAACAGCTTCAACGCGCAGATGCACGGTGAAGTGAAGGAAGCCCTGAAACAGGTCCGGCTGAACCCGGACGTGCGAGTGTTGCTGCTGACCGGTGAAGGTCGCGGCTTCTGCGCCGGGCAAGACCTCAGCGACCGCAATGTGGCGCCAGGGAGCGCCGTGCCGGACCTGGGCGAGTCCATCGAGAAGTTCTACAACCCACTGATCCGCCAATTGCGCGACCTGCCGCTGCCGGTGATCTGCGCGGTCAACGGCGTGGCCGCCGGCGCTGGCGCCAACATTCCGCTGGCCTGCGACCTGGTGCTGGCAGCGCGTTCAGCGAGCTTCATTCAAGCCTTCTGCAAAATCGGCCTGATCCCCGATTCCGGTGGCACCTGGACCTTGCCGCGCCTGGTCGGCATGGCCCGCGCCAAGGCATTGGCATTGCTCGGCAACCGTTTGACCGCTGAACAAGCCGAGCAATGGGGCTTGATCTATCGCTGCGTGGAAGACGCCGAACTGCGCGATGAAGCGCTGAAACTCGCCCGACACCTGGCCACACAACCGACCTACGGCCTGGCACTGATCAAGCGCAGCCTGAACGCCAGCCTGAGCAACACCTTTGACGAACAGTTGGAACTGGAAAAAGACCTGCAACGCCTGGCCGGGCGCAGCGAGGATTACCGTGAAGGCGTCGGCGCCTTCATGGAAAAACGCAGCCCAAGCTTCAAGGGGCGCTGAGTCATGACCGCACTGAACATTAATGCGCGCATCGCGGTGATCGGCGCCGGGGCCATGGGCGCCGGGATTGCGCAGGTCGCGGCACAGGCCGGGCACACCGTGCTGCTGCTGGACAACCGCCCCGGCGCGGCGGCGCAAGCCATCGAAGGCATTGGTCGACAACTGGGCAAACGTGTCGACAACGGCAAACTTTCGGCAGAATCACGCTCGGCCACCCTCGCCCGTTTGGTGGCGGTGGAAGCCATCGAAGCGCTGGCCGATTGCGCGCTGGTCATCGAAGCCATCGTCGAGAACCTTGAGGTCAAGCGCGCCCTCTTCCGCCAACTGGAAGAGATCTGCGGTGAGCGCTGCATTCTGGCCAGCAACACCTCGTCGCTGTCGATCACCAGCATCGCCGCGCAACTGAATCACCCGCAACGCGTGCTCGGCCTGCACTTCTTCAACCCGGCGCCGGTCATGGCGCTGGTGGAAATCGTCTCGGGCCTGGCCAGCGATCCGGCCTTGGCCGCCTGCCTGTACGACACCGCCAAGGCCTGGGGCAAAAAACCGGTGCACACCCGTTCGACACCGGGTTTCATCGTCAACCGCGTGGCTCGGCCGTATTACGCCGAGAGCTTGCGCCTGCTTCAGGAAGGCGCTGCGGACTGCCCGACCCTGGATGCGCTGATGCGCGATGCCGGTGGCTTTGCGATGGGCGCTTTCGAACTGACCGATTTGATCGGTCATGACGTGAACTATGCCGTGACCTGTTCGGTGTTCGACGCCTATTACGGCGACACACGCTTCTTGCCTTCGTTGATCCAGAAAGAACTGGTGGACGCCGGGCGTCTGGGACGCAAAAGCGGCCATGGCTTCTATAGCTACGCCGAAGGTGCCGTGCGGCCGCAACCGATCACCTTCAACAGCGAACAACCCGTTGAAACCTGTGTGATCGAAGGTGATCTCGGGATCGCCAACGCGTTGATCCCACGCTTGCGTGAATACCAGATGGAAGTCATTCAGCGCGACGGCCAGGGCCTGCTGCGAGTCGGTGACACGGTATTGGCGCTGAGCGACGGGCGCACGGCCTGTCAGCGCGCCAAGGAAGACGGGGTGCGCAATCTGATCCTGCTCGACCTCGCATTCGATTACAGCAAGGCCAGCCGCATCGCCATCAGCTACGCGGCCGGCATCGAGCCCTCCGCGCTCGAACAGGGTGTCGCGCTGCTGCAGCGGGCCGGCTTCACCGTCAGCGTACTCAGCGACAGCCCGGCCCTCGCCGTGTTGCGCACCGTTGCCATGCTCGCCAACGAAGCCGCCGACGCCGTGCTGCAAGGCGTGGCCTCGGCTGCCGACATCGATCTGGCCATGCGCGCCGGGGTCAACTATCCCCAAGGTCCACTGGCCTGGGCGGATGCCATCGGCCTTGAGCATGTGCTCAAGGTGCTGGAAAACCTGCAAGCCAGTTACGGCGAAGAACGCTATCGGCCGTCGCTGCTGTTGCGCCAACGCGTCGCCGAAGGGAGAACTTTTCATGACTAATCACGAAGCGCTGAGCATGGCCAGCGACTGCGCACAATCGCTGTTCAACCGCGACACCGCCAGTCAGGCGATGGGCATGCGCCTGCTCTCGGCGGCCCCCGGCAGCGCCTGCGTCGGCATGAGCGTGCGCGCCGACATGATCCAGGGCCAAGGCACCTGCCACGGCGGCTACCTGTTTGCTCTCGCCGACTCGGCGTTTGCCTTTGCCTGCAACAGCTACAACGAAGCCACGGTGGCCATCGGTTGCAGCATCGACTACATCGCCCCGGCACACCTGGGCGACACCTTGACCGCCGATTGCACCGAGCAAAGCCGCTCCGGGCGCACCGGCAACTACGACGTTCGTATCGAAAACCAACTGGGCCGGCTGATTGCGCTGTTCCATGGCAAATCCTACAAAGTGCGCGGCGCAGTACTGCCGCAGGAGAACCCGAATGAATGACGCCTTGATCATCGACGCGGTGCGGACCCCGATCGGTCGCTATGCCGGTGCCTTGAGCAGCGTGCGCGCCGACGACCTCGGCGCGGTGCCGCTGCGCGAATTGCTGCGCCGCCACCCACAGGTCGACTGGACGTCCGTTGATGATGTGATCTACGGCTGCGCCAACCAGGCCGGCGAAGACAACCGCAACGTCGCCCGCATGTCGGCGCTGCTGGCAGGCTTGCCAGTCAGCGTGCCCGGCACCACGCTCAACCGTTTGTGCGGTTCCGGGCTCGACGCCATCGGCACCGCAGCGCGAGCGATTCGCTGTGGCGAGGCCGGGCTGATGCTGGTCGGCGGCGTCGAATCGATGTCCCGTGCGCCACTGGTGATGGGCAAGGCCGAGCAGGCGTTTTCCCGTGACGCGCAGATCTACGACACCACCATTGGCTGGCGTTTCGTCAATCCGCTGATGAAGAAAACTTTCGGCATCGACTCCATGCCGGAAACCGCCGAGAACGTCGCTGAGCAGTTCAACATTTCCCGTGCCGACCAAGACGCCTTCGCCCTGCGCAGCCAGCAACGCGCCGGCGCGGCCCAGGCCAGCGGGCGCTTGGCCAAAGAAATCGTCGCGGTAGAAATTCCCCAGCGCAAAGGCCCGGCCAAAGTCGTCGAACACGATGAGCACCCGCGCGGCGACACCACGCTGGAGCAATTGCAAAAACTCGGCACACCGTTCCGCGAAGGCGGCAGCATCACTGCCGGCAACGCCTCCGGGGTCAACGACGGCGCCTGCGCGCTGCTGCTGGCCAGCCCGGAAGTTGCCAAACGCCACGGCCTGAAGGCTCGCGGCCGGGTGGTCGCCATGGCCACCGCCGGTGTCGAGCCGCGCATCATGGGCATCGGCCCGGTGCCGGCAACGCGCAAAGTGCTGGAACTGGCCAACCTGAGCCTGGCCGACATGGACGTGATCGAACTCAACGAAGCCTTCGCCGCACAAGGTCTGGCGGTGCTGCGCGAGTTGGGCCTGGGCGATACCGACCCTCGCGTCAACCCGAACGGCGGCGCGATTGCCCTGGGTCATCCGCTGGGCATGAGTGGCGCGCGACTGGTGACCACCGCCCTGCATGAGCTTGAGGAACGGAATGGCCGCTATGCCCTGTGCACCATGTGCATCGGCGTTGGCCAAGGCATCGCGCTGATCATCGAGCGCTTATCCGACTAAAGAATCGCGATTCCCAAGGAGCCGAGAGGTATCCTTGGGGCATGCACTCAAGCCCTGCCATGGCGGGGTCGGAACACAACAATAATTCGAGTGAAGTTATGAACATGCCAATTGCCAAAGCCGTGCTTGATCCCGTGCTGGACCCGCTGGAAACCGCCAGCATCGACGAATTGCGTCAACACCAGCTGGATCGACTGCGCTGGAGCCTGAACCACGCCTACAACAATGTGCCGCTGTACCGTCAGCGCTTCGATGCCCTGGGCGTGCACCCGGACGACATCAAATCGCTGGAAGACCTGGCAAAGTTTCCGTTCACCACCAAAAACGACCTGCGCGATAACTACCCCTACGGCATGTTTGCCGTGCCGATGAACGAAGTCGTGCGCCTGCACGCCTCCAGCGGCACCACCGGCAAACCGACTGTCGTCGGCTACACCCAGAACGACATCGATACCTGGGCCAACGTCGTTGCCCGTTCGATTCGCGCAGCCGGCGGTCGTCGTGGCGACAAGGTGCATATTTCCTATGGCTACGGCCTGTTCACCGGCGGCCTCGGCGCCCACTACGGTGCTGAACGCCTGGGTTGCACGGTGATTCCGATGTCCGGTGGCCAAACCGAGAAACAGGTGCAACTGATCAAGGATTTCCAGCCGGACATCATCATGGTCACGCCGTCCTACATGCTCAACATCGCCGATGAAATCGAGCGCCAGGGCATCGACCCGCACAAACTGGCCCTGCGCCTGGGCATCTTTGGCGCCGAGCCGTGGACCGGCGAACTGCGCAGCGCCATCGAGAACCGCCTGGGCATCACCGCGCTAGACATCTACGGCCTGTCGGAAATCATGGGCCCGGGCGTCGCCATGGAATGCGCCGAAACCAAGGACGGGCCGACGATCTGGGAAGACCACTTCTACCCGGAAATCATCGACCCGATCACCGGCGAAGTGCTGCCGGACGGGCAGATGGGCGAACTGGTGTTCACCTCCCTGAGCAAAGAAGCCTTGCCGATGATCCGCTACCGCACCCGCGACCTGACGCGCCTGCTGCCAGGCACCGCGCGGCCGATGCGTCGGATCGACAAAATCACCGGGCGCAGCGATGACATGCTGATCATCCGTGGGGTCAATGTGTTCCCGACGCAGATCGAGGAGCAGGTGCTGAAAATAAAACAGCTTTCAGAATCCTATGAGATCCATCTGTATCGCAATGGCAACCTGGACAGTGTGGATGTGCATGTGGAGCTCAAGGCTGAACATCAACACCTGAGCGATGAACAGCAAAAGGCTGTTTGTGGCGAGTTGAGTCGGCATATCAAGACGTATATCGGGATCAGTTCGCGGATTGTTTTGCAGCCAATGCATTCGATCAAGCGCTCTGAGGGCAAGGCTTGTCACGTGATGGACAAACGCCCGAAAGCATGACTGCTGCACCTTTATGACCCCGCTTATGCGGGGTTTTTTTGTCTGATCGCACGCCTTTCTGTGGGAGCGAGCCTGCTCGCGAAGACGGCCTGACAGCCAACCTCACTTCTACGGATGTACCCGGTTCCTGTAGGAGCTGGCTTGCCAGCGAAGACGGCCTGGCAGCCGACCATTTTCTCACTGGTGTACATATCCATTTCTGCGGTTACGGCGGCTGACGGTTTCGCTCTTACAGCGACTCACTTTTCCAAACGCCGAAAAGTAAGCAAAAGGCTTTGCCCCTCCATTCGGTGCCTCGCCCAGGCTCGGCATGCCCTCACTCCGGCATTGCTCCGGGGGCCCGCCGCCATCGGCCATCCATGGCCGGGGGCGGCTACCGCGGCATCCTTGCCGCGGTGCCCCCTGCGCAACGCCTGCGTTCGGCCTCTGGGAAAGGGGCAAAAGATCAAAATCAAGATCAAAAGCAAAAGCAAAGGCAGAGGCAGAGGCAGAGGCAGAGGCAGAGGCAAAGGCAAAGGCAAAGGCAAAGGCAAAGGCAAAGGCAAAGGCAAAAGCAAAGGCAAAGGCAAAGGCAAAGGCAAAGGCAAGATCAACAGCTTCGCAGGATTGGTCGGCTGCCAAGCCGCCTTCGCTGGCAAGCCAGCTCCTACAGTAGATCGGCGTACAGCCCTGCTTCTCACCACTCAATAGGCCGAGCGTTAGCTCGCCTGCAGCTTTTGATTTTGACGCACCGCCCCCTCGAGAGGCCGAGTGGAGGTTCTGCGCAGTGGGCAACCCGGCATGGATGCCGGGTTAGCCGCCCCCGGCCATGGATGGCCGATGGCGGCGGGCCCACGGAGCAGGACCGGAGCGAGGGCATGCCGAGCCTCGGCGAGGCACCGAACGAAAGGGGCAAGAGCCCTTGGTTACTTGGGGCTTTTCCAAGTGACTCGCTGTAAGAGCGAAACCGCCAGTCGCCGTTACCGCAAAAACGGATATGCCCCCCCATAACAATTTCACCCCCAAAAACGACCACTCATCCCAAAGCGATACAAAAACACATGCGACACGATATTTTGTGTTTGATATTAAATTCTGTATCGCTTATAAAGTTCTCCATGCCTTCAAACAGAATAAAGGCGGGAGACCCCCCATGTACGCACAGCTCGTAGAAACCGGCGTAAAGCGCATCAAAGACCTGTCGGAGATGTCCGAACAGGAACGCGCCTTCCAGGAAAAAATCGATTCAGAAATCAAGATCGAAGCCAAAAACTGGATGCCTGATGCCTATCGCCAGACCCTGATCCGGCAGATCTCCCAGCACGCCCACTCGGAAATCGTCGGCATGCTGCCCGAAGGCAACTGGGTCACCCGCGCACCAACGCTCAAACGCAAACTGCAATTGATGGCCAAGATTCAGGACGAAGCCGGCCACGGCCTGTACCTCTACAGCGCCATGGAAACCCTGGGCGCCGACCGCGATGAAGAAATCGCCAAGCTGCACAGCGGCAAGGCCAAGTATTCGAGCATTTTCAATTACCCGACGCTGAACTGGGCCGACATGGGCGCGGTGGGCTGGCTGGTGGACGGTGCTGCCATCGTCAACCAGGTGGTATTGCAGCGCACGTCCTACGGCCCCTACTCCCGGGCCATGGTGCGCATCTGCAAGGAAGAAAGTTTCCACCAGCGCCAGGGCTACGAAATCCTCCTGACCATGATGCGTCACGGTAATCAGGCGCAAAAAGACATGGTCCAGGACGCGATCAACCGCCTGTGGTGGCCGTCGCTGATGATGTTCGGCCCAAGCGACGAACACTCGCCGAACAGCGCCCAGTCCATGGCCTGGAAAATCAAGCGCCAGAGCAACGACGAACTGCGCCAGCGCTTCATAGACCAAACCATCCCGCAGCTGGAACTGCTGGGCTGCACCTGCCCTGACCCGGACTTGAAGTGGAACGCCGAAACCGGTCACTACGACTTCGGCGAGATCCAATGGAGCGAATTCTACGAAGTGCTCAAGGGCAATGGCCCGTGCAACCAGGAACGCGTCACCACTCGCCGCAAGGCGATTGAAGACGGTGCCTGGGTTCGTGAAGCCGCCGTCGCCCACGCCCGCAAACAACAGAACAAGAACGCCGCCTGATCGGCCACCTGATGTGGAGTCATTGAAATGTCTGAATGGACCCTTTTTGAAGTCTTCGTGCGCAGCAAGCACGGCCTCAACCACAAGCACGTTGGCAGTGTCCACGCCGCCGACACCACCATGGCCATCGAAAACGCCCGCGAGTTGTATACCCGTCGCAGCGAAGGCGTGAGCCTGTGGGTTGTGCCGTCGGCACTGATTACCGCTTCGTCGCCGGATGAAAAAGACCCGCTGTTCGATCCGTCGGACGACAAGGTCTACCGCCACGCCAGCTTCTACGAGCTGCCGGCCGAAGTCGGGCACATGTGAGGTCGACCATGAATAACCAGACTGATCTGATCGAATACCTGCTGCGCCTCGGCGACAGCGCCCTGATCCAGGGCCAGCGCCTGTGCCAATGGTGCGGCAAGGCCCCGGCACTGGAAGAAGAACTGGCGTTGATGAACGTCGGCCTCGACCTGGTGGGCCAGGCGCGCAACTGGCTGGATTACGCCGCCGAACTGCTGAACGACGGCCGCGATGCCGATGACCTGGCGTTCCGCCGAGATGAGCGTGCCTATCGCAACCTGTTGCTGGTCGAACAACCGAACGGCGATTACGCGGTGACCATCCTCAAGCAATTCCTGTATGACGCCTGGCACCTGTCAGTACTCAGCGGCCTGAGCCAGTCCAGCGACGAACGCATCGCCGGGATTGCCGCCAAAGCCGTCAAGGAAGTCACCTATCACCTGCGCCGCTCCGGCGAGTGGGTCGAGCGCTTGGGCGACGGTACAGAAGAAAGCCATCGCAGGATGCTCGACGCAATCCCTGAGGTTTGGCGTTTCACTGTCGAACTGACCAGCGCTGATGACAGCGAACAACGCCTGTGCGACGCCGGCATCACCCCGGACACCGCGCAAGTCGCCGCTGCCTGGCAAGCCAAGGTCAACCAGATTTTTGCCAGCGCCACCCTGCCCGTACCGGCCGCGCCGAGCTATTTCTACCTGAATGCACGCAAGGGCCTGCACACCGAGCACCTGGGCATTCTGCTGGCCGAAATGCAGTTTTTGCCACGAGCGTACCCCGATGCGACCTGGTGAGCTGATCGCCAGCGACCTCGGCGCCCGGCCGGCACAACCGACCGACCTGGCGGCCGCGTGGGCGACCCTGGCGCAGGTCATGGACCCGGAAGTGCCGGTGGTCAGCGTAGTCGACCTCGGTATCGTGCGCGATCTCGACTGGCAGGCCGGGCACTTGCACGTGGTGGTCACACCGACCTACTCCGGCTGCCCCGCTACTGAAGTGATCGAAAGCGATATCCGCGAGGCTCTGGAGCTGGCCGGGTTCAAGGCGCCGCAACTGGAACGCAAATTGACCCCGGCGTGGACCACCGACTGGATCAGCGCCAGTGGTCGTGAACGCCTGCGCGCCTACGGCATCGCACCGCCCGAGGGCAGCACCAGCAAGCGCAGCCTGCTCGGCGAAAGCCCGGTGATCCTCTGTCCGCAGTGCGGCAGCGCCCACACCGAAGTGCTCAGCGAGTTCGGTTCCACCGCGTGCAAGGCGCTGTACCGCTGCGTCGATTGCCGGGAACCGTTCGACTATTTCAAGTGCATCTGAGCGGCAATCGGCCGTCCCAGCTGGAGAACAATAATGAGTAAATTTCACAGCCTGACCATCAAGGACGTGCGCACCGAGACCCGTGACGCGGTGTCCATCGCCTTCGAGATTCCGCAGCACCTGCAAGACAGTTTTCACTTTACCCAGGGCCAGCACCTGGTGATGCGCACTCAGCTGGATGGCGAAGAAGTACGCCGTTCCTACTCGATTTGCACCGGGGTCAACGACGGTGAACTGCGCGTCGCTATCAAGCGTGTGTCAGGCGGGCGGTTTTCGGCGTTTGCCAATGAGCAATTGAAAGCCGGGCATAGCCTGGAAGTCATGCCGCCCGCCGGGCATTTCTGCGTCGAGCTCGATCCGGCTCGCCATGGCAATTACCTGGCCGTCGCGGCCGGCAGCGGCATCACACCGATCCTGTCGATCATCAAGACCACCCTGGAAACCGAACCGCACAGCCGCGTCACGCTGCTGTACGGCAACCGTTCCAGTTCCGGTGCCTTGTTCCGCGAACAACTGGAAGACCTGAAAAACCGCTACTTGCAGCGCCTGAACCTGATCTTCGTGTTCAGCCGCGAGCAGCAGGACGTTGACCTGTACAACGGCCGGATCAACGCCGAGAAATGCGAGCAACTGTTCTCCCGCTGGCTCGACGTCAAAACCCTTGATGCGGCGTTCATTTGCGGCCCGCAGGAAATGACTGAAACCGTGCGTGACAGCCTCAAGGCCAAGGGCATGGCGTCGGAACGCATCCACTTCGAATTGTTTGCAGTCGCCGGCAGCCAGCAAAAACGTGAAGCCCGCGAGGCCGCCCGGCAATTCGATGCGGCGGTCAGCCAGATCACCGTTATCAGCGACGGTCGCGCCCTGGCTTTCGACCTGCCGCGCAACAGCCAGAGCATCCTCGACGCCGGCAACGCCCAGGGCGCCGAACTGCCCTACTCGTGCAAGGCCGGCGTGTGCTCGACCTGCAAGTGCAAGGTCATCGAAGGCGAAGTGGAAATGGACAGCAACCACGCCCTGGAAGACTACGAAGTGGCCGCCGGCTACGTGCTGTCGTGCCAGGCGTTCCCGATCAGCGACAAAGTGGTGCTGGATTTCGACCAGCTCTGAGCACTTGGCACCACGAGCCCCCGTAGCAGCTGTCGAGCCCCAGCGAGGCTGCGTTCGGCTGCGAAGCCGTCGTAAACCCTGGGTGCCCGGTTTTCCTGATGCACCGCAGTGCCTGACTTCACGACTGCTTCGCAGCCGAACGCAGCCTCGCTGGGGCTCGACAGCTGCTACGGGGTTCAAACGAAAAATCTGTTCCACCCCACAACAAAAACAACAAAAGAGAACGCGCCATGACACCCCAAGACGTAGAACTCATCCGCCAGAACCCGGATTTCATCCAGCTGGTACGCCGCAAACAGAACCTCTACTGGTCGCTGTCGCTGATCATGCTGGTGATCTATTTCGGCTTCGTTTTGCTGGTGGCGTTTTCCCCCGCCACCCTCGGCCAATCCCTGAGCGGCGGCGTAACCACCGTGGGCATGCTGGTGGGTGTGGTGATGGTGGTGCTGGCCTTCGCACTGACCGGTTTCTACGTCTATCGCGCCAACCACGTGATCGATCCGCTCAACGAAAAACTGAAGCAGGAGTGCGCCCAATGAGCCGTTTTCACGCGTTATTCCTGCTGCCACTGGCCTTTGTCGCTGACTTTGCGGCAGCGGCCGACGGCGCGACCCGTCCGCTGAACTGGAACGCGATCGGCATGTTCCTGGTGTTTGTGCTGTTCACCCTCGGTGTGACGCGCTGGGCCGCGTTGCGCACTCGTTCCGCCAGCGATTTCTACACCGCGGGCGGTGGCATGACCGGTTTTCAGAACGGCCTGGCGATTGCCGGCGACATGATTTCCGCGGCGTCCTTCCTCGGCATTTCCGCGATGATGTTCCTCAATGGTTATGACGGTCTGCTGTACGCACTGGGCGTGTTGGCGGGCTGGCCGATCATTCTGTTTTTGATTGCCGAACGTTTGCGCAATCTGGGCAAATACACCTTCGCCGACGTGGTCTCCTATCGCCTGGAACAAACCCCGGTGCGCCTGACCTCGGCCTTCGGCACCCTGACCGTGGCCCTGATGTACCTCGTGGCGCAGATGGTCGGCGCCGGCAAGCTGATTGAGCTGTTGTTCGGCATCGATTACCTCTACGCGGTAATGCTGGTGGGCGTGTTGATGGTGTTTTACGTGACCTTCGGCGGCATGCTCGCCACCACGTGGGTGCAGATCATCAAGGCCGTCATGCTGCTGTTCGGCACCACCTTCATGGCCTTCATGGTGCTCAAGCATTTCGGCTTCAGCACTGAAGCGATGTTTGCCGGTGCCACGGCCGTGCACGCCAAGGGCAACGCGATCATGGCCCCCGGCGGCTTGTTGTCGAACCCCATCGATGCGATCTCGCTGGGACTGGGCATGATGTTCGGCACCGCCGGCCTGCCGCATATCCTCATGCGCTTCTTCACCGTCAGCGATGCCAAGGAAGCGCGCAAAAGCGTGTTCTACGCCACGGGTTTCATCGGCTACTTCTACTTGCTGCTGATCATCGTCGGCTTCGGCGCAATCGTCATGGTCGGCACCGATCCGGCGTTCCGCGATGCCAGCGGCGCGATCATCGGCGGCGGCAACATGATTGCCGTGCACCTGGCTCAGGCCGTGGGTGGCAACCTGTTCCTCGGCTTCATCTCGGCGGTCGCCTTCGCCACCATTCTGGCAGTGGTTGCGGGATTGGCCTTGTCCGGCGCTTCGGCGGTGTCCCACGATTTGTATGCCTGTGTGATGCGCAAAGGTCAGGCCACTGAGCAGCAGGAAATCCGTGTCTCGCGAATCGCGACGCTGTGCATCGGTGTCCTGGCCATCATCCTTGGCTTGTTGTTCGAATCGCAGAACATTGCCTTCCTTTCCGGCCTGGTGCTGGCCATCGCCGCGTCGGTGAATTTCCCGGTGCTATTCCTCTCGATGTACTGGAAAGGCCTGACCACCCGTGGCGCGGTCACCGGCAGCCTGACGGGGTTGATCTCTGCGATTGTCCTGCTGGTGCTGAGCCCGGCGGTGTGGGTCAACGTGATGCATCACGACAAGGCGCTGTTCCCTTATTCCAACCCGGCGTTGTTCTCCATGAGCCTGGCATTTGTAAGCGCCTGGGTGTTTTCCGTCACCGACACCTCACCCCGAGCAACCCTTGAGCGTGGCCGGTATCTGGCGCAGTTCATCCGTTCCATGACCGGCATCGGTGCCTCTGGCGCCAGCAAGCACTAATTAACGATCGATCTGATGTCAGGGAACAAAAATAATGAAGCCCGCGTTTACAGCATCCCGAGAAACACTGTTTTCGTTAGCCGCCGCATTGAGCCTGCCCATGGTTGCCCCCAGCGCCATGGCTGACTTCATCGACGACAGCAAGGCCCGTATTGAAATGCGCAACTTCTACATCAATCGCGATTTCCGTCAGGACAACGCGCCGCAATCCAAGGGCGAGGAGTGGGCGCAGGGCTTCACCGGGCGCATCGAGTCCGGGTATACCGACGGAACCTTCGGCTTCGGTCTGGATGCGCTCGGCGAGCTGGGGTTGAAACTCGACGCCAGCCCGGATACCCGTGGCACCGGGCTGCTGCCCTTTGGCCCGAACAGCCATGAGCCTGCGGACGAATACAGCGAACTAGGGCTGACCGGCAAGCTGCGTGTGTCCAAAAGCGTGTTGAAGCTCGGCACCCTGCAACCCTTGCTGCCCGTGGTGAGTTACAACGACACCCGCCTGCTGGGTTCGACCTTTGCCGGCGGCTTGCTGACCAGCCAGGAAATCAATGGCCTGACCGTCAATACCGGGCGCCTGACCAAGGTCAATCTGCGGGACTCCTCCAACAACCAAGACGTCGGCTACGCGGCCGCCAGCAGTGATTACTTCAACTTCGCCGGTGGCAGCTACGCCTTCACCCCCCAACTGAGCCTGAGCTATTACTACGGCGAACTCGATCAGATTTATCGCCAGCAATTCGCCGGCCTGGTGCATACCCAGCCCTTGGGCAACGGTTTCAACCTGCGCAGTGACATTCGCTACTTTGACAGCCGCGGCGATGGCGCCGAGCGTGCCGGGCGAATCGACAACCGTAACTTCAACAGCATGTTCAGCGTGTCCCATGGCGCCCACAAGGTCAGTGCCGCCTACCAGCAGTTGTCCGGCGACAGCGCCTTTCCGTTCCTCAACGGCGGCGATCCGTACGTGGTCAACCTGGTGACCTTCAACACCTTCACCCGTGCCGAGGAAGATTCCTGGCAGCTGCGTTACGACTATGACTTCGTGGCCCTGGGCGTTCCCGGCCTGACCTTCATGACCCGCTACACCGACGGCGACCACGTCAAAGCCGGCAACGTCGACAACGGCCGCGAATGGGAACGCGACACCGATATCAGTTACGTCATCCAGAGCGGCGTACTCAAGAACGTCAACATTCGCTGGCGCAACGTGACCTTCCGCTCCGGCAATGGCTTGACCACCGACCTCGATGAGAATCGGCTGATTGTCGGTTACACCTTGGCGCTTTGGTAATGCCTGACTCGCGCGGTTGCGGCCGCACCCACTTTTTCATCCCCCACTTTTCACACCCTGAGGAGCAATCGTGATGCCTCACGCCCCTACCCTGCAAAGTTTCATCGCCGGTCGCTGGATCGGTCAACAAGGTGCCCAGGTACTGCGTAGCGCCATCGACGGCCATGAGATTGCGCGTACCCACGAAGAGCGTCCGGACTTCGCCGAAGCCGTCGAACACGGTCGCCGTCAAGGCATCAGTGGTTTGATGGCGCTGGACTTCCAGCAACGCGCCCAGCGTCTCAAGGCCCTGGCCTTGTACCTGAGCGAACGCAAAGAACAGCTCTACGCGATCTCCCACCACAGCGGCGCGACCCGTGCCGACAGCTGGATCGACATCGAAGGCGGTAACAGCACCCTCTTCACTTACGCCAGCCTCGGTTCGCGGGAATTGCCGTCGGGCAACATCGTCCACGAAGGCCCGGCGATGCAGTTGAGCAAGCTCGGCACCTTCGCCGGTACGCACATCCTGGTGCCACGCGGCGGCCTGGCCGTGCACATCAACGCCTTCAACTTCCCGATCTGGGGCATGTTGGAAAAATTCGCACCGAGCTTCCTCGCCGGCATGCCGTGCATCGTCAAACCGGCCAGCGCCACCAGCTACCTGACCGAAGCCGTGGTGCGCCTGATGGACGAATCCGGCTTGCTGCCCGCGGGCAGCTTGCAGTTGATCATTGGCAGCACCGGTGATTTGCTCGACCGTCTGCAAGGCCAGGACGTGGTGACTTTCACCGGTTCCGCCGACACCGCCGCCAAACTGCGGGTCAACCCGAACCTGATCCGCAACTCGGTGCCGTTCAACGCTGAAGCCGACTCGCTGAACTGCGCGATCCTCGCCCCGGACGTGACCCCGGATGACGAAGAGTTCGAGCTGTTCATCAAGGAAGTCGCTCGGGAGATGACCACCAAGGCCGGGCAGAAATGCACCGCCATCCGCCGCGCGATCGTGCCGGCCAAACACATCGACGCGGTCGCTACCCGCCTGCGTGATCGCCTGAAGAAAGTCGTGGTCGGCGACCCGTCGGTGGAAGGCGTGCGCATGGGCGCACTGGCCTCCCACGATCAGCAAAAAGACGTCGCCGAGCGTCTGGAAAGCCTGTTGCAGAGCAGCGATCTGCTGTTCGGCGCCCGCGACGGTTTCGAACCGCGCGGTGAAAACGTCAGCCAGGGTGCGTTCTTTGCGCCGACCCTGCTGCAAGCCCGCGACCCGCATGCCGAAGGCGGCGCACACGACATCGAGGCGTTCGGCCCGGTCAGCACCCTGATGGCCTACTACGATCTGGACGAAGCACTGGCTCTGGCCGCGCGCGGTAAAGGCAGCCTGGTGGCGAGCTTGATCACCAAAGATCCACAGATCGCCGCCAAAGCGATCCCGGTGGCAGCAGCCTGGCACGGCCGTTTGCTGGTGCTGGACCGCGAGTCCGCAGCCGAATCCACCGGCCATGGTTCGCCATTGCCGCAACTCAAGCACGGCGGCCCGGGGCGTGCCGGCGGCGGCGAAGAACTCGGCGGCTTGCGTGCGGTGAAACACTACCTGCAACGTGCGGCGGTGCAAGGTTCGCCGACCATGTTGGCGGCAGTGACCGGTGAACACGTGCGTGGCGCCAAGGTTATCGAAACCGAAGTGCATCCGTTTCGCCGGTTCTTCCAGGATTTGCAGATCGGTGAATCGCTGCTGACACATCGTCGCACCGTGACCGAAGCCGATCTGGTGAACTTCGGCTGCCTGTCCGGCGATCACTTCTACATGCACTTCGACGACATCGCCGCCAAGGAATCGCAATTCGGCAAACGTATTGCCCACGGGTACTTCGTGCTGTCGGCGGCGGCTGGTTTGTTCGTGTCGCCTGCGCCTGGGCCGGTGCTGGCCAACTATGGTCTGGATACGTTGCGCTTCATCAATCCGGTAGGGATTGGCGACACGATTCAAGCGCGGTTGACGTGCAAACGCAAAATCGACCAAGGGAAGAAGAGCCCGCAAGGCATTCCGCAAGGGGTGGTGGCGTGGGATGTGGAAGTCACTAACCAACTGGGGGAACTGGTGGCCAGTTACGACATTTTGACCCTGGTCGTGAAACGCGAGGATTGATTTTCCATTGATCGTTCCCACGCTCTGCGTGGGAATGCAGCCCGTGACGCTCCGCGTCACAGCGGACGCAGAGCGTCCATAGAGGCATTCCCACGCAGAGCGTGGGAACGATCACTGAGTAACGATCAGTGCTGGCGCAACCACTCGATAAACAGTGCAAACAGTTCTGACTGCGACCCGACTTCCAGCTTCAAATACAGGTTCTTGCGGTGCATGCGCACCGTCTCCGGCGAGATGCTCATCTGGCTGGCCGTGGACTTCACCGAATGCCCCCTGAGCACCATGTGCGCCACCTCCCGCTCACGCTCGGTCAGCACGTCGCAGCCAAAGTTTTCGAAGGCGGACTGCACCCGTTGCTTGAGATTGTCACTTTCAATGACTGCGCTATGTGCCAGGCCGCGACGGCCAAACTCGCTGATAAATTCCCGAACCAATGGCTCAACCGCCCGCAACAGATTCAGCTGTTCCGCCCGCAGACTTTCCCCGCCAAAACCCTGAAACAGACTGACCGAAACCTGGCTGTCCGGGCCGGTATCGATCAGGTAAAAACTGTCCTCGGAACACCCGGCCTTCAAGTAATAAGTCTTGTAGTACTCCGTATCGAAGAAGTTGTCCGGGGCGATTTCCTCCAGGTGATAAAACCCTTCGGCCAGCCCCTGCTCCACCGCCAGGCAAAACGGGTCGAGCAAGTAGCCACCGGAAAAATAGCGGTCGATGATCGAGTCCCGATACTGCTCCGGGATACCGCGCTGGTACAGCAACTGCGGCGCCCGGTCCTTGTGCTCCAGGCTGATCATCACCGATTCGATGGATACCAGATGCCCGAACGCCGACGCCAGGTAGTGCAGCGCATCAGGCGCGTCGACATGGGCGAATGCCTCGCGCATGTCGCCGTGCCATTTATGCAAGGCCCCGAAGGGCAGTGCGATTAGCGTATCGTCGTCGGGTTTGCTCATGCCCCGCAGTCTAGCGGGAGAACCGACGCCGGGTAACCGCCGATTGAGCGAACTCATTGCCCGAAGTACTGGCCGCTTTTTTCCAGCTCGGCGGCCACTTCAAGAATGCACACCCGCAGGATCTCGACGATTTCATCGACCTGGGCACACGTCAGGATCAGCGGTGGCGACATCACATTGAGGTGCATGATCGGCCGCACCAGCAAGCCTCGGGCCTGGGCCCGGGAGTGGATCATCTCGCCAATGTTGATCTCATCGGCGAACAACGCCTTGGTGCGCTTGTCGGCGACGAACTCCACGCAGGCCATGAGCTTCTGGCAGCGCACATCGCCCACCAGCGGCAAGTCGCTGAGGGTCGCCAGTCGCTCTTCCAGGTAAGCGCCGACCACGTCGACATGCTCCAGCAGCTGTTCCCGTTCAATGATCTCGATATTTTTCAGCGCCGCCGTGCAGCACACCGGGTGGCCGCTGTAGGTGAAACCGTGGGTAAAGCAGCGGCCCTTGCCCGGCTCGGCGATGACTTTCCAGATGCGGTCGGAAAAGATGCACGCACCCAGCGGCAGATAAGCGGACGTCAGCCCTTTGGCCGTGGTGATGATGTCGGGCTGCACATCAAACAGGTCATAGGAGGCGAAGAACTTGCCCAGGCGCCCGAACGAGGTCACGACTTCATCGGCGACAAACAGAATGTCGTAGCGCTGGCAGACTTCCCACATGCGCTTCAGGTAGCCCTTGGGCGGAATGATCACCCCGCCCGAGCCCATGATCGGTTCGGCGAAGAAGCCTGCGACCTTGTCCGCTCCGATGGCGAGGATCTTGTCTTCAAACTCTTGGACCAGAAATTCGAGAAAATTTGCCTCGTCCATCCCGTCCGGCGCGCGGTACGGGTTGGGGTTGGAGACATGGTGAATCCGGTCATTGGCGTAATCGAATTCCGGCACGCGGTCTGCAGCCTTGTTGCCGATCGACATCGTCAAAGTGGTGGAGCCGTGATACGCGTTAAACCGGGCGATAACGTGCTTCTTTTCCGGTTTGCCACGGCAGTTCTGGTAGTACTGGATCAGCCGGTACGCGGTGTCCACGGCGGTCGAGCCGCCCGTGGTCAGGAACACGTGATCGAGATCGCCGGGGGCCAGGCTGGCGAGCTTTTCGCACAACTGGATGGCGACGTTGTTGGACATGTCGGAGAACGGATTCGAATACGCCAGTTGCCGCACCTGATCAGCAATCGCCAGCGCCATTTCTTCGCGGCCCAAACCGATGTTGGTGCACCACATGCCGCCGACTGCGTCGAGAAAACGGTTGCCCTGCGCGTCGTAAATGTAGGCGCCGTCACCGGACACGATGTTCAGCGCGCCCTGCTCGGCGTGCTCGTCGAACATGTGATAGCCGTGCATGTAGTGAGCCTTGTCGGCCTTGATCAAACGAGCATCATCAACCGCTGGCAGTACTTTCAACGTTGGAGTAGCCATACAAAAACCTCGAACCGAAGGGGTTATACGTTCAGATCCCGCTCTTCACCGTGCTCCAGACGCGGGTAATGGCGCGCATCTCTTTGGCGTCCTGAGTCTTTTGCGGAAACAGCCGCTGGCGGGTTTCGTCATCGGGGTAAATCGCCGGATTGCTGCGCACATCGGCATTCAACAAAGGCGTGGCCGCCTCGTTGCTGTTGGCGTAATGGATGTAGTCGGTCACGTCCGCCATCACTTGTGGCTGCATCAAGTACTCAAGGAATTTGTGCGCATTGGCCACGTGGGGCGCATCGGCTGGGATATACATGTTGTCAAACCAGATCAGTGAACCTTCCTTGGGAATGAAATAGGCCAGGTTGATATTCAGCTTGGCTTCTTCGGCGCGGGCCATGGCCGTTGCGTAGTCGCCTGACCAGGTCATGGCCATGCACACATCGCCATTGGGCAGGCTGGTCAGGTAGTTGACCGAGTCGAATTTTTTAATGTACGGCCGAACCGACAGCAGCAGTTCCTGCGCGGCTTTCAAGTCTTCCGGCGCGGCACTTCGCGGGTCGCGTCCCAGGTACTTCAAGGCCAGTGGAATCACTTCGGTGGGCGCATCGACCAGGGTCACCCCGCAATCGGCGAAGCGCGAGACGATTTTCGGGTCGAAAATCATCGCCAGCGAACCAATCGGCGCGTCCGGCATGCGTTCCTTGATCTTGTCGACGTTGTAAGTGATGCCGTTGCTGCCCCAGGTGTAAGGCGCGGAATACAGGGTTCCGGCATCAAAGCCCTGCAAGTCCTGCAAGACTTTCGGATCCAGATTGGCCCAGCCCGGCAGCAACTTCTTGTCCAGCGGCTGGAACACTTTGGCTTTGATCAACGGCGGCGCAAGGGAGGCGTTCAACACCACCAGATCGTAACCGGAGTGCCCGGTCAGCAACTTCGCCTGGACGGTTTCGTACGCATCAAAGGTGTCGTAAATCACCTTGATCCCGGAGGCTTTCTCAAAGTCGGCCAGGGTTTTTTCGCCAATGTAGTCCGCCCAGTTATACAACCTGAGCGTATTGTTTTCGTTCACGTCGGTGGCGGCGTGAGCATTGAGTGTCAGCGGAACAAGCAACAGACTGGAAATCACCAGGAGGGCCTTGCGCATAGCAAATTCACCTTATCAAGCGAAGTCGGTTCTGGATGACCGGTTGCCCCCACTATTGAGCGATTGGGCCAACGGCACCATACCCCGAATGGGTGTGTGAGCCGTTTGCCAGCAATCGCGGCGGCCAAACATGGCAAAAAGCAGCAGTTTCGTTGACTCGTTTTGTCATAGCTCCCAAGCCGGCCGGGCGCTTAGAGTGGCTGCCGGACAAAACAGGCGGGGCATTCCATGAGTGAGCTGATCAAACAGGATCAAAACGAAGGCGTTTTGACGCTCACGCTTGACCGCCCCGACAAGCTCAACGCACTGAATAACAGCCTGTATACGCAGTTGGCTGATCTGCTGCTGGCCGCGGACGAAGACGACGGCATCGGCGTGATCGTCCTCACGGGCGGCACCACCTGCTTTACCAGCGGCAATGATCTGGCAGATTTTCTCGAACATCCGCCGACGCATCTGGACAGCCCGGCGTTTCGCCTGATGAACGTTGCCATCCACCTGCAAACACCGTTGATCGCGGCCGTTTGCGGAGCAGCCATCGGCATTGGCACTACCCTGCTGCTGCATTGTGATCAGGTTCTGGTGACGCGAAACGCCAAACTGCGCGTGCCGTTTGTGAACCTGGGCCTGTGCCCGGAGTTCGGTGCGAGCCTGTTGTTGCCGCGCCTGCTCGGCCACGCCCGCGCCGCTCGTCTGCTGCTGTGGGGCGACAGCCTCGACGGCGCCGCGGCGGTTGCCTGTGGACTGGCCAACGAACTGTTCGACGACGGGCAACAATGCCTCGACGCCGCACAGCACCTGGCTCGCCGGTTGTTGGCGTTGCCGCAGGATTCGGTACGCCAGACCCGGCAACTGCTCAAACAGGCATCGTTGCCGGAGTTAAAAGCCACCATTCGTCAGGAAAACCTGTTGTTCATTGAGCGTCTCAAGACACCTGAAGCGCAAACAGCGTTGACCGCCCTCCTTATTCGCAGTACAGAAAAGCATTCACCAAGAGGAAAGCCGTAATGAACACCCCGGATATTTTTGTTGTCAGCGCCGCACGTACCGCCATTGGCACCTTTGGTGGTTCGCTCAAAGACGTTCCGCTGGTCGACCTGGCGACCACGGCTGTCAAAGCCGCCCTGCAACGCTCCGGCGTAGATCCGGCGCAAGTTGGCCATCTGGTGATGGGCAGCGTGATCCCGACCGAAACCCGCGATGCGTACATCTCCCGGGTCGCCGCGATGAACGCCGGCATCCCGAAAGAGACCCCGGCCTACAACGTCAACCGCCTGTGCGGTTCCGGCCTGCAAGCGATCATCAATGCCGCGCAAACCCTGATGCTGGGCGATGCCGACATCGCCATCGGCGCCGGTGCCGAATCCATGAGCAGTGGCCCGTACCTGATGCCTGCCGCCCGTTGGGGTGCGCGCATGGGCAACGTCCAGGCCATCGACTACATGCTGGGCATCCTGCATGACCCGTTCCATGGCATCCACATGGGCATCACCGCCGAGAACGTCGCCGCACGCAACGGCATCACCCGTGAGATGCAAGACGCCCTGGCCCTGGAAGACCAGAAGCGCGCCGCGTTCGCCATCGCCAATGGCTACTTCAGCGAGCAAATCGCCGCAGTAGAAATTCGTGATCGCAAGGAAACCAAGCTGTTCAGCGTCGACGAGCACCCACGCGCCACCTCCCTGGAACAACTGGCCGGCATGAAGCCAGCGTTCAAGAAAGACGGTACGGTGACTGCAGGCAACGCCTCCGGCCTGAACGATGGCGCCGCTGCGCTGGTCATGGCCACCGGCGCCGCCGTGCAAGCCAACAACCTGCGCCCGATGGCCCGTCTGGTCAGCTATGCCCACGCCGGTGTTGAACCGGAACTGATGGGTCTTGGCCCGATCCCTGCCACACGCCTGGCACTCAAGCGTGCCGGCCTGACCGTCGCCGACATGGACGTGATCGAAGCCAACATCGCCTTCGCCGCCCAAGCCTGTGCCGTCAGCCAGGAACTGGACCTCGACCCGGCCAAGGTCAACCCGAACGGTTCGGGTATCTCCCTGGGTCACCCGGTCGGCGCGACTGGCGCGATCATCGCCACCAAAGCCATCCACGAACTGCATCGCACCAACGGCCGTTATGCGCTGGTGACCATGTGCATCGGTGGTGGTCAGGGGATTGCAGCGATTTTCGAACGCGCTTAAGTGTCAACGCGATGCCCGGTGCTATGCCGGGCATCGCAGCCGCTTGATGATTTCTTTCATCAACTGGTCGCAATCCATCAATACCGCCCCTTCCTCGCGCCCTAGATTAACTCCCAGAGCCAGTTGCCGTGCCGTGCGGCCAGCCCCTGTGGAGATCGCCCCATGCAAAACTTCCAAGCCCGCAAACAGCAAAGCCCCGTCGAGGGTTGGGATCATCAGGACCCGGAAGAAGCCTTCACCCTGCCCTCCCGTTATTTCTACGACGAGACCTTGTTCAAGGCCGAGCGCGACAACATTTTCATGCACGCCTGGCACGTCGCCGGGCACGTGAGTGAATTCGCCGAGCCGGGCCAGTACGTGGTGACGGATCTGTTTGATCAGAGTGTGGTGGTGGCGAAGAACCGTCAGGGGCAGATCCATGCGTTCCACAACGTTTGCCAGCATCGTGGCAACCGCTTGCTCGAAGACCGTCGCGGCACCACCGGCGGCGTGGTGCGCTGCGCTTACCACTCGTGGTGCTATGAAATGGACGGCACCCTGCGCAGCGCCCCGCGTTGCGAAAAAATGAAGAACTTCGAGTTGCAGCAGTTCAACATCCCGCAGATCCGCACCGAAGAAATGGGCGGCTTCATTTACTTCAACCTCGACCCGGCGGCACCGTCGTTGCGCGACTTGTTCCCCGGTGCCGATGAGGAAATGCACCGGGTATTTCCAGACCTCGCCAACATGCGCCTGATCGAGGAGCAGGACGTGATCGTGCCAGCCAACTGGAAGGTGATCATGGACAACTCCATCGAGGGCTATCACTTCAAGTTATCGGGACCGTGCCACATCGACCTCGCCAGGTTGATCGATTTCAAAGGCTATCAGTTGACCAAACGCGACAACTGGTGGACCTACATCGCCCCGGCCAACCTCTCGGTGACCGAAGCCTATGGCGTGCCGCTCAAACCCGACGTTAACCCGGACGAATGCTTCTTCAACATCGGCATGTGGCCGAACAACACCTTCTACACCTTCCCGTTTTCTGAGTTTCTGGGCTCCTTCATCATGATCCCGCTGGACGCCGAGCGCTCGCTGCTGCGTTTTGGCTACTACACCAACAATGCAGAAACGGCGGCGGTCAGTGAATCCTGCATGAAATGGATGAACGAAGACCTGGGACCGGAAGACATCGCGCTAAACATCTCGGTGCAAAAGGGCTTGCGTTCACTTGGCTACGACCAGGGCCGCTACATGATCGATGCCCAGCGCAGTAATGAAAGCGAGCATTTGGTGCATCACTTTCACCGGCTGGTGTTCAACGGCATACACGGACCGTCGTCGATCTGAGCCAGTCGGTTCAACACAGTCCTTGTGGGAGCGGGCTTGCCCGCGAATGCGGTGTATCAGACAAACAAATGTCGACTGACACTCCTTCATCGCGGGCAAGCCCGCTCCCACAGGTTTTGTGTAGCGATCTTTCATTTATGGAGCACACCAAACCATGGCCGATCATGCGTTTGATTACCTGATTGTGGGCGCCGGATCTGCGGGCTGCGTGTTGGCCAACCGCTTGGGCGAAGACCCCAGCGTGCGGATTCTGTTGCTGGAAGCCGGCCCGGCGGACAAGAGCTGGACCATCGACATGCCCTCGGCCGTCGGCATTGTGGTCGGCGGTACGCGCTACAACTGGAGCTATACCTCCGAGCCAGAACCGTATCTGGACGGTCGTCAAATTGGCACGCCGCGAGGCCGAACGCTGGGCGGTTCGTCCTCGATCAACGGCATGGTCTACATCCGCGGCCATGCCCGGGATTACGACGGTTGGGCCGAACAAGGCTGTGACGGCTGGAGCTACCGGCAGGTGTTGCCGTACTTCAAACGCGCGCAAACCCATGCCGATGGCGCGGACGATTACCGAGGCGCTTCGGGGCATCTGCATGTCACGCCGGGCGATACCGAAACGCCGTTGTGCGCGGCATTTCTCGCAGCGGGCGCCGAGGCCGGATATGGCTTGAGCTGTGATTTGAATGGCTATCGACAGGAAGCATTCGGGCCGGTGGATCGCACCACGCGCAACGGAAGACGCTGGACCACGTCGCGGGGGTATCTACGCGAGGCACTGGCGCGCGGCAATGTGCGGGTGATCACTGACGCGCTGGCATTGCGCATTGTGTTCGAGGGCAAGCGCGCCGTCGGCATCGAGTATGAACAGAGCGGCAAGACTCATCAGGCCCACGCCCAGCGCGAAGTGGTGCTGACGGCTGGCGCGATCAATTCGCCACAGCTGTTGTTGTTATCGGGCATCGGCCCGGCGGCTGAATTGCGCGACCTGGGAATCACCGTGAAGCATGATCTGTCCGGCGTCGGCAAACGACTCAACGACCACCCCGACACGGTCGTGCAATACCTGTGCAAGCGGCCGGTATCGCTTTATCCGTGGACCACCGCGCCAGGCAAGTGGTGGATCGGCGCGCGCTGGTTCGCCACCCATGACGGGCTGGCGGCGAGCAACCATTTCGAGGCCGGTGCGTTTATCCGCTCGCGAGCCGGTGTCGAACACCCCGATTTGCAGCTGACCTTTATGCCACTGGCGGTCAAACCCGGTAGCGTTGATCTGGTGCCAGGGCATGCGTTTCAAGTACACATCGACTTGATGCGCCCCACCAGCCTGGGCAGCGTAACCCTGAACAGCGCCGACCCTCGACAGCCGCCGCGCATCCTGTTCAATTACCTGAAAACCGAGCAGGATCGAACCGACATGCGTGCCGGGGCGCGACTGGTACGCGAGATTATCGGGCAACCGGCAATGGCCGCGTTCAAAGGTGAAGAACTGGTCCCCGGCCCCGCCGCACAAAGTGACGAAGCGCTGGACGCCTGGGCCAGACAGGTTACGGAAACCGGCTACCATGCCAGCGGCACCTGCAAGATGGGCCCGGCTGGCGACCCACAAGCTGTGGTCGACCCGCAACTGCGTGTGCACGGTCTCGATGGACTGCGCGTGGTGGATGCGTCGATCATGCCGGTGATCGTCAGCGGCAATACCAACGCGCCGACGGTGATGATCGCGGAAAAGGCCAGCGATATGATTCGCGGACTGCAACCGCTACCGCCCATGGACGCGCCGGTATGGATTCATCCGCAATGGCAAACACGGCAACGATGATGTTTGAACCCAGAGATCACTCATGAGCAATCAACCGTCCGACAGTACAACGCCCCCCGAAACCCGTTTCACCTGGCGGCGCGGCGACAGTGCGCCGTTGCGGGTCGCGGTGTTGCTGTTGCCGTCGTTTTCCAATTTCGGCCTGGCCGCGGTGCTGGAGCCCCTGGCCATCGCCAATTGGCTGAGCCAACGGCCGATTTTCGAATGGACGCTGTTGTCGCTGGACGGCGAACCGGTGCAGGCCAGCAATGGCTTGATCACCGTGGCGAACCACGGCCTGCGGGCCGATCAGGGGTTTGATGTGTGCCTGGTGATCGCCAGTTTTGATGTGCACAAACACAGCCGCAACCTGGCGTTGAAGAGTTGGCTGCGCAAACAGGCACTGTTCGGCGCGGTGTTGATGGGGGTGGAAACCGGCACTGAACTGCTCGCCGCCGCCGGCGTGCTCGATGGCTATGAAGCCGCGGTGCATTGGGACAATCTTCAAGGCTTTCAGGAAAGTTATCCGCGGGTGCTCGCCAAGCCTCAGCTCTACACCCTGGAGCGTCAGCGCATGACATGCGCCGGCGCGACCACCACGCTGGACATGCTGCTGAGCTGGATCGGGCAAAGCGTCGACAGCGATCTGGCGCGGGAGATCGGCATGCATCTGCTGATGGGCCAGGTGCGTGCACCGGCGGACAATCAACTCGACAGCGGCCTGACTAACTCCGGGATGCAAGGCAGCAAGATTCGTCGCGCGGTGCAGTTGATGGAAAAGGCGCTGGAAGAACCGCTGGACTGCGAGGCCATTGCCAATCAGGTCGGCCTTTCGCGCCGGCAACTGGAGCGCCAGTTCAAACATCAGACCGGGCTCTCGCCGCTCAAATACTACATCACCTTGCGCCTGGCCAAGGCCCACAGCCTGTTGCAACAAACCCGCTTGAGCGTGGCGCAAGTGGCGGCGTGTTCCGGGTTCGGTTCGCTGGAGCATTTTTCGCGTACCTATCGCGCCCGTTTCGGCTGCCCGCCCAGCGAAGACCGCAGCCAGGTCTGGACCGCCCCGGTGATGCGCCAGCCGTTAAGCAAGGCGCATCGTCCGGTCGAGGCCGACTGAATTCACGTCCGATACCCGGCCTCCTCTTCGTCCAGAATTCCCATCAATGCGCTGAAATGCTTGTCGGCAAAGCCTGGATAGTCGAGCCACTGCTGGCAGGTCTTGCGCGCTATTTCATCGCTGGCAATGCGCAATTCGCGGCCGGTTGAAAGCGCGGTGATGTAGGTCTCGCAAGCGCGTTCGAAGTAATACAGATCATCGAACGCTTGAGCAATGGTCGGCGCCGCGACCAGCACGCCATGGTTGCCCATCAACAAAATCGGTTTGTCCCCCAGCAGATGGCTCACGCGCTCGGCCTCATCTCCAAGGCCCATGCCGTCGAAGCCGTCGTCGATGGCCACCCGTTCGAAGAAACGCATCGAATTTTGCTCAATCGGCGGCAACCGTGAATCCGCCAGGCACGCCAGCGCCGTCGCGTACTTCGAATGGGTGTGCAAGATGCAACGGGCGTGCGGCTGGTTGCGATGCAAGGCGCTGTGCAAGGCCCAGGCGGTGATGTCCGGCGCGTCCGGACGGTCGAGGCTGGCTGGGTCGTCGGCGTTCACCAGCAGCAGGTCGCTGGCCTTGATCGTGGAAAAATGCTTGCCGTAGGGGTTGATCAAGAACTCGCGACCGCCCCCCGACACCGCCACGCTGAAGTGATTGGCGATGGATTCGTGCAGGTTCAAACGCGCGGTCCAGCGAAACGCGCAGGCCAGGCGGATTCTCAGTTGCTCGACAGCTTGATTCATCGCATCCCCTCTCGGCTCGTTTGTCGGTTGCTGGCAGTGTAGAGAACCGGGTTGCGTGCACTTGACGGGAAGCGACACGGGTTGCCGTTCTGACACGAACGCACAACCGTCGAAAAACGGCACGCTTATGCCGCGTTTGATCAAGAGCAGCACCAGCGGCACCGCCATAGTGACGGCCACGACCCACTGGGCTGGAGACGCAAATGCAGCAGATTCCGTTGTTTATCGCCGGTGTTTGGCAAGCGCCGCAGGCGGCGCGATACCGCGATGTGATCAACCCGGCCACCGAGGACGTACTGGCGCAGGTGGCCTCGGCCGGCCCCGTAGATGCGCAACAGGCAATCAGCGCCGCGCGCGTTGCTTTCGACAGCGGGCCGTGGCCGACGATGGCGGTTACTGAACGGGCGCAACTGATGCAACGGATCGCCAGCTTGATCGAACAGGACGCCTCGAATCTGGCACGCCTGGAAACCCTCAACGCTGGCAAGACCCTGAGTGAAAGCCTCGGCGACATCGGCAATGTGGTCGCCACGTTTCGCTACTACGCGGCCTTGCTTGAAACCGAAAGCGCCAGCGTCAACAACCACGCCCCGGCGCATGTCATCAGCTTCAACCAGCGCGAACCGGTGGGCGTGTGCGCCTTGATCGCGCCGTGGAATTACCCGTTGCTGCAAGCGGTCTGGAAAATCGCCCCGGCCCTGGCCGCCGGCAACACCGTGGTGTTCAAACCCAGCAGCCTGACGCCGCTGACGGCGCATCGGCTGACTGAATTATTGATTGAAGCAGGTCTGCCGCACGGCGTGTTCAATTTACTCTGCGGCCCCGGTGACGTCGGTGAACTGCTCGCCGCCAGCCCTGACGTGGACCTGGTATCGCTGACCGGCGGCGCGGGTGCTGGCGGCAAGGTCATGCGCGCGGCCACGGGCAATTTCAAGCGTGTGGCGCTGGAGTTGGGCGGCAAGAACCCGAACATCGTGTTCGCCGACGCCGACTTCGAAGTGGCGCTGGATCAAGCGCTCAACGCGGTGTTTTTCAATGCCGGGCAGATCTGTTCCGCCGGTTCCCGGTTGCTGGTGGAGGACAGTATTCACGAGCGCTTTGTCGACGCCTTGCAGCAACGCATCGAGAAAATCCGCCTGGGCGACGGCCTTGATCCGCTGACGCAAATGGGCCCGCTGATTTCCGCCAGCCAGCGTGATCAGATCCTGACGATGATTGCCGGTGCCGTCGAGCAAGGCGCGAGGTTGCGCGCTGGCGGCACGATTCCCGAGCAGTTCGAACGCGGCTTCTGGTTGCGCCCGACCTTGCTCGATGACGTGACGTGCGAAATGCAGATCGCCCGGGAGGAAATCTTCGGTCCGGTGATCACTGTCGAGCGTTTCAGCGGCGAGGCACAGGCGCTGAAATTGGCCAACGACACGCCTTATGGCCTGGCAGCCGGCGTATGGACCCGGGATATCGGCAAGGCCTACCGCATGGCCAAACGGCTGCGGGTCGGCACCTTGTGGATCAACGACTACAACGCCGCATTCCCACAGGCGCCGTGGGGTGGCTTCAAGTCCAGCGGCATCGGGCGCGAACTGTCCCGGGCCGGGCTGGATGAATTCACCGAACTCAAGCACATCTACCTCAACACCGAACCGGCGCCGCTGAACTGGTTCGGTGTCTGACGTTTACCTCCAAGGAGTCGTCCCTATGAAAGCCTTGCTCTTGCTTGCGTCGATCACTCTGCCGCTACTGGCCCAGGCAGCGGAACCGGAGTCCTGCGCCACGGTACGTTTTTCCGATGTCGGCTGGACCGACATCAGCGTCACCACCGCGATCGCCAGCGAAGTTCTGGAATCGCTGGGCTATAAAACCAAAACCACCCTGCTGTCGATTCCCGTGACCTATCGCGCCCTGTCCTCTGGTAAAGAACTGGACGTATTCCTGGGCAACTGGATGCCCACCACCGAAAACGACATCAAGCCCTTCCGCGACGCCGGCACCGTGGAAACCGTGCGCGCCAACTTGCACGGTGCCAAATACACCTTGGCCGTGCCCGACTACGTCTACGACGCCGGGCTGCATGATTTCGCCGACATCGCCAAATTCAAGGACAAACTCAAAGGCCAACTCTACGGCATCGAACCCGGCAACGACGGCAATCGCCTGATCCAGAGCATGATCGACAAAGACGCTTTCGGGCTGAAGGATTTCAAAGTCGTGGAATCCAGCGAAGCGGCAATGCTCTCGCAACTCAAACGCTCTACGCGCAAGAACGAGTGGATGGTGTTCCTCGGCTGGGAACCGCACCCGATGAACACCCGCAACAAGATGAAGTACCTCAGCGGCGGCGACGAGTACTTCGGCCCGAACTACGGCCAGGCCACGGTCTACACCAACGTGCGCAAGGACTACCTGAAGGAATGCAGCAACGTCGGCAAACTGCTGCAAAACATGGAGTTCACACTGGCCATGGAGAATCAGTTGATGGACGCGGTATTGAATCAGAATCAGAAACCAAGGGCGGCGGCGAAGGCGTGGTTGAAGGCTAATCCGGCGGTGCTGGAGGCTTGGTTGACGGGGGTGAGCAGTCGGGACGGACAGGATGGGATTAAGGTTGCCAGTGCGCGGTTGGCTCCTTAACAAGCCATAACACTATCTGTAGCGGCAGGCGGTGCCTGCTGCTACAAAAATTGCGTTACCGCAGAAATGCAAGACGCATCCTGGTACCCACATTTCTTAAACAATTGATCAGCCTTTCTTTCTGCCGGAGTGACCTGACGACCGGCATAAAAAATCAATTGCCAGTAAATATTACCTGCGTCATATTACATGCGTAATAAACACCCGTTTTTCACAGGTAACCCCCCATGACCAGCATGCCCAGCCTCGAACCCGACCTTGCTGTCCCGGTGAGCGCACCCAAGCCTCCCCTGCTCAAACGGTTGATCCTGCTGACGGCCGTCATCGCAGCCCTGGCGTCTGCCGGGCTGTATGCGAGTCACTGGTGGACGGCCGGTCGTTTCATTGAAGAAACCGACGATGCCTACATCGGCGGCGACGTCACGGTCATCGGCCCGAAAGTCGCCGGGTATATCGAGGAAGTACTGGTCACCGACAACCAGGCAGTGAAGGCCGGCGATGTGCTGATTCGCCTCGACGCCCGCGACTACCGCGCGAATCTCGCCAAGGCCGAAGGCGCGGTCGCCGCCGAAGAAGCTTTGCTGGCCAATCTCGACGCCACCGAACAATTGCAGTACGCGGTGATCGGCCAGGCCCGCGCCGGGATCGATGCCGCTGGCGCGGAAACCGCCCGCTCTCGGGATGACAATGCCCGCTACAAAAAACTGGTGAACAGCAACGCTGTCTCGGTGGAAAGCGCACAACGGGCCGATGCCACGTTCAAGACCGCTCAGGCGCACAGTTCGCGGGCCCAGGCTGAACTACTGGCGGCGCAACGTCAGCTGAACGTGATCGACACCCAGAAACAGCAAGCCCGCGCCGCGCTGATGCAGGCTCGGGCCGAACGGGATCTGGCGCAGTTGAATGTGGGTTACACCGAACTCAAGGCCCCGGTGGATGGCGTGATCGGCAATCGTCGGGCGCGAACCGGCGCCTATGCGCAGGCCGGTTCGCAGTTGTTGTCGGTGGTGCCGTCCAGTGGTTTGTGGGTCGATGCCAACTTCAAGGAAGATCAGCTGGCGCGGATGATTCCGGGCCAACGGGTGATCATCCATGCGGACGTGCTCTCGGGGCAGGAATTCCATGGTCATCTGGGCAGCCTCGCACCGGCCAGTGGCTCGCAGTTCAGCGTGCTGCCACCGGAAAACGCCACCGGCAACTTCACCAAGATCGTCCAGCGAGTGCCGGTGCGCATCATCCTCGATCCGGCCGACGGTGTGCTCGGCCACCTGCGTCCCGGCCTGTCGGTGACGGCTGAAATCGACACCCGCAAAGACGCTGAAACCCCAGTTGTGGCCAGCACACCATGAGCCGCGTCCTCGCCGTCCCCGCGCAACCGTTCAATGCCGCCGACATGGCGACGGCGACGAAGGTGTTCGCCTTCGCCAGCATGTGTATCGGTATGTTCATTGCGCTGCTGGATATTCAGATCGTTTCGGCCTCGTTGCGAGACATCGGCGGCGGGCTCTCGGCTGGTACCGACGAAACGGCGTGGGTGCAGACCAGTTACCTGATCGCCGAAATCATCGTGATTCCACTCTCGGGCTGGCTGTCGCGGGTGTTTTCGACCCGCTGGTTGTTCTGCGCGTCGGCGGTCGGTTTCACCTTGGCCAGCCTGTTGTGTGGCATCGCCTGGAACATTCAGAGCATGATCGCCTTTCGGGCGCTGCAAGGTTTTCTCGGCGGTTCGATGATCCCGCTGGTGTTCACCACCGCGTTCTTTTTCTTCACCGGCAAACAACGGGTCATTGCAGCCGCAACCATCGGTGCCGTGGCCTCGCTGGCACCGACCTTGGGACCGGTGATCGGCGGTTTTATCACCGACATTTCGTCCTGGCACTGGCTGTTCTATATCAACCTGGTGCCGGGGATTTTCGTCGCCGTGGCCGTGCCGATGCTGGTGAAAATTGACCAGCCGGACTTGTCGCTACTCAAGGGCGCGGACTATCTGAGCATGGTGTTCATGGCGCTGTTTCTCGGCTGCCTGCAATACACCCTCGAAGAAGGCCCGCGCTGGAACTGGTTCAGCGACAGCACCATTCTCACCACCGCCTGGATCAGCGGCCTCGCCGGTCTGGCCTTCATCGGCCGGACCTTGCACGTGGCCAATCCGATCGTCGATTTACGCGCCTTGAAGGACCGTAACTTCGCCCTCGGCTGTTTCTTCTCGTTCGTCACCGGGATCGGCCTGTTCGCCACCATTTACCTGACACCGCTGTTTCTCGGCCGGGTACGTGGCTACAGCGCACTGGACATTGGTCTGGCGGTTTTCTCCACCGGGGTGTTCCAGATCATGGCGATTCCGCTGTACGCCTTTCTGGCCAATCGCGTCGATCTGCGCTGGATCATGATGGCTGGCCTTGGCCTGTTCGCCTTGTCGATGTGGGATTTCAGCCCGATCACCCACGACTGGGGCGCCAGGGAATTGATGTTGCCGCAAGCGTTGCGCGGAATTGCCCAGCAACTCGCGGTGCCACCAGCGGTGACCTTGACCTTGGGTGGCCTCGCACCGGCGCGGCTCAAACATGCGTCAGGTTTGTTCAATCTGATGCGCAACCTGGGGGGCGCCATCGGCATCGCCGCCTGCGCGACCATCCTCAACGACCGCACCAACCTGCATTTCACCCGGCTGGCGGAACACCTCAACAGCACCAACGAAGCGCTGAATCAGTGGATGTCGCAGGTCGGCAACAACTTCACCGCCCTCGGCCTCAGCGGTGACACGGGCGTCACCGCGAGCCTGCATCAGCTCTGGCTGTTGACCTACCGCGAAGCCCAGACCCAAACCTATGGCGACGCTTTTTTGATGATCATGGTTTGTTTCATTATTGCCACGGCGATGGTGCCCCTTATGCGCAAGGTGCAACCACCGGCCGCGCCGTCAGCGGATGCTCATTGATCATGCCTGAGGCATTTTGCGGAACCCAATCGCCAGGCGGTTCCAGGCGTTGATGGTGGTAATGGCCACGGTCAGGTCGACCAGTTCTTTCGGGTTGAACTCGGACGTTGCCAGTTCGTAGTCCTCGTCCGGCACATGGGTCTGGCTCACCAGCGTCAAGGATTCGGTCCAGGCCAGTGCCGCGCGTTCACGTGGGGTGAAGAACAGCGTTTCGCGCCAGGCCGACAGCGTGTACAGACGGCGCTCGTCTTCACCGCCCTTGCGGGCATCGGCGCTGTGCATGTCGAGGCAGAAGGCGCAGCCGTTGATTTGCGAGGTGCGCAGCTTGACCAGTTCGATCAGGTTCTTTTCCAGCGGCAGTTTCGAAACAGCGGTTTCCAGGGCGATCATGGCTTTGAGCGCATCCGGGGAAGCGGTGTAGAAATCGATACGAGGTTTCATGGCGGACTCCGATTACAAGTGGTGGTGGAGTCACGTTAATCCCGCCTGCCCTTCTGACAAATAGCCAATCTTCCAGAAGTCGAGGAGGCCATTGGATCGCTAGGCCTTTTTGCGCAACCACTGCAAAAACCCCTTCCTCTCCACCACCTTCGGCACTTCCTGAGTCAGTGTCTGCGCCTTGTTCAAGCGGAAATCCAGCAGCGCCTTCATCGACTCGCCAATGTCATGCCGCGCATCCAGGCAGGGTTTGAGGTAGTCCTTCTCGATCCGGTACAAGCTGCAGGCGGTCTTGGCGATGAAGTCGGCCGGCAGCGCGGAGTCCGACAGGATCCCGCCTTCGCCGATCACCTCGCCCGGGCCCATGCGCCCGGACTCGAACTTGACGCCGCCGCGGCTCAACTCCACCGAAACCACCCCGGATTCGATGATGAACAAATGGTCGCTGACTTCCCCTGCCGGCAGGACCATGTCCCCGGTACGGAAGTTTTGCAGGGTCATGTGCTGGCTGAAGGTCTCTTTCTCTTCCTGACGCAAGGTTGAGAAGATCGCCGAACCTTCCAGCAATGCCCGAGGCCGTGACAAGCCGCCCGGCGCATTCGGTTCTACGGTCGACAACAGGCTGACGCCCGCCGCCTGCAAATGCCGGTACGACAGATCGAACAACAGATTGCGCACCATGCGTTTCTGGTCCATCGAAACCACAAAGCCACTGATTTCGTATTCCACGCCGGCGGCGCTTGAGCCCTTGAGTGCGACGCACGGTGCCGGTTTGTTCAACAAAAAGCGGCAGCCCTGCATCGCCCGTTCCAGCGCATCGATCACCGTTTGCGGGCGCGCGTGCGGGCTCAGTTGCAGGCTGATCGATACGCCAAAAATGTCGCTCGGCCGGCTGAAGTTGATGATCTTGGCCTTGGCTGCCAGCGAATTGGGGATCACTGCCATGCTGCCTTGGGCGGTTTGCAGGCGCGTGGCACGCCAGTCGATGTCGATGACCCGGCCCTCAGTGCCATCGATGGAGATCCAGTCATCGAGTTGATAGGGCTTGGTGGTGTTGAGGACGATCCCGGAGAACACGTCGCTGAGGGTACTTTGCAAGGCCAGGCCGACGATGATCGCCAAGGCGCCGGAGGTGGCCAGTACGCCTTTGACCGGCAGATCGAGCACGTACGCCAGCGCCGCGATGATCGCGATCAGGAAGATCACCGCGCCCAGCAGATCCTGAAGCAAGCGCCCGGTGTGCCCGACCCGCTGCATCATCACCGCGCCGATCAGCACTGTCAGGGTCCGCGCGCCGAACAGCCACCAACCAATCTGCAAACCGGTGGCCGCCAGGTGCAATGGCACGTTGTCGGCCCAAGGCGCTACCTCCAACGGGTTCAAGCCCTCGTTGAACAACAGGACGCTGAACAACGAGAAAATCACCAGTCTGACCAGCAGTTTCCAGTTGCTGCCACTGGCACTGATCAAGCGCCACAGCCCAAGATCGACCACGATCAGGACCAGGGCGCAGACCAACGGATGATCGGTGAAAAAAGACAGCATTGAACAACTCCAACGAAGGCCAATGGCGTGAAGATCTCACACATTGGGCACAGTGTAGGAGGGTTTCATGCAAAACCAATGTGGGAGCGAGGCTGCTCGCGATGGCGGTGTGACAGTCACTGCACAGGTGTCTGTTATACCGCTTTCGCGAGTAGCCTCGCTTCCACCGGGGATTTAGGTTGCCAGCCGTTATTTGCTGTTGGTCAGTGTGTTGAAGCTGGTCATCAGGTTGCGATAGTCCGGAATGTGGTTGGAGAACAAGGTGCCCAGCCCTTCCACGTCGTTACGCCAGTCGCGATGCAGTTCACAAGCCAGGCCGAACCAGGTCATCAACTGCGCGCCGGAGGCCGACATGCGGTCCCAGGCCGATTGTCGGGTCAGCTCGTTGAAGGTGCCGGAAGCGTCAGTCACCACGAACACCTCGAAGCCTTCGGCGAGCGCCGAGAGTGCCGGGAACGCCACACAGACTTCCGTCACCACGCCAGCGATGATCAGCTGTTTCTTGCCAGTCGCCTTGATCGCCTTGACGAAATCTTCATTGTCCCAGGCATTGATCTGGCCAGGACGGGCGATGTAAGGCGCATCCGGAAACAGCGCTTTGAGCTCTGGCACCAGCGGGCCGTTGGGGCCGTTTTCGAAACTGGTGGTGAGGATGGTCGGCAACTTGAAATACTTGGCCAGGTCGGCCAGGGCCAGCACATTGTTCTTGAAACGGTCCGGTTCGATGTCGCGCACCAGAGACAGCAGACCCGCCTGGTGATCAACCATCAAAACCGCAGCGTTGTCCTTGTCGAGACGTTTGTAAGAAGTAGTCATTGCAGCAGTCCTCGCGTGTTGTCGATGCCGAATGGATGTCGGCGTGGGGTAGTCGTTTAGCGCTGGGAGTCCAGCACTTCGTGTTCATTCGCCACTTGCTGAGCCTTGAGGTAACTTTCGATCAACAATTGATAATGCGGCATGGCCTGGGCGTAGACAGCGGCCCACTGCTCGGCATCCGGACGGTTCCACGAGCCTTGCAATTCAGAGAGCGTGGCCATGATGTCGATCGGCACGACTCCGGCCTGTGCCAAACGGGCGATGGTCAGATCAGTGGCCAGTTTTGAGTGGTTGCCGGAGGCGTCGACTACCGCAAACACTTTGTAGCCCTCATGCACCGCTGCGATGGACGGAAACGCCAGGCATACGCTGGTCAGCGTGCCGGCGATGACCAGGGTTTTTTTGCCGGTGGCTTTTACTGCCGCGTGAAACTCGGCGTTGTCCCAGGCATTGATTTCGCCCTTGCGTGCCACGTATTGGGCATGCGGAGCGGCTTCGTGAATCTCGGGAATCAACGGCCCATTGGGGCCTTGCGGGACGGAAGCGGTGGTAATCACCGGCATGTTCAGCAGGGTCGCGGCTTTGGCCAGGGCAATGGCGTTGGCGCGCAGTTGTGGCACGTCCATGTCCTTGACGATCTGGAACAGCCCACTTTGGTGATCGATCAACAGCATGGCGCTGTCGTTAGGGTCGATGATCGGTTTCAGGCCGTTGAAGTTGGCCGCGTTGACGGTATTCATGTGCGTTTCCTCTTTCGTTTGGGCAACAGCCATCCCTGGCCTGAGAACCGGCCTACGCATCCTGTGTAGAGCGGGTGGTTGAAGCGCGACGGGTTAACCGTGCATCTGGCCGAAGCGGCCAGACTGGAAGTCGGCGAAAGCCTGGTGAATTTCTTGCTCGGTGTTCATCACGAACGGGCCGTGCCCGACAATCGGTTCGTCGATCGGCTCACCACTGAGCAACAGCACTACGGCGTCCTGGCTGGCTTCCAGGGTCAACTGATCGCCGTCGCGATCAAACAACACCAACTGGCCTTCGCCCACCGACTCCTGACCATTGACCAGAACCGTGCCGTGCAACACCACCAATGCCGTGTTGCGACCTTCGTGCAGGTCCAGGGTCAACAACTTGCCGTCCTTGAGACGCAAATCCCAGACGTCAATCGGCGTGAATGTGCGCGCCGGACCGGTGTGGCCGTCGAACTCACCGGCGACCAAGCGCAGGTTGCCGGCCTGGTTCTTGAGCGGGATGTTCGGGATGTCGCCATCGAGGATGGTCTGGTAACCGGCGTCGGCCATTTTGTCCCTGGCCGGCAGATTGACCCATAGCTGCACCATTTCCAGAGTGCCGCCGGATTTGGCGAAACTCTCGGAGTGAAACTCCTCATGCAAGATCCCCGAAGCAGCGGTCATCCACTGAACATCGCCAGGGCCGATCGTGCCGCCGCTGCCGGTGGAGTCACGGTGTTCCAGTTCACCCTTGTAAACGATAGTCACGGTTTCGAACCCACGGTGCGGATGCTGACCAACGCCACGTCGTTCGGTGGTCGGGGTGAATTCGGCAGGAGCTGCATGATCCAGCAGCAGGAACGGGCTGATGTGCTTGCCCAGGTGGTCGTAGGAAAACAGCGTACGAACCGGAAAACCGTCGCCGACCCAATGGGTGCGTGGACTGGTGTAGATACCGATGATGTTTTTCATGGTGTCTCCTGATGAGGTGCGTGAAGCCATGGACACAGCTTAAAACTCGAACCTTTGGTGCGCTAGACTGCAAAAATCAGTCTTTGCGTTCTATTTGGGGAACGATAATGGAAGACCTCAACACCCTTTACTACTTCACTCAAGTGGTGGAACACGGCGGTTTCGCTCCGGCTGGTCGGGCGTTGGACATGCCTAAATCGAAGCTCAGCCGACGCATCGCCGAGCTTGAAGAGCGCCTCGGTGTCCGCCTGTTGCATCGCACCAGCCGCCATTGTTCGTTGACGGAAATCGGCCAGGCTTACTACCAGCGTTGCCTGGCCATGCGCGTCGAAGCAGAAAGTGCCGCCGAACTGATCGAACGCAATCGCTCCGAGCCTCAAGGCCTGGTGCGCATCAGTTGCCCGACGGCGCTGCTCAACTCCTGGGTCGGGCCCATGCTGACGCGCTACATGCTCAAATACCCGTTGGTGGAATTATTTATCGAGAGCACCAATCGCCGGGTCGACCTGATCCACGAAGGGTTCGATATAGCCCTGCGTGTGCGCTTTCCGCCACTGGAAAACACCGACATGGTGATGAAGGTTCTGGGCAACAGTACCCAGTGCGTGGTGGGCAGCCCAGCCTGGGCCGAACGCCTGTCGTCCCCCGCCTCCCCTGCCGACCTGAGCGGTTTGCCGAGCCTGCATTGGGGAGCTGCCCAGCGTGAATATCAGTGGGAATTGTTCGGCGCCGAAGGCGCCAGCGCACTGATTCGACATACGCCACGCTTGGTCACCGATGATTTGCTCGCATTGCGTCATGCAGTGGTTGCGGGTATTGGCATTGCGCACCTGCCGAGCGTAGTGGTGCGCGATGACATGGCGGCCGGTCGGTTGGTCAACCTGGTGCCGGGTTGGGAACCAAAATGCGGAATCATCCATGCAATCTTTCCTTCTCGCCGTGGACTGCTGCCGTCGGTGCGCACGTTGATCGACTTTCTGGGAGAGGAGTTCAACCACGCTGACATCGCCTGATGTGATGCGACACGCGGGGCTGGTGGATTTTTTATTTCGGACATAATATCGATCGGGATTACAACCATAATATCCGTTCCGCCCGAGGACATATCTATGCAAAGCCCCACCCGCGAAGCCACGCTTGCTCAATGGATCGCCCAGGAACACGCCATGCGCGGCCGCCTCGCCGGCCCTGGCAGCCTGTCCATGGCCGACGTCAGCGCGCTGTCGCCCGCCGAGTTCTTCGACGGCATCGGCAACGGTGAACTGCCCTCGCCGCCGATTGGCGCGCTGATGGATTTCATCCCCATCGAATGGTCAGCCGGGCTGTTTATCTTTCAGGGCACCCCTGACGCACGGCATTACAACCCGCTGGGCAGTGTGCATGGCGGGTATGCAGCGACGTTGCTGGACTCGTGCATGGGCTGCGCGATTCATTCACAACTGAAGAAGGGTCAGGGCTATACGACGCTGGATCTGCGAATCAGCTATGTGCGTGCGCTGACGGGCGCCAGCGGGCCGGTACGCGCCGAGGGCAAGATCGTTCACTTGGGGCGTTCAACCGCGCTGGCCGAGGGGCGGATTTATGATGTGGATGGGCGGTTGTATGCGACGGGGTCGACGACTTGCATGATTCTTGAGGCGCGCACGTAAGCATCGCACCGGGCTAGTCACGCGTGAGGTGCTGCCCGAGACTTTTCATGGCGCGCTGCAGCTGATCAACGGCTTCATCGATGAGTGCGGCGCGCCCCTCGGCGCAGGCTCGCTCCAGATCCTCGCAACACTCGATCAAGCGCTCTGCGCGGACAATCCGCGCACTGCCCTTGATGCGGTGCGCCAGTTCCTGAAGACGCGGACGGTTGTCGCCAACATGCGCTTGCAGCAAATGAATACGGTCATCGTGGTTGGACTGGGCCAATTCACGCAACAATCGATTGATCAGGGTCCGGTCTTCACCGACGTAACGCTCCAGCCCCGTCAAGTCGATCCCGGTCGCTGAATGATCTTCAATCGGCGCGGGCAAATCGGCCGCGAATCGAGCCCCCAGCCACCCCCTCAAATCCGCCAGCAGGATTGGCTTGAACAAGCAGTCGTCCATGCCCGCTTCCAGGCATCGAATCTTTTCCTCAGGCTGCGCATTGGCGGTAAACCCCAGAATCATGGTGGGCGGCAATCCATAGGCACGCTCTTCATCACGAATCGCGCTCGCCAATTCATAACCGCTGAGCCCTGGCATATTGCAGTCGCTGATGACAACATCGAACTCATGGGCGCGCCATTGTTCGAGACCTTGTTCGCCATCCTCGGCCTCTATGACACAGTGCCCCAGATAGCTCAGCTGACGGGTCAGCAACAAGCGATTAACCAGAAAGTCATCGACCACCAAAACTGTCAGCGCTCGGGTGGATAGCGCTATTCCACTGTCCACCGCATCACAGGGGGACAACGCTTTCAAAGCCACCAGCGACAGACTGATGTCGGCCTGAGTGCCCTGCCCAAGGACGCTGCCGAGCACCAGCCGCCCCCCCATCATTTCGCACAGGGTGCGACTGATCACCAGCCCCAGACCGGAACCTTTGCGGCCCGACTGTTGGCTGTTGCCGACCTGGACGAACGGGCTGAACAAGCGCTGCTGATCTAGTGCGCTGATGCCAATGCCGGTGTCTTCGATATGAACGTTCACCGCCAGATGACCCGAAATTCCCGGCACAACCCGCAGTGTCAGGCTCACCCCACCTGTCTGGGTAAACTTGATCGCATTGCTCAACAGATTGGACAGCACCTGCTTGAAACGCGTTGGGTCGATCAGCACGTCACGGTCACTGCGCGCCTCCAGTTCAACTCGCCATGTCAGACCTTTCTGCCGAGCCAGGCCTTCGAACACCCGGCATACCGATGTCACCAGCGCATGCAAATTGACACGCTCGGGTGTCAGGGACAAATGGCCGGATTCGATGCGGGCAATGTCCAGGATATCGCCAATCAATGCCAGTAACTGCTGCGCGGCAGTGGACGCTACCTCCAGGGCGTCACGGTCGGCGACGCCCTCTTCTGCCCGCATCCCGGCCAATTCGAGCATGCCGATCAGGGCATTCATCGGCGTACGGATTTCGTGGCTCATGGTCGCCAGAAATGTTGTTTTCGCGCGATTGGCGTCGTCGGCGGCGTCCTTGGCGTCCTGCAATTGCTGCAACCACCGTTGACGTTGGCGGATCTGTCGGCGCTGCCAGGCGATCCAGCCGAAGGCCAGCAGGAGTAACACGGCGGCAGCGGCAAACGCCTGCAAGATGGCTGGGCGATGACGCAACCAATAGCTGTCATCCACCACCACATCATTGCCCCAGCGGGCGATCAGTGCGTCCATTTCTTCGGGCGAGATGCTCAGCAATGCCTTGTTCAAGATCGATTGCAACTCCAAAGCTTCGCGATCCGTCGCCAGCGCAATACGTGCCGGTTCATCACCCACGGTACTGCTGATCCGCAAACGGCCCTGGTAATAGCGGGCTATCAGGTAACGGGTCATGAACAATGAACTGAGTGCCGCGTCGGCCTCCGTTTTCATGACCAATTCCAGGCCTTGCGCCGGACTTTCAACATCCACCATCCGCACGCCCGGCACCCGCGCCTGAATGAGCGTGCGTATCGGGTGGCTGTGATGAATCGCCAGTCGTTTACTGGCCAGGTCCTCCAGCGTCTTTGGACTACCCGGCGTGTTGGCACTGACCAGCGTGTACGGATTGGTCAGATAGGGCCTGGTGAAATGCAGGTCTGCTTCACCTTCTGTGGTAGGGATAATCGCGGGTATGACATCGATTTCGCCCACCTTGAGTTGCTGAATCTGCTGGTCAACGGATTGGCCCCTTAGCACGTTGAAGTGCAAACCGCTGCGCTGGCTGATCAGCGTCAGCAACTGTGCCGTCAACCCATTGAATTGCCCCTCGGCATTGAAGAATGTCAGGGGCGCAAAGTTCTCGGCCACCCCGACAGTCACCGTCGGATGACGGTCCAGCCAGCGCTGCTCACTGGCGCTGAGGTTGACGCGCTGCTGTCCCAGCCGGTTGACCTTGCCGGCGCTCCAGCGCTGATCGATGGCTGCGCGTTGATCCAAGGGAATCGCCGCCAACGCCTTGTCGATGATGTGCTTCAGCGGCAGGTTGTCCCGAGCCAGAGCAAAGCCGAAGGGGTTGGCGTCGAGCCCGGACGGCCCCACTAACTGAACATCATTGGGGTAGTTATTGTTGATCAGGTAACTGGCGCTGATGAGGTCCCCCAGGTACACGTCATCTTGCCCATACGCCACCGCCCCGAGCGCATCGAGCGCTGATGGATAACGTTGCAGACTCGCCTCGGGATAAAACGTTTCTACCGCTCGCGCAGGCAAATAGTCTTCGACCATGGCGATGCGTTTACCCGCCAGGTCCTCGGGCATGCGCTCGTCCCATCGGGTGACCAGCATCGGCAGATCTTCCGCATAGGGGATGGACAGGACTAATTCGGGGTCGGCCGCTTCGAAATTGTTCGAGGTCCCAAGCAAATCAAGCGCATCGAATTTCAAAGCCTCCATGGCCGCTTCCCGCGTGCCATAACGCTGAACCTCAATGGGAATGTTCAGCAGTTGCGCAATCAATCGGGCGTAATCGGCGGTGATGCCTTCCAGCTCATTGTGTTTGCCTGTGACTTCGAAGGGTGGGTAGTCCGGCCCGCTCACCCCGAGGCGCAGAACACGCTTGCTGCGCAACCATTGCCGGTCCTTTTTATCCAACCGGACCTCATAACCCGCCACAATCGAACGCCCCAGCAGCTGCAAGGACTTCGGCTGATCATCCTGGGCGACCAGCGTCGGCGGCACCAGGCATAACATCAAGGCGCACAGCAGAATACGCACGTTAAGGCGCCCTCAGATCAAGTGATTGCGTATGGCGAAATCACGTAGATGAACAGCCGCCTTCACGCCGAGTTTTTCGATCAATCGGGTCTTGTAGGTACTGACCGTCTTGTGGCTCAGGTGCATCGCCTCGGCGATGGCCTTGTTGGTGGTACCCCGGGCGAGATACTGGAGGATGGTCAGCTCGCGGTTGGAGAGTTTATCGATCATTTGTTTTTCGCTTTGCGAAAGCGCGTCCATTGATGCGCTGGGCAGCTGCGCGAAATAGGTGTACCCGGCGATCAACGCATGTATGGCCTTGTGTAATTGACTGAGGTCGTTGGTCTTGGCGACATAGGCCAAGGCCCCGGCGCGCATGCAACGCTCCTGAAAAAACAGCGGGTCAAGAGACGTGAATACCAGCACCCTACACGCCAAATTGCTGACTTTGATTCGCTCCAGAACATCCAGCCCGTTACCGCCGGGCATCACCAGGTCCAGAATCACCAGATCAACGTTGTGCTCACGGAGTATCACCAACGCCTCACCGACGCTGGCGGCTTCATAAATCAGTTTGAAACCTTCTCGCTCAAGTACCATTTTGACTGCGGCGCAAACCACCGGATGATCGTCCACAATCAGCACTGACGTCATGGCAACTCCCTGTGCAAAAAATCGACGATGCGGCCACGTCTGCCCGCCGGAAAAGTCCGGAATAGACGCAGCAGCGGCGCGAGAACTCTTACATTGTCGGGTGGCCAAATCTACCTGTCAGAAATGACAGTCCAGACGAACGGTCACCTCGGTTTCAATCCACCATTGGCCCCTCGGGTAATGGTGCGCGCGCATCAACATCGACGCTGGACATCAAACGCTGGATGCACATCGGGTCAGGAAGCGATATTGGACTCACATGAATCGTCTGTTTTACGCAGAGAGGCATAGACGCCAATCGAGAAGGCTGGTCGTTGAAAATCAGGGCATGCCGCACCTGGCAGTTGTCGAGGAAGAACTCGTACAGGTCCAATGATCCAGCGGTTAGTGCAGCATTGATGACCACCAGGTCAAACGGTTCACAACCGTACTCGACCAGGGTCAACAGTTCTTCAAGATTTTGAACCGGTGCCACCCGGTAGTAACCCAAATGGTTGAACAGGCGCTCGACCTTCATCCGATGAAAGTGTTGCTCGTCGGCGATCAGGATTCGTAATGCTGGGTTCGTCAAAGCGAAGTCCACAAGGTATCAATGTGGGGCGCTAGGCTACGGAAGACTGATGTCGGCCTATGTAGGACTTTTCCTAATTACTCGGTCATATTTCTGAAGCAAACGAGGGAACGAGGCCGTCAGCATGAAGGCGCGATAGCTTTTCTTCGGTGATCAGGATTCGCCCGCAAGCCGTGCCGGGTGGCATTCGCACTCATGAAAAACCAGAGCCAATACCAGCCGAATTTAAGATTGCAGGGTTGCCCTGCAACATGGAATCTCCCACATTGGGCCTGTATACACAGGTCTAGTGTGGGAGCGAGCCTGCTCGCGATGGCAGCCACAGAGGCGCCGAAAATCTCAGCTGGCAGTGGCCAACAACAAGTCCACCATCGAGCGGCTGTGTCCACGGCTTTTGCCATGCTCATACAACGAACCGGCAATCTCATCCGCCCGAATCGGCAGGATTGACAGCAAAGTGTCGCTCAACCCATGGCTTGCCTGGCAGAAGCCCTGCATATAAATGCCGGCCTTGCAGCGTTCATCAGTGATCAGCTTGTAGTTGCGATCAACTTCAAAATCCCCCAGGTACTGCTCCATCGGCGCCAGCAATTTGCGGTGCATCTGCCGCTCATAACCGGTGGCCAGCACCACGGCGTCGTAATGACGCACCGTGACTTCACCCGTGGCGTTGTTGCGCACCGCCAGCTCGATCCCGCGCTCGGTGGCGGTGGCTTTTTCGATCGTGGTCAAGGTGCGGAACGCATGGCGTGCGATACCCGAGACTTTCTGGCGATAGAAGATGCCGTAGATGCGTTCGATCAGGTCGATGTCCACCACCGAATAGTTGGTGTTGTGGTACTCGTTGACCAGGCGTTCGCGCTCGCTGTGGGCTTGCTGGAACACCAGGTCGGTGAACTCCGGCGAGAACACTTCGTTGACGAACGGGCTGTCATCCGCCGGCTTCAGCGCCGAACCGCGCAGGATCATGTCGACTTGCACCGAGGGGAAGCTGTCGTTCAAATCGATGAACGCTTCCGCGGCGCTCTGCCCGCCACCGATGATGGCGATACTCATCGGCTGGTTGTTCACACACGGTTGTTTGGCCATTTGCGCCAGATACTGCGAGTGGTGAAACACACGGCTGTCATCCTTGAGCGACTTGAACGCTGGCGGAATGCGCGGTGTACCGCCAGCACTGACCACCACTGAACGCGTGGTGCGAACATGCTGATGACCCTGTGCATCGCGCGAGATCACCCGCAATGCTTCAACCTGCTGGCTGTGCAGCACCGGCTCGATGGTCAGTACCTCTTCGCCGTAACGGCTCTGCGTTTCAAATTGCGCGGCGACCCAGCGCAGGTAGTCGTTGTATTCCATGCGGCACGGATAGAAGGTGCCGAGGTTGATGAAGTCCACCAGACGACCGTGATGCTTGAGGTAGTTGACGAAGGAATACGGGCTGGTCGGATTGCGCAGCGTCACCAGGTCCTTGAGGAAGGAGATCTGCAATTCACTCTGGGTCACCAGGGTGTTGCCGTGCCAGCGATAGTCCGCCTGCTTGTCGAGAAACAGAACATCCAGCTCGCCCTGGCTCGGCCCGCGCTCTTGCAGAGCGATGGCCAGCGCCAGGTTCGAAGGGCCGAAACCGACGCCGATCAGGTCGTGAACGATGGGCGATGCAATTGCCTGTGTCATTTCCAGTGTCCTCTGGATGAACCCCTCAACCGATGGGGAGTAAGCCTAAGTGACCTGACCGGCCTTGGCAGGTCAGCAGGTCGTCTGTTGAGTAGGAACGAGGACAGTGAAATAAAATTTAACCGGCAGGGATCAATGGGCGTCCCACTGGCGCATCCGCACCCGACAATGCTTCATCGCATTGACGATGTGCTTTTCCACCAGCGCCCGGGAAATGCCCAGGTGTTCGGCAATTTCCGGATGGGACAGCCCCTCGATCTTGCGCAGTAGAAAACTGTCGCGACACAGGGGTGACAGTTCCGCCAAGGCACGCTGGAGCATTTGCAGGCGCTGGCCGTGATCGAGGCTATTGTGCGGGGATGGCGTGAAGTAACGTTCCTCGGTGTCGAGTACTTCCAGCGATTCAACCTGACGCAGGGCATTGCGCCGATGGTCGTCGATCACCAGATTGAGGGCGGTGCGATACAGAAACGCCCGGGGTTGCTCGATGGGCGTGTCGCTGGAACGCTCCAGGACCCGCACATAGGCGTCATGCACCACATCTTCGGCCACCTGGCGGTTGCCTAGCTTGGCGTTCAGGAAACACACCAGCTCGCGATAGTAGTTTTCCAACATGACTCCCGGCCGCACGGATGCGGTTTCTGTCCTTGAGCCCCATCGTCGACCGCCCAAATGGGCAGTGGCACGATAGTGGCAGTTCGAGTTGCGTAATTTATAGTAATTCTCATGTAGATTTAAAGTATTGGTTTGCCTTACACGATAAATAGCTACAGGTGTAACCCTATGTGTCAAAACCTAAATTCCACGCCCCGCTCCTCGTTTACAGGACAGCTCCCCGTCTCTGTCAACTTCCCCGACAGCGTTCGGCTGTCGCCACTCTCTGCGCGCAGGTTGAACGACGGGCCGACACCCATTGGCCGGAACCCTGCATGAAACGTCCCCGACAGACCCGACGCGCCCTGCTTGTAGCACTTGGCATGATCCCCGTTATTGCTGTCGCCGCCTGGCAGATCATCCCGCCTGGCCGGGATACATTCGCCACCGTGCCCGTCAGTCGTGGCGACATTGAAAGCAGCGTCACCGCATTGGGCACGCTGCAACCTCGGCGTTATGTCGATGTCGGCGCTCAGGCGTCCGGGCAAATCCACAGGATTCATGTGGAGGTCGGCGACGTGGTCAAGGAGGGTCAGTTGCTGGTGGAAATCGACCCGTCCACGCAACAGGCCAAACTCGACGCCGGGCGCTTCTCCATTGAAAACCTCAAGGCGCAGCTCCAGGAGCAACGGGCTCTGCACGAACTCGCGCGGCAGAAATACCAGCGCCAGCAGAACCTCAAGGCCGGCGGCGCCACCCGCGAAGAAGACGTGCAAACCGCCCAGGCCGAACTGCGCGCCACCCAGGCTCGCATCGACATGTTCCAGGCGCAGATCCGCCAGGCGCAAGCCAGCCTGCGCAGCGATCAGGCCGAGCTCGGTTACACGCGGATCTACGCGCCCATGTCCGGAACGGTCGTCGCTCTCGACGCCCGTGAAGGCCAGACGCTCAATGCCCAGCAGCAAACTCCGCTGATTCTGCGCATCGCCAAGCTGTCGCCGATGACGGTCTGGGCCGAGGTTTCCGAAGCCGACATCGGCCACGTCAAACCCGGCATGAACGCCTGGTTCACCACCCTCAGCGGTGGCAATCGTCGCTGGAGCAGCACCGTACGGCAGATTCTGCCCGTACCGCCCAAGCCACTGGACCAGACCAGTCAGGGCGGCGGCAGCCCGGCCAGTTCGAGCAAAAGCGGCAGCGCGCGCGTGGTGCTGTACACCGTGTTGCTCGACGTCGAGAACGCCGACAACGCGCTCATGGCAGAAATGACGACACAGGTGTTTTTCGTGTCCGACCAGGCCAAAAATGTACTCACCGCGCCCATTGCCGCGCTGCAAAGCGGCGTGGAACCGGGCAACCAGACCGCGCAAGTCGTGGCCAAGAACGGCAGCATCGAGCAGCGCGAAGTTCGCACCGGTATCAGTGATCGCCTGCGGGTGCAGATCCTCGATGGCTTGCAGGAAGGCGATCACTTGCTGATCGGCCCGGCCGACGGGAGTGGCGGCTGAATGCAGACGCCCCTGATCGACCTGCAAGACATCCGCAAAGCCTACGGCGGCGGCGACTCTCCCGAAGTGCATGTGCTGCGCGGTATCGACCTGTCGATCCATGCCGGGGAGTTTGTGGCGATTGTCGGCGCCTCCGGGTCCGGCAAGTCGACGCTGATGAACATCCTCGGCTGCCTCGACCGCCCCACTTGCGGCGAATACCGTTTCGCCGGGGAAAACGTCGCCGGGCTCGACAGTGACGAACTGGCCTGGCTGCGCCGTGAAGCCTTTGGTTTTGTGTTTCAGGGGTATCACCTGATTCCGTCCGGCTCGGCCCAGGAAAACGTCGAGATGCCAGCCATCTACGCCGGCACCCCGGCGGCCGAACGCCATGCCCGCGCCGCCGCCCTGCTCGACCGCCTTGGCCTGGCTTCGCGCACTGGCAACCGCCCGCACCAGCTCTCTGGCGGCCAGCAGCAACGTGTCTCCATCGCCCGCGCCTTGATGAACGGCGGGCACATCATCCTCGCCGACGAACCCACCGGCGCCCTCGACAGCCACAGCGGCGCCGAGGTGATGACGTTGCTCGATGAACTGGCGAGCCAGGGCCATGTGGTGATCCTGATCACCCACGACCGTGAAGTCGCGGCACGGGCCAAACGCATCATCGAAATCCGCGACGGCCTGATCATCAGCGACAGCGCCCGCGACAACCCCGACGTGCAGGCCTCCGCCAATCCCGGTGCGTTGCAAGCCGTGGACTTGCGCAAGCGTCTGAGCGAAGGCGCCGAAGCCACTGGTGCGTGGAAAGGCGAACTGGTCGATGCGGTGCAAGCGGCGTGGCGAGTGATGTGGGTCAACCGCTTCCGCACTGCGCTGACGCTGCTGGGGATCATCATCGGCGTGGCGTCGGTGGTGGTCATGCTCGCCGTCGGCGAAGGCAGCAAGCGCCAGGTGATGGCACAGATGGGCGCCTTCGGCTCGAACATCATTTACCTCAGCGGTTCGGCCCCCAACCCGCGTACCGCGCCGGGCATCGTCACCCTCGATGACGTCGCGGCGGTGGCCAGCCTGCCGCAAGTGATGCGGATCATGCCGGTCAATGGCCAGGAAGCCGGGGTGCGTTTCGGTAACCTCGACCACTTGAGTTACGTCGGCGGAAACGACACCAATTTTCCGGCGATCTTCAACTGGCCGGTGGTCGAAGGCAGCTACTTCACCGAGGCCGACGAACAAAACGCCGCAGCGGTCGCGGTGATCGGCCACAAGGTGCGGACCAAACTGCTCAAGGACGTGGCCAACCCGATTGGCCAATACATCCTCATCGAAAACGTGCCATTCCAGGTGGTCGGCGTGCTCGCGGAAAAAGGCGCCAGCTCCGGTGACTCGGACAGCGACGACCGCATCGCCATCCCCTACTCCGCCGCCAGCGTCCGGTTGTTTGGCACGCATAATCCCGAATACATCGCCATCGCCGCCGCCGATGCGCGCAAGGTCAAAGAGACCGAAAAAGCCATCGAGCAACTGATGCTGCGACTGCACAACGGCAAGAAGGACTTCGAATTGACCAACAACGCCGCGATGATTCAGGCCGAAGCGCGCACGCAAAATACCCTGTCGCTGATGCTCGGTTCGATTGCCGCGATTTCGCTGCTGGTCGGCGGGATTGGCGTGATGAACATCATGTTGATGACGGTGCGCGAACGCACCCGCGAGATCGGTATCCGCATGGCCACTGGTGCACGGCAACGCGACATCCTGCGGCAATTTCTGACCGAAGCGGTGATGCTTTCGGTGGTCGGTGGGCTGGCCGGTATCGCCCTCGCGCTAATGGTCGGCGGTGTGCTGATTCTGAGCGAAGTCGCTGTCGCGTTCTCTTTGATAGCGGTGCTCGGCGCCTTCGGCTGCGCCCTGGTCACCGGTGTTGTCTTCGGCTTCATGCCGGCCCGCAAAGCTGCCCGACTCGACCCGGTCACGGCCCTTACCAGTGAATGATCTTTCCATGAAGCCGCCCCTCACTCTGTTGACGCTCTGCCTGTTGCTCGGCGCTTGCGGCTCTCCCGCCCAGCGCCCGGACAGCGGCCTCCAGCCGCCGGCCGCGTGGCAATCTCCACACAATGAAAGCGCCACCCGCAGCAACCAGCAATGGTGGACGCAGTTCGGCAGCCCGCAGCTGGATCAACTGATCGAACAGGCGCGCGTCGGCAGTTTCGATCTGGCCGCCGCCATCGCCCGGGTGCATCAGGCCCAAGCGGAAACAGTGGTGGCCGGCGGCTCGCAACTGCCGACGGTCACGGCGGGGTTGAATGCCAACCGGCAAAAACTGCTGCGCGGCAATGGCTATAGCCAACTCGATGCCGACAGTGACAACAGCGCCGTGGATTACTTCAATGCCAACCTCAGCGCCAGCTACGAAATTGATTTCTGGGGCGGCCAACGCGCTTCCCGAGACAGCGCACAGTTTGCCTTGCAAGCCAGCCAGTTCGATCAGGCCACAGTGGAACTGACCCTGCTCAGCAGCGTGGCCAGCGGCTATGCACAAACCCTGTCGCTGCGCGAACAGAGCCGCATTGCCGAGTTGAACCTGGCAAATGCGCAGAACGTTTTGAAACTGGTGCAGACCCGCTTCGACTCAGGCTCGGCGACCGCACTGGAACTGGCGCAGCAAAAAAGTCTGGTCGCGGCGCAACAACGGCAACTGCCACTGGTGCAGCAACAGGCTCAGGATGCTTCGATCAGCCTCGCGGCCCTGCTCGGTCGGCCGGTGCAGCAATTACCGCTGAGCGTGGAACACTTTGATCAACTGTCATGGCCGACCATTGATGCGGGCGTGCCCAGCGAACTGATCAAACGTCGCCCGGACATTGCCCGCGCCGAAGCGCAGTTGGCGGCGGCACAGGCGAATGTCACCGTGGCCCGCGCCGCGATGCTGCCGACCGTGACCTTGAGCGCTGAAATCGGCTCCGGCGCTGACCGCGCCGCTGATATGTTGCGCAACCCGTTTTACAACCTGACTGCGGGCCTGGTCGCACCGATCTTCAACAATGGTCGCCTCGGCGCCCAGCGCGACAAGGCCACGGCCCGCCAGGAAGAACTGCTGGAGACCTATCGCAGCGCGATCATCAATGGTTTCGCCGACGTCGAAAAAGCGCTGAACAGCATTCGCGGGCTGGATGAACAGCGGCAGTGGCAAGGTGAAGAACTGAAACAGGCGCAGACCGCGTTCGACATCGCTCAGAGCCGCTACCAGGCTGGGGCCGAGGATTTGCTGACGGTGCTGGAGACGCAACGCACGCTGTATGCGGCGCAGGATTTGAATGTGCAGCTGCGGTTGTCGAGGTTGCAGGCGAGTATTGCGCTGTACAAGGCGCTGGGTGGGGGGTGGCAGGTTTTGTGATTTGTGTCGCCAATGAGTCCGCCATCGCGGGCAAGCCCGGCTCCCACAGGATTTATGTCGCACCCAATTCATGCGGCACACCTAAAACCCTGTGGGAGCGGGCTTGCCCCGGGCGGCGTTCCGACGATGAACGATAACGCGGTTTAACTGATAACCGGCTTAGCCTTCAAATGCCGCGCATACCAAGGCCGCTGCGGCACCTTGCGGAACAAGTCCGCCAACTTCTTCTCATCCTCGCCAAACGTTATCCGCAACGCCAGCTTCATGGTTTCCGGGTCCATCTCCACTGATTTTCCCGCCTGCAACCCCGGCGTGGTGCTGCAACCGTGAGTGCTCGGCCCCAACCACGGATCAGCGACTTCCACCCAGCGCCCCGGCGCAAACCACGGCACGCCGTTAATCTCCAGCCGATTCACTTCCCCCGGATGAAAGCGTTCATGCGCGCGAAACCAGTCGTCCAGGCGATCATCGATCCAGCCGTGGAAATGCCAGAACACAGGGTTCACATGGGACGAAAACGGATCGCCAAGGAAGTCGTTTTCCGGCGCAAACCAGCGTGGGGAGAAGTCCGCCGGATCCCGGGCGAACGGCACCGGCTGGCCGTTGGACGGGTCACGTGGCACCGAGGCCCAGCGCATGTGCAGCCAGTCGTGCAGACCCAATTCCACCTCTGAACCGAACTGGCCCAGGGTCAGCTTCGACAGATAACGTGGGTCGCGATAGCGCGATTCCCACACCTGGAAATTACTGTAATACGTCTCGGCGGTCTTGATGTCGCTGACCCATTTCGAATATTCGGCATCGTCGTCGGCCAGCCAGGTCGGCGGCAGTGCGGTGCCGTCGTGGTTGTCGCAGTATTGAGCGAAGCCGAGACGATCACGAGCCAGCTCCGGCTGTGGCAGCGGGAAGTGAGGCCATGACGGCAAGTCCTGCATCGACCGCGCCGTGCCGAGCATGTGCCGGTGCATGAAGAAAAAATCCACGCCTGAGCCGTTGCGATCCTTGCGCGCACCGCGAGCATCGCGCTCCTGATCACGCGGCCCAGGCTGCCAGCCGAGGCCACGCAGGGCATTGCGTTTGTCTTCGGCCAAGGTGTGCCATTTGTCCCGAGTGGCATGCCAGAGCTGGTGAAACAGTCGATGCTCGGGTGAAATCAGCCAGGCCAACAGCGGCGCATTAAGTCCGGTGCGCTCGCGGGCTTCGGGGAAGACCCGTTTGATGGCGATAAAGCGATTGTCCTGCGCGGTCATCATCAGCGGTCGATCGAGGTTCAACACCCGACCGCTGAGCGTGCCGCTACCGGCATTGCCGAAACCGGCCCAGACCTCGTCCAGCGCCATGCTGAATTCGTAATCGGGGGTACCTTTCGCCGAATTGGCATCGACCAGCCGCCAGCTCAATTGCGCCACCTTGGCATCGGCCAGATCGCCAAGCACTCGATAGCGCGGTGCTTCGCTGGAACGCAAACGCTCGGCGGTGTCGAGAAAGCCGATCAGGCCGTGCCCTTTGTGGCCGACATCCAGAAACAGCTCCAGACCGTCGCGCGGCAAACCTTCAATACCCGCATCACGCCCCTCAAAACGAATCTGCCAGACACCGCGCAGCGTGTCCGCCAGCTGTTGGCCGGCGGAATCCGCCACATCAAAAGAAGCTTCGCCGGGGGTGATCGTCGGGTCCGGTTTCGTCCATTCGCGATGCCCATAAAAAGCCACGGGCACGACGGCACCGGTCAGCGCCAGGCCTGCCATGAACCCTCGTCGAGAAATCGTCATTGCCCTACCTGTGTCAGCCTTGAAGCAGGCTTTATCCAAGCTAGAACGTTCACCCCCTCCGAAAATTTAAAAGCATTGCGGCTCCAACGATCGTTCCCACGCTCTGCGTGGGAATGCCTCAACGGACGCTCCGCGTTCGGCTCTTCAAGGGACGCGGAGCGTGGGAACGATCAAAAATTTAAAAGCATCGCCAGCAGGCTGGCTCCCACAAGGATGGTGTGAACACCGCAGATCCCCTGTGGGAGCGAGCCTGCTCGCGATGAGGCCATCAGCCTCACTAAATTTCCAATGGCATGACTCGTTCCTCCCAGATAGCAAAGCCCCCACGTCCACACCGGGGCAACGAACCTGACTGAGGTGAACATGACAAACCCACGTTCAAAAAAGGCGCTTTACCTCGGCCTGCCCCTGGCGCTCGCGATCAGCGCCGGTGCCGGCTACGCGGTCTGGGATCACTGGTTCAAGGGCAACCCCGGTTACCCGGTCAAGGTGATGCAACAGGCCGACGAGCTGCAAACGCGCATCCTCTCCTTCGACAGCCACATCACCGTACCGCTGGACTTCGGCACCGCCGGCAACGAAGCCGACAAGGACGGCAGCGGCCAGTTCGACCTGGTCAAGACCGGGCGCGGACGCCTGTCCGGCGCCGCCCTGACCATCTTCGGCTGGCCGGAAATCTGGAATGGCGCCAACGCACCACACCGCCCCACCGAAGGCTTTGTCGACGAAGCCCGATTCGAGCAGGAAACCCGCTACAAAATCATCAACGCCATGGTTCGCGATTTTCCCAATCAAGTTGCCATCGCCTACACCCCGGACGATTTCCGCCGGTTGCACGGCGAAGGCAAGTTCGCGGTGTTCATCAGCATGCTCAACGCCTACCCCCTGGGCAACGACCTGAACGCGCTGGATAAATGGGCCGCACGGGGCATGCGCATGTTCGGCTTCAGCTACGTGGGCAACAACACCTGGGCTGACTCATCGCGGCCACTGCCGTTCTTCAATGACTCGCGCGATGCCCTCGGCGGTCTGTCGGACATTGGCAAACAAGCCGTGCATCGCCTGAATGATCTCGGCGTGATCATCGATGTGTCGCAGATGTCGACCAAGGCGCTGGAGCAAGTCGCGCAGCTGAGCCGCACACCGATGGTCGCCTCGCACTCGGCACCGCGTGCGCTGGTGGACATTGCGCGCAACCTCAGCGACCAGGAAATGCAGTTGATCAAGAACAGCGGCGGCGTGGTGCAGATTGTCGGCTTCCCGACCTACATCCGCCCCTTGAGCAAAACCACCCAGGACAAGCTGAACGCCCTGCGCGCCCGCTTCGACCTGCAACCGTTGCAAGGCCTGGAAATGGCGCTGATGCCCGGCGACCCGGTGATCACCGTCTGGTCCGAGCAACGCTTCGGCGAGTACGCCAGCCAGCTCTACGCGATTGTCGACGAAGAGCCGAAAGCCACGCTCAAGGACTACGGCGACGCGATTGACTATGCGGTGAAAAAAATCGGCATCGACCACGTCGGCATCAGCTCCGATTTCAACGACGGCGGCGGCCTGGATGGCTGGAAGGATGTCAGCGAAGCCCGCAACGTCACGGCCGAGCTGATCAGTCGCGGCTACAGCGAGGCCGATATCGCCAAGCTGTGGGGCGGCAATTTCCTGCGGGTCTGGGACCAGGTGCAGCAGTCTTCCAGGCCGGTGGCGAAAAACTGAATCCCCTTTGCAAAAGCGAACCTTGCTGATGACCAACCGTCGTACATTCCTCAAGCAGGCCGGGATTCTCGCGGCCGGCCTGCCCCTGAGCAGCGCTGTGATGTTGCCGGCACGGGCTGCCAATCCGCAGCCGCAGCCCAAGGACAAATGGGCGCAACTGCGCCAACTGTTCGATCAGGATCCGGACTATTTGCACTTCGCCAACTTCCTGGTGACCTCGCACCCGCGACCGGTGCGCGAGGCCATCGAATGGCACCGCGCCAACCTCGACCGTAACCCCGGTCGGGCGATGGATTGGGACTTGGGTGAAACGGAAAAACGCGAGCAGGAAGTACGCGTCTGGGCCGGACGTTACCTCAAGGCCGAGCCTGAGCAAATTGCCCTCACCGGCAGTACCACCGAGGGATTGTCCCTGATCTATGGCGGCATTCATGTACGCCCGGATCAGGAAATCCTCACCACCGAACACGAACACTACGCCACGAACTACGCGCTGGATTACCGGCAGCAAAAGGACGGGGTCAAGGTGCGCAAGCTCAAGCTGTTCGAGAACAGCCGCGACATCTCCGTCGATGAAGTGCTCACGTCGATCAGCAAAGGCATCCGCCCGCACACCCGCGTACTCGGCATGACTTGGGTGCAATCCGGCAGCGGTGTGAAACTGCCGATCGGCGAGATCGGCAAACTGGTCGAAGAACAGAACCGCAATCGCGACGAAAAGGACCGCATTCTGTATGTGGTCGACGGCGTGCACGGCTTCGGTGTCGAGGACCTCGACTTCCCCGACATGCACTGTGATTTCTTCATCGCCGGCACCCACAAATGGATGTTCGGCCCACGCGGCACCGGGATCATTTGCGCCTGCTCCACCGAGCTCAAGGACGTCACGCCGACCATTCCGACGTTCTCCGAAGCCACCACCTTCTCAACCATCATGACCCCTGGCGGCTATCACAGCTTCGAACACCGCTGGGCGCTGGACGAGGCGTTCAAGCTGCACCTGGAACTGGGCAAGGCCGAGGTGCAGGCGCGTATTCATGCGCTCAACACCTATGCAAAAAGCCGCTTGCTGGAACACCCGCAGATCGAACTAGTCACGCCAAAGAGCCCGGACTTGTCCGCCGGCTTCACCTTCTTCCGCATCAAGGACCGCGACTGCGAAAAAGTCGCAGCCCAATTGATGGAGAACCGCGTGGTCTGCGACGCGGTGGAGCGCGACGCCGGCCCGGTGATCCGTATTGCGCCTGGCCTGCTCAACACTGAAGACCATATCGACCGCTTCATGGCGATGCTGGCCAAGAGCCTGTGATTTCCTCTGATCGAGATGACTCATGACCCCTGATTTACTGAACCTGCCCCTCAAGGCAATCGCCCTCACCGCGCTCATGGCCAGCCTGTTGCCCGCCACCGCCCAGGCCGCCGCCCCACCGCAACCGGGCAAGGTCTTCAAGGACTGCCGCGACTGCCCGGAAATGGTGGTGCTGCCCGCCGGTACCTTCACCATGGGCACGCCGGACGATGAAGTCGGCCGCGAGCCCGACGAGGGGCCGATGCATGACGTGACCTTCGCCAAGCCGTTCGCCATGAGTCGCTTCCAGTTCACCGCCGGCGAGTGGGACAGCTACGTGCGCGAGAGCGGCGTGACCATTGCCAACGGTGACACCCGACCGGGCCGCGAATGCGTCGCCAGCAAACCGCGTTATCCTCAGACGCCCCGCCAGCCAGCGGTGTGCATGAACTTCGATGACGTCAAAAACTACGTCGCCTGGCTGTCGAAAAAAACCGGGCAGACGTACCGCATGGTCAGCGAAGCCCAACGCGAATACGCCGCGCGCGGTGGCACCAAAGGCCCGTTCCCCTTCCCGTTCGATGAAGGCAAGGAATACAGTATCGCCAAACATGCCAACACCTATGGCCCGGCGGACGGTTTCAGCTACAGCTCGCCGGTGGGCAGCTACGCGCCGAACGCTTTCGGCATGTACGACATGCACGGCAACGTTTACGAATGGGTCGAAGACTGCGAACACCCGAACTACGTCGGTGCGCCCACCGATGGCAGCGCGTGGCTGGAAGCCAACTGCGAAGCCGTGCGGATTCGCGGCAATGATTGGGGTGAAGCGCCGGTGTTCTCCCGCTCCGGCAACCGCAATAGCCAGTACCCGCAAGAGCGTGGGGACTGGATAGGCTTTCGCGTTGTGCGCGAGCTCTAAGCCTCGCGCCTCATTGATCGTTCCCACGCTCCGCGTGGGAATGCCGCCAGGGACGCTCCGCGTTCCGCTGGTGAATGTGACGCAGAGCGTCACCGAATGCATTCCCACGCGGAGCGGGGGAACGATCAACCATCCCGCCCCACCGCCAGTCGGCACCCAGCTAAATTAAGCCTTCCACCAGACGTTCTACTGGGTATCTGCCTTTCCACCCAAGGAACTGTCCTCCATGCCCCAGCCAACCCGTGGCGCCCTCGGCGAATTGTTCGCCCTGTTGAAACCCTTTCGGCTGATCGTCGCCGCGTCCATTTTCCTGGGCATGGTCGGAGGCTTGAGCGTCACGGTGTTGCTGGCGACCATCAACAACGCCCTGCATTCGGACACCGGCCTGACCCAAGGCGTTGTCGCGCTGTTCGCTGGGCTGTGCCTGCTGGCGCTGCTGAGTTCGATCTGTTCCGACATCGGCACCAACTACGTCGGCCAGCACATCATTGCCAAGCTACGGAAAGAGCTGGGCGAAAAAGTCCTGTCGGCACCCATCGAACAGATCGAGCGCTACCGCAGCCACCGACTGATTCCGGTGCTGACCCACGACGTCGACACCATCAGCGACTTCGCCTTCGCCTTCGCACCGCTGGCGATTTCAGTGACGGTGACCTTGGGTTGCATGGGTTATCTGGCCATTTTGTCGTGGCCGATGTTCCTGATCATGGTCGCGGCGATCCTGATCGGCACGGCGATTCAGGCCTACGCCCAGAGCAAAGGCGTGCTGGGTTTCATGGCCGCGCGCGAGGCCGAAGACGAACTGCAAAAGCACTACAACGCGATTGCCGAAGGTGCCAAGGAGTTGCGCATCCATCGCCCGCGCCGCCAGCGCATGTTTGTCTCGGGCATCAAGGCCACCGCCGAATTCATCTGCAATACACAAGTGCGTTCGATCAACACCTTCGTGATCGCCAAGACCTTTGGCTCGATGCTGTTCTTCGTGGTGATCGGCCTGGCGCTGGCCCTGCAAACCTTCTGGCCGAGTGCCGATAAAACCGTGATGAGCGGCTTTGTGCTGGTGCTGCTGTACATGAAAGGCCCGCTGGAACACTTGATCAGCACCCTGCCCATCGTCAGCCGTGCGCAGATTGCCTTCCGCCGCATCGCCGAACTGTCCGAGCAGTTTTCCACCCCCGAACCGCATCTGCTGCTGAGCGATCAAGGGCCGATCAAACAAGCCGTGCACGAACTGAAACTGGCCGATGTGCGTTTCACCTTCCCGGCCGTTGAAGGTGTGGCGCCGTTCCAGCTCGGGCCGGTCAACCTGACGATCAAGCAAGGCGACATCACCTTTATCGTCGGCGAGAACGGTTGCGGCAAGACCACGTTGATCAAGTTGCTGCTGGGTTTGTACACGCCACAGCAGGGTGAAATCCGCGTTAATGGCCAGACCATCGACGCACAGAATCGCGATGACTATCGCCAGTTGTTCACCACGATATTCGCCGACTACTACCTGTTCGATGACGTGGTCCAGGGCGACACGCACATTCCCGAAGACGCGAACACATACCTGCAACGGCTGGAGATCGCACACAAGGTCAGCGTCAAGGACGGCAGCTTCACCACCACCGATCTGTCCACCGGCCAGCGCAAACGCCTGGCGCTGGTCAACGCGTGGCTGGAGGAGCGTCCGGTGCTGGTGTTCGATGAATGGGCGGCCGACCAGGATCCGACCTTCCGCCGGATCTTCTACACCGAGCTGCTGCCGGACCTCAAACGCCTGGGCAAGACCATCATCGTGATTTCCCACGATGACCGTTATTTCGATGTTGCCGATCAGTTGGTGCGTATGGAAAGCGGTCGGGTGGTCACCGAGTTCGCGCCTGCCTGAAAAAAACTCTCTAGTCCAACGCACGCTTTGTAGCAGCTGGCGAAGCCTGCGTCCGGCTGCGTAGCAGTCGTCAATCCGTCTCGCGAGGTCTGGCTGATGCACCGTGAATTCTGATTTCACGACTGCTACGCAGCCGGACGCAGGCTTCGCCAGCTGCTACGGACCGCGTTGCAGCATCGCGGACTGGCACTTCCCTCCAATTCAATTTTTTTAAATTTATTTCCCAGGTTTCTTTCCGGTTTTGCCTCCGCGCCCCGTCTTAATAATCATTCTTATTAACAATAACTCTACACAACATTTTTTCAGGAGCTCAGGTAAGTAATGCGACCTCTACCACGCCGCACACCTCTCGCGTTGGCCGTACAGCGCCCGTCTTTGCATCGCACCCTGTTCACCAGCGTTCTGCTGACCGCCACCTTGCTGGGGAGCTCGATGGCCACTGCTGCACCTGTAAAAGTGAATGTTGCCGTCCAGCCGCTTTCCAACGCGCTGACCGAACTGGGCATGCAGACCAACCTGCAAATCCTCTACAGCCCGGATCAGGTGGCGGGCATCAAGTCTCACGCGGTATCCGGTTCACTGGAGCCGTCCGACGCCTTGAAAGCGCTGTTGCAAGGCACTGGCATTTCGTTCCAGATCAATGGCAATACCGTGACCCTCGTGTCTGGCGGCGGCTCGGGTCTGCAACTGGGTGCAACCACCATTTCCGGACAGGCCCTGGGCCTGACCACTGAAGACACCGGTTCATACACCACCGGCGCCACCACCACCGCGACCGGGCTGCCGCTGACCATTCGCGAAACCCCGCAAACGGTGACCGTGGTCACGCGTCAAATGATGGACGACCGTGGTGTGCAAAGCGTTGCCGACGCGTTACGCAACACGCCGGGTGTCACAACGCAGAAGTACGACAGTGACCGTACCGAGTTTTCCGCCCGCGGCTTTGCCATCACCAACTTTCAGTACGATGGCGTCAACATTCCCTACGACGGTGTCTACGGCGAAAACCCGAACAACGGCGACGACGCGGCCAGCCTCGACCACATCGAAGTCATCAAGGGCGCTACCGGCCTGATGACCGGCGCTGGCGACCCGTCCGCCACGGTCAACCTGATCCGCAAGAAGCCGACCAAGGACTTCAAGGCCTCGGTCAGCGCCACGGCCGGTTCCTGGGATAACTACCGTACAGAAGGCGACATTTCTGGCTCGCTGACCGATTCGGGCAACGTACGCGGTCGCTTTGTCGGCGCGTACCAGGACAAAGATTCGTATATGGATCACTACAGCCAGAAAAAAGACATCTACTACGGCATCCTCGAAGCCGATTTGACGGACGACACCTTGCTGACGTTCGGCGTCGACAAGTCCAGCATCACCCCGCGTGGCAGTTCCTGGACCGGTAATGCGCCGTACTTCACCGACGGCAGCCGTACCGACTTCTCGCGCAGTTTCAACCCGGGTGCCGACTGGAGCCGTCGTGATTTCGACAGCGTCACCTATTTCGCGTCGCTGGAACAAGCACTGGCCAACGGCTGGAAATTCAAGGCCAGCTTCGACCAGAAAACCACCGATCACGACACCCAACTGGCGTCGGCCAGCGGTGGCTCCGCCGACCCCGTTACCGGCGAGGGCAATTTCCTGTACTGGGGTCGCTGGGAAGGTCATCGCGTACAGAACTCCGGGGACGTCAACATCTCCGGGCCGTTTTCCCTGGGCGGTCGCGAGCATGAACTGGTGGCCGGCTTCATGGCTTCCCACTCGCGCCAGACGGGTGCAACCTACGACTCCAGCGCGTTTGAACTGGTGCCGGGCAGCATCTTTGACTGGGAAGGTCACCTGCCAAAACAGGAATTCCCGAAAAACGGCAAATACGAGCGCACCCAGAGCCAGAACGGACTTTACATGGCCACCCGCCTGCGTCCGACCGACGACCTGTCGTTCATCCTCGGCGGCCGCCTGAGCACCTTCAAGTACAACGAAGACTACACCTACTATCCGGATGCAAACCTGACCGACACCCACGCCAGCTATAAGGAACATGGCGTCGTCACGCCCTACGCCGGGGTGGTCTATGACCTGAACGATGTTTACTCGGTCTATGCCAGCTACACCAAGATCTACCAGCCGCAAATTTACCAGGACATCACTGGCAAGACCCTCGACCCGGTTGAAGGCGACAGCTACGAAACCGGCATCAAGGCGGCTTATTTCGAAGGCAAACTGAACGCCAGCCTTGCCCTGTTCCAGATTGACCAGGACAACGTTGCCCAGTACGTCACCACCGACGTCAACACCGGCCGGGACGTTTATGAAGCCATCTCTGGCGCCACCACCAAGGGTGTGGAACTGGAACTGGCCGGCGAACTGGCGAAGGACTGGAACGTATCGGCCGGCTACACCTACGCCCGCACCCGCGACAAGGATGAACAACGTATCTACGGTTTCCCGCTGGCCTCCAGCAAACCGGAACACGTGGTGCGTACGTTCACCACCTATCGCCTGCCTGGCACGCTGGACCAGTTCACCATCGGTGGTGGCGTCAGCTGGCAGAGCGCGTTTTACGGCCAGAGCTTCAGCCCGACCGCCGGCAACACCCTGCTCAAGCAAGGCGGCTACACCCTCGTGGACCTGATGACGCGCTACCAGTACGACGAGCACCTGAGCTTCACCGCCAATGCCAACAACGTCTTCGACAAGAAGTACATGTCGGGCCTGGGCAACTTCGGCACGACCTTCTACGGCGAGCCGCGTAATCTGCAGATCATGGCGAAGTACGATTTCTGAGGTGTAAGCTGAAATAAAAAAATGCCCGCGTCGTGAGGTGCGGGCATTTTTTTTGCCTGGCAGATGTGTGTTGGATGTCAGGCCGCCATCGCGAGCAGGCTCGCTCCCACAGGGGATCTGCGGTGTTCACGCGACCCTTGTGGGAGCGAGCCTGCTCGCGATAGCAATAGTGGCCGCACCAGAAAGTCCCCATGCCTGGCACAAAAAAAACGCCATCCCTAAACCAAGGAATGGCGGTTTTTTCAGTTCGGTTCAAACCCGAGAACGCACCCACCCCGCCACTTCCGAGTGAATCCCCGCAACCTCCGCCAACAACCCCGCCATGCGCATAAAGTCATGGGTCATGCCCGGTTGTTCCAGCAACGTCAGCTCATTCCCCGCCATACGCAGTCGATCGGCATACGCCAACCCTTCGTCATGCAACGGATCATGCCCCGCCAGGTATACCAACGCCGGGGCCAAACCCGACAGGTCCGCCGCCAGCAATGGCGAGCAGCGCCAGTCTGCGAGGTCCTGCGGCGTGCGCCCGTAGTGCGCGTAAAACCAGTCCAAAGTTGGTGTTTCCAGCAAATACCCCTCGGCGAAATCCCGATGCGAGGCGCGTTGGGTCGTCGCATCCGTCACCGGGTACAGCAACACCTGCGCCTTGGGTTTCAACGCCAGTTCCTCAGGCTCACGCACCGCCATGATCGACAACACCGTGGCCAGGGTCGCGCCCACGCTGTCGCCGACCAACGCCACCCGATTCGCGTCCAGCCCCCGCGTGACGCCTTCACGCACCAGCCAGTTGCCGGCATCGCAAGCATCCTGCACCGGCGTCGGGAAACGCCACTCAGGCGCCAAACGATAATCCACCGTCAACAGGGCAAAACCACCCTGCGAGGCCAATCGCCGACACAGCGCATCATGGGAATCAAGGCTGCCGACGACATAACCGCCGCCATGGAAATACAACACCACCGGCTGCAATCCCTCGACCGCTTGCCCGTCGCGATACAAGCGCGCCGGCAGGCTATGACCGTCGCGCGCAACAAGGGTGAAGTGTTCGCAGGAAACACTGTCTAGCGGCACATCGAGAAACCCCGACGATGCTTCGAAATCGATCCGCGCCTGTTGCGGCGACTGTTCATGCATCGCGCGACTTTTGCCGGTCATCCGGCCGAACTCGGCGAGTTCGAGAAATGCTTCCAGTTCTGGCAATACGGCCATGGGAAAATCCTTCTACTCAAATAGATCGATACAAAATCTTGAAACGAGCGGAGATTTTGTGGGAGCTGTCGAGTGAAACGAGGCTGCGATCTTTTGATGTTGATCTTAAAAAGATCGCAGCCTCGTTTCACTCGACAGCTCCTACAGGGGACCGTGGCGCTCCCGTTTAAGCGATGGCCAAACGGCGCTCCAGCAGATCTTCAAGCTCATCCAGCAACTCGTCACCGCGCAGCAGTTCGTAGTGCCCGCCCGCCAGCAAACGATCTACGCCGTGACGGCCGACCTGTGTTTCAAACACCCGGCGTTCATCGTCGCGCCCGGCCACCCACCAGCGATGCGCCGTGGCCTGAATCGCCGGCAGTTGTCGATGAGCCAGTGCCAGTTGCTTGAGGCGTGAACCGGAGGCGAAGATCTGCGTCAGCTCCCCCGCCCCCAACGCGGCATGCCCGTTGGAACCGTGCATGGCCGCCTCGATTACTGCGGTGGAGCCATCGCGCTCGTTCAAATCAGTCGCTTTCAGGGCGATCAACGCGTGAGCCTCATCGGCAGGCAACCCGAGCACAAATCTCAGGAAGTCGCCCAAATCTTCGCGCCAGTCCCCCGCTTCTGCGGTGCCCGCCACGTAACTGTCGACCAGCCCGGCAAACGCAACGGTTTCACCCTGGAATTCCAGTTCGTGAGCGACCAGTTGCGTCAGCGCTCCGCCCAACGACCAGCCCAGCAAGTAATACGGTCCATTCGCTTGCTGATGGCGGATCCGCTGCGCATAGGCTTGCGCCATGGCCACCAGCGACTCGTCCTGCCACTGCGGATCAAGCAACATGCGGCATTGCACGCCGTACACCGTGCGCCGGCCTTCCAGTCGCCGCGCCAGCGGTTCGTAGTCGAACACCGTACCGAAACCGGCGTGCAGGCAGAATAGCGCCGGCACATTCGGGATTCGCGCGTTCAGTGCCAGCAACGGCTCCGGCGCAGACACCGGTTCAGCCACCTGATAACCACTGAGTTCGGCAATGCAGGGTTTCTGCATCAAATCCCGCAGCTTCAATTCAAAGCCCGATTGCGGCTGGCTGCGTACCCGCGAGATGACTTTGAGCACCTGCAACGAGTCGCCACCCAGTTCAAAGAAATTGTCGTCGATGCCCACCTGCGGTACGCCGAGCACCTCTTGCCAGATCACGGTCAGCGCCGTTTCCAGTGCGTTGCGCGGCGCGCGATATCCACCGAGCGCCCACTCAGGCGAAGGCAGTGCGCGACGGTCGAGCTTGCCGTTGGCCGATAGCGGGAAACGCTCCAGCACCATGATCCGCGCCGGCACCATGTATTCCGGCAGTTGCGCTTGCAGTTCAGACTTCAAGCGACGATCCAGCCCGACAGCGCTGGCCGCCACCACATAACCGACCAATTGCTTGCCGGTCGGTGTCTCATGGACCACCACGGCGGCGTCCTGCACAGCCGCGCACTCACGCAAACGCGCTTCGATTTCGCCCAATTCGATACGGAAACCACGGATTTTCACCTGTTGGTCAAGCCGCCCGAGATAGTCGATCAACCCGCACTCGCGCTGGCGCACCAGATCGCCGGTGCGGTACATGCGGCCACCGGCCTCGAACGGATCAGGGATGAAGCGCTCGGCGCTCATGTCGGGACGCTGGTGGTAACCCCGCGCCAGACATTCACCACCCAGGTACAACTCACCGCTGACTCCGACCGGCAAGGGATTGAGGTCGGCATCCAGCACATACACCCCACGCCCGGCCACGCCTAGACCAATCGGCGCATAGGCCGCCTCGCAGGTTTCGCTGGCCTCGGCACGCCACAACAGCGGCGTGACCACGGTTTCGGTCGGGCCGTAACCATTGACCAGACGCTGCGGACGCAAGGTGCGCTTGACCTGTTCGAAACTCGCGTCCGGCACCGCGTCACCGCCAAAGCAATACACCTCGACCGCCGGCGGATTACCCATACGCTCGGCCACTTCGGCCATCTGTTGCAGGTACGCCGGCGGAAAGCAGGCCACGGTGATGGCATGACGATGGAGCATCTCCAAGGTGTGTTCCGGGGTCCACAAACTGTCCCCGCGGATCACCAGACTGCCGCCGGCCAACAGCACACTCAGCCAGCGCTCCTGAGCGCCGTCGAAGGCAAACGACATAAAGTGAAGCTCGCGACTGCGTGGAGCCAGTTCGTAGAGGTCAATAATGCCTCGGCAATGCCGGGCAATCGGCCCGCGTTCCACGGCCACGCCTTTCGGTTGGCCGGTGGAGCCGGAGGTGTAAATCAGGTACGCCAGATGCCCTGGCAACGGGGTGGAAACCGGGCACGCGTACTTATCGGCAAAGCTCAACTGATCGAGCAGCAGGCGTGGCGGGTGATCAGCCAGGGTCAACCGCTCGCCGAGATCGCTGTCGCAAAGCAGCAGGCTGGCGCTCGAATCGCTCAACATGTAGGCCAGTCGCTCGGCCGGGTACGCCAGGTCCAAAGGCAAGAAAGCCGCCCCTGCTTTCAGCACCGCGAGGAACGCGACAATCGTGCGTTCGGAACGCGGCAGCGCCACGGCTACCAGACTTTCCGGGCCGATGCCGCGAGCGATCAATTGCAGTGCCAGTCCATTAGCCAACGCCTCAAGTTCGGCGTAGCTGACTTCGCGATCCTCACAGAACAAGGCGATTTTCTGCGGCTGCGTGAGTACATGCTGATTAAAGGCGTGCAGCAAGTCGGCGCTGTCGGCCGGCGCTTGCGCCAGGCTGATGCGCGACTCAGGCAGGCCAATATTGCCGAGCAGACACGTCGCGTCCTCCGGTAACGCACGCAACAACCCTTCGAGCTGCGCACGAATTCGTTCTACTTCTACCTCATTGAAGCGATCCCGCAGGAACAGATACTCGACTTCCAGGCCTTCTTCGTTGGCACTGACCATCAAGTCCATCGGGAAGTTGGTGACCCCGCCGCTGCCGACTTCGGCAAAGCGCAACTCGCCCTCTTCGCCACCGCGCAACGCACGGTCCACCGGATGGTTTTCGAACACGATGATGCTGTCGAACAAGCCCTGGCCACCCTGCCCGGCCCACCGCTGAATGTCCGACAACGGCGTGTGCTCGTAGTCGCGGACCATCAGGTTGTAATCCTGCAACTCGCGCAACCACTCGCCCAACGGCTGTTGCGGGTCAAGGGTCTGGATCACCGGCAAGGTGTTGATGAACAGGCCGAGCATGTCCTGTGCCCCTGCAAGTCCCGTCGGGCGCCCCGCTACCGTGGCACCGAATGCGACACTGCGTTGACCGCTGTGGCGTTGCAGCAACAGCAGCCACGCGCCTTGCACCAGCGTGTTCAGGGTCACGCGTTGACGCTTGGCGAAGGTGTGAAGTTTGCGTGTCGCATCGGCGTCGAGGTTGCTGTACATCACGCCGTGGCCGGAGCCTGCGGCACCCGAGGCCTTGGCCAGAATGGTCGGTTCTTCGAGCAACGCCAGGCGCTCGCGCCAGAAGCCTTCGGCCTGTGCCCCGTCCTGACATTGCAGCCAGGCGATGTAATCGGCGTAGCGACCGGTCAGGGTCGGCAACGTGTCGTTGTGGTACAGGCGCAGCATATCGGCCAACAACCGCGAAGCACTCCAGCCGTCCAGCAACAAGTGATGGTAAATCCAGATCATTTGGTGGCGATCATCACCGAGGCGAACCAGGATAAAGCGCATCAGCGGCGGGCAGCTCAGGTCGAAACCCTTGGCTTGTTCCGCTGCTGCCAGTTCGCTCAGTGCCTGTTCGGTGTCAGACCGCTCACGCCAGTCAAGCTCTTCGATCGGCAACTCGACGTCGGCGAACACCGCTTGCAGCGGGTCGGCCAACCCATCGCGCCAGCGGAACGCGGCGCGCAGCACTTCGTGACGCTCAACCAACGCCTGCCAGGCCGCACGGAAACGCGGCACCTGCAAACCGTCCACCGCCACGCTCAACTGGTTGACGTAGGGGTTGAGTTCCGGCGAATCGAGGCAATGGAACAGCATGCCCTGCTGCATCGGCGATAGCGGATACAAGTCTTGCAGACCTTCACGGGCGGCGAGGTCGATGTGTGGCACCAACGAGAAAGCGTCGACTTTCGGCGCCTCAACCAACGCTGCATCACGACTGCCAGCCACGGCGGCGAGTGCACGGATCGTCTGCTGCTCGAACAATTGCTTGGGACTGAACACCAACCCGCGCTGGCCGGCGCGGCTCACCGCTTGCAGCGAGATAATCGAATCACCGCCCAGTTCAAAGTAGTTTTCGGTGACACCCACCGAGTCCAGCCCCAGCAGCTCTTGCCAAATCTCCACCAGTAACGCTTCGGCGGGTGACGCGGCGGTCACGTGATCGTGGTGTGGTCGAGTGGCTTCCGGGGCTGGCAGCCCTTGACGATCAAGCTTGCCGTTCGGCGTCAGTGGCAATGCCGCCAGGCACATCAAATGCGCCGGCAGCATGTGCGCCGGCAAGCGGCTGCGTAGATGAACCGTCAGCTTTTCACGCAACGCCTGCTCATCGGCGAGCGGATCGCGCGGCACCACGTAACCGGCCAATTGGCGACTGACCGGGCCCTCGCGGTCGATCACGAAGGCTTCACGCACGCCTTCGTGTTCGAGCAGGCAGGCTTCGATTTCGCCGAGCTCAATCCGGAACCCGCGAATCTTCACTTGCTGATCGATCCGCCCGAGGTATTCAACCACACCGTCGACACGGAACCGTGCGAGGTCGCCACTGCGATACAAACGTGCGCCCGGTACAAACGGATCCGGCACGAAGCGCTCCGCCGTCAAATCGGGACGCTGATGGTAACCCCGCGCGACGCCCTCGCCGCCCAGGTACAACTCACCCGCCACACCCACCGGTAGCGGCTGCAAGCCACCGTCCAGAATATAGGCGCTGCGATTGCCCACCGGCCGGCCAATCGGCATGAACGCCGAATCGAATTCAGTATCCGGATAGGCCAGCCAGATCAGCGGCGTGATCACTGTCTCGGTCGGGCCATAGCCATTGATCAGGCGCTTGGGTTGCAGCACCTGCTGGACTTCGTCGAACGCATGTTTGGCCATGCCTTCGCCGCATGGGGTATAGGAACGGATCGGCAGATCACGCCCCGCTTCGCCCATGAAATCGGCGATCTGGCCAAGATAACTCGGGGTGAAGCAGGCGATGGTGATGCCGTGTTTTTCGATTTCCGCGCAGGTGCGCTCAACGCTCCACAACTCATCGTCGCGCGGCATCACCGCCGACCCGAACACCAGCGGCGTCAACCAGCGCTCGTGGGCGCCGTCGAAGCTGATCGAGGAAAATTGCAGCTCGCGGTCGTCCGGGGTCATGCCGTACAACTCGCCGATCGACAGACAATGCATGGCCAGCGGACCGTGAGTGACGCTCACGCCTTTAGGCCGCCCGGTGGAGCCTGAGGTGTAAATCAGGTACGCGAGGTTTTCACTGCAAGTCAGGTTGATCGGGTTGGTTTCAGCCGTCGGCGCCAGCGGTTCGAGGTCGACTTCGAGCACCGGCAATCCTTGCGGCAACGGCAGTTTTTCCCGCAGCCACGATTGGCTGATCAGCAGCGAAATGCCGCTGTCTTCCATCAGGTAGCGCAGACGTTCGGCCGGGTACGCCGGGTCCAGCGGTACGTAAGCGCCGCCGGCCTTGAGAACCGCCAACAGCCCGATGATCATTTCCGGCGAGCGCTGCATGGCCAGGCCGACTCGCACTTCCGGGCCGATGCCCAGTGCGCGCAGGCGGTGGGCCAGTTGATTGGCGCGACGATTGAGTTGGTCGAAGCTCAATTGCAGGTCATTGAAGATCAGTGCCGTGGCATCCGGGCGGACAACAGCCTGGGCTTCGATCAACTGATGTACGCATAGCGGGTTTTGCGTTGCGGTGAACGGCGGGTTCCACTCCAGCAACTGTTGCGCACGCTCCGGCGCGGTCAGCAAGTCCAGCTCACTCAATGCCGCATTGGGCGCGGCGACCATCGCCGCCAGCAGCGCGGCCAGATGCTCGCTCATGCGTACCATCGCGTCGCTGCTGAAGTGGCTGCACTGGTAGCTCCAGTTAAGGCTGAGCTGGCTTTCGGCGGTGGCCGCCAAGGTCAACGGGAAGTTGGTGCGTTCGTGGTTGTGCGGGATGGAGAAGCTCAAACCGGCTGGCGCACCTTGTTGCAGTGCCTCGGCGACCGGGAAGTTTTCGAACACCAGCAGGCTGTCGAACAACGACTCGCCTGCGCGTCCGGCCCAGCGTTGAATGTCACCCAACGCGGTGAATTCATGTTCCCGCAATTCGAGGTTCTGCGCCTGCAAACGGCTCAGCCAGTGGCCGACGCTTTCAACCGCGTCCGGCGTGCTGATCACCGGCAAGGTATTGATGAACAGCCCGAGCTGGCTTTCGGCGCCTGGCAAGTCCACTGGCCGGCCGGCCACGGTCGCGCCGAACGCGACGCTGCGTTGGCCGCTGTAGCGCTGCAACAGCAGCGCCCACGCACCTTGCACCAAGGTGTTGAGCGTGACTTTTTGCTGGCGGGCGAAATCGCTGAAGCGTTGGCTGGTGGCGACGTCGAAAGTCTGGCGATGATCGGCAAACGCTGTCGTCGACAGGTTGTTACGGTCGCCATGGGCCAGGCTCTGCGCCAACAACGTCGGGTTGTCGAGGGTCGACAGTTGCTCGCGCCAGAACAGTTCATCCGCCTGCGCATCCTGACGTTGCAGCCAGCCAATGTAATCGGCAAAACGCCCGGTTGGCGCCGGTACTGCCTGCCCTGCATACCGCTGCAACACTTCGCTCAGCAGCAGCGAATTACTCCAGCCATCCAGTAACAGGTGATGGTGTGTGTAGATCAGTTGCTGGCGTTCATCGTCGAGTCGCACCAGAGTCAAGCGCATCAATGGCGCCCGAAGCGGATCGAGTTGCAGGCGTTCACTGTCGATCAACTGTGCGAGTGCTTCGACCTGATCGCTGCGACCGCGCCAGTCGAGGCAGGTCATCGGCAATTGCAAATGACGATGGACCAGTTGCACCGGCGCTTCGAAGCCATCGGGAAAGTGAAAACTGCTGCGCAGGATCGGATGGGTGTCGAGCACCGCCTGCCAGGCGCGGCCCAGTCGTTCGGCATCGAGGCCACGGGCTTCGACGTTCAGCTGGTTCACGTACGCGCCAGACGCTGACTCATACAAGCTGTGGAACAACAAACCGGCCTGCATCGGCGACAGCGGATAGACGTCTTCGATCTGCGCCGGCGGCACCGGCAGGCCATCGAGTTGTGCCTGAGTCAGGCGCGCCAACGGGAAGTCCGCCGGGGTCACGCCGCCCGCGCCATCGCTCAGGCAATGGGCGATCAACGCCAGCAATTCGCGCTGGTAATCCGCGGCCAGCGCTTCGATCTCGCGCTGAGCAAAGCACTCGCGGCTGAAGGTCCAGTCGAGTTTCAGCTCACCGCCATAGATCTGACCGTCCACCGACAGCCAGTTCGGCAACGGGGCCTGCGCCGATTGCGCGGCTCCGCTGGATTCGCGCGCCGGGGTAAACAACGCGTCCTCGGCGAAACTCTGGTCGAACTGGCCGAGGTAGTTGAACGTCACCCGCGCTTGCGGCAATGCAGCCAATGCGGCTTGGGTCGACGCATCGCCCATGTAGCGCAACAGGCCGTAACCCAGTCCTTTGCCGGGGATCTCGCGCAGTTGCTGCTTGATCGCCTTGATCGAACCAGCAAGGTCGGTGGTTGGCGTAAGGCAAACCGGGAACAGGCTGGAGAACCAGCCAACGGTGCGGGTCAGATCGATGTCGTCGAACAGTTCTTCGCGGCCATGGCCTTCGAGTTGAATCAGAGACGATTCGAGACCGGTCCAGCGGCTGAGGGTGCGGGCCAATGCAGTCAGCAGCAGATCGTTGACCTGTGTGCGGTAAATCGCTGGCGCTTGTTGCAACAATTTCCGGGTTTGTTCGCGGTCCAGGCCGATGCTGACGCCTTGGCGCAGATGCCCGGCCTGACTGGCCCCGACATTGGCCGCTGGTAGTGAATCATTCGCCACGCTGAGCTGCGCCTGCCACCAGCTCAGTTCGTCGGTGGCGGCTTCGGAGCGTGCATAGGCGTCGAGTTTTTCGGCCCAGGCCTGGAAAGCGCTGGTCTTGGGCGGCAGATCCTGCCCAAGGTAGGCAGCCTGCAAGTCTTCCAGCAATACCCGCCAGGACACACCATCCACCGCCAGGTGGTGAACCACCAACAGCAACCGCTGGGAGCCATCGGCCTGGGCAATCAATGCCACCCGCAGCAACGGCCCGTCTTGCAGGCTGAGGCTACGTTGCGCTTCGTCGCACACCGATTCCAACGAGGCCTCGTTGGCGACGCGGGCGGTCCAGAGCATGTCGATCACGTCAGCGCTGTCAGCCCCGACATAACGTGCCGACCATTGACCATCGACCTGACTGAAGCGCAACCGCAGCGCATCGTGCTGCTTGAGCAGGCGTTGCAGTGCAGCTTGCAGGCGCGGTAATTCGAGGGTTTCGCGCGGCGTCAGCAGCACGGCCTGGTTCCAGTGCGCGCGTTGCGGGATTGGTTCGTCGAAGAACCAGCGCTGGATCGGCGTGAGTGTTTGCACGCCTTCCACCGGCCCTTGTTGCGCCTGTGGTGCCGCTTGTTCTTTGACCACTGCCGCGAGGGCTTGCAGGGTCTGCTGCTGGAACAGGTCTCGGGGTTGCAGGCTCAGACCGGCGCGACGCGCGCGACTGACCACCTGAATCGAGATGATTGAGTCGCCGCCCAGTTCAAAGAAGTTGTCCTGACGCCCGACCGGTTCCACGCCCAGCACGTCTTGCCAGATCTTTGCCAGAACCTGTTCGTGTTCGCTGCGCGGCGGTTCGAAGGCGCGTTGGCTGATCTGCGCGGTCGGTGCTGGCAGGCGTTTTCGGTCGAGTTTGCCGTTGGGGCTGAGCGGCATTTGTTCGACCAGCACGGTCTGCACCGGCACCATGTAATCCGGCAGGCTGGCGAGCAGATGGCTTTTCAGGTTTTCGCGCCACGTGTTTTGCTGTTCGTTATCGGCGCCCACTAATGCGCGATCCTGCGGCACGACGTACGCAACCAGTTGCTTGCCGCTTGGGCCGTCGAGGGCCAGCACCACGGCTTCCTGCACGTCGGCATGTTCTTGCAGGCGCGCTTCGATTTCCCCCAGTTCGATGCGCAAGCCGCGAATCTTCACCTGGTGGTCGATACGCCCGCAGTAATCAATTGCACCGTCGGCGCGATAACGCGCCAAGTCACCGGTGCGGTACAAACGCTCGCCGCTACCAAACGGATCGACCACGAAACGCTCGGCGGTCAGCGCACCCCGTAGGTGATACCCGCGCGCCAGACCGACGCCACCGAGGTACAACTCGCCCACCGCACCCAGCGGCAACGGTTGCAGTTCGCTGTCGAGGATGCAGGTGCGCAGGTTGGCAATCGGACGGCCAATCGGCACGCTGTCGCGGCCCTCTTCCACGCAGGTCCAGTGCGTCACGTCGATGGCCGCTTCCGTCGGGCCATAGAGGTTGTAGAGGTTGGCTTGCGGCAAACTGCGCAGGGCTTGGCGTTGCAGCTCCATCGACAGCGCTTCACCGCTGCAAATGATCCGTTGCAGCGAGGTGCAGGCCAGCGCCTCGTCGGCAGCGATAAACGCCGAAAGCATCGACGGCACGAAGTGCAGCGTGGTGACTGCCTGTTCGACGATCAACCCGGCGAGGCGTTGTGGATCGCGATGTTCACCCGGTGAGGCGATCACCAGCGTGGCGCCCTTCATCAGCGGCCAGAAAAACTCCCACACAGACACGTCGAAACTGAACGGGGTTTTTTGCAACACGCGGTCCGAGGGCAGCAAGTTGTAAGCTTGCTGCATCCATTCCAGACGATTGTGCAGCGCCACATGGCGGTTGCCCGCGCCCTTGGGTTTGCCGGTGGAACCGGAGGTGTAAATCACGTAGGCGAGGTTTTCGCCGACGGCAAGGTTCGGTAGATCGTTGCCCGGCAGTTCGCTCAGCCAATCGGCCTCGGCGCGCAGGCACAAGGTCCGCACGTTATCGGGCGTCGGCAATTGCGCCAGCAAATGTTCCTGGGTCAACAACAGCGAAATGCCGCTGTCTTCGATCATGTAACTCAACCGATCCAGCGGGTATTCCGGGTCCAGCGGCACATAAGCGCCGCCCGCCTTGAGAATCGCCAGCAGGCCGACGACCATTTCAAACGAACGGTCGCAGGCAATCCCCACCAGCACTTCCGGGCCGACGCCCTGAGTGCGCAAGTGATGGGCCAAACGGTTGGCGCACCGGTTCAATTGGGCGTAACTCATGGCCTGGTCCTTAAATACCAGCGCCGTCGCCTCCCCGTTTTCGACTACGCGTTCTTCGAAATGCCGCTGCACGCACACTTCACCCGGATAGGTCTGAGCGGTGGCGTTGAGGTCATCGAGAATGCGCAGGCGCTCGTCGGCGTCCAGTAGCGGTAACTCGGCGAGCGGGCATTGCGGATTCGCCAGCACGCCGACCAACAGGTTGCGCCAATGACGGGCCAAATCCTCGATACGCTCGGCGTCGAACAAATCGGTGGCATACGTCAGGCTGGCGAACAATTTGTCGCCCTCCTCCTGCGTATCCAGTTGCAGGTCGAATTGCGTGGTGTGCGCCGTGGCGTTCAGCGCTTCTACGCGCAGGCCGGCGAGCAAGCCGCTGACCGCCGCCGGTTTGGCTTGCTGGTGGTTGAACATCACCTGGAACAGCGGGCTGTGGCTCAGGCTGCGTTCACCTTGCAGCGCCTGCACCAGCCGCTCGAACGGTAAGTCCTGATAATCCTGGGCATCCAGCGACGCGGTACGGGTCTGGTCGAGTAATTGGCTGAATGGCAGACGTCCATCCAGTTCCGCACGCATGACCTGGGTGTTGACGAAGAAGCCGATCAGGCCCCGGGTTTCAGTGCGGTTGCGGTTGGCGATCGGCACGCCAACGCGCACGTCGGACTGACCACTGTAGCGATAGATCAACGCCTGGAAGCTTGCCAGCAACAGCATGAACGGCGTGACGCCGCGTTGTTTGGCCAAGTTCATCAACCCGCTGGCCAGGTTCGCATCGAGGGCGAGATCCAGGCGCGCACCGCGCTGGCTCGGTTGCGCCGGACGTGGGCGGTCGGTGGGCAATTCCAGCAGCGGTTGTTCGCTGCCCAGACGCTCGCGCCACCAGTTGAGCTGACGATCCAGTTCGCCCGCTTCCATCCAGCGGCGTTGCCACAGGGCGTAATCGCAATACTGGATTGGCAGCGGTTCCAGTGCCGCATTCTGCCCTTGGCAATGCGCGGCGTAGAGCCGGGAGAATTCCTCCACCAGCACTCCCATCGACCAGCCATCGGTGACGATGTGATGCAACGTCAACAACAGCACATGATCTTCGTCGTCCAGTTGCAAAAGACTGACTCGCAACAGCGGACCGTGTTGTAGATCGAACGGCCGCGCAATCTCCTGTTCGACGCTTTTCATTGCGAAATCCAGGCGATTTTCCTGAGGTTCGCCGCGCATGTCGATTGTCTCAATCGGCAGCGAGGTGAACTCGGCCAGCGTCTGCACCACCTGACCGTCATCCTCGACGAACCGGCTGCGCAGGCTCAGATGCCGCTCCAGCAACACGTCAAAGCTCTGCTGCAACGCCGCGACATTCAACGGCCCGTGCAAGCGCAACGCCGCCGGAATGTTGTACGCCGAACTCTGCGGATCAAGCTGCCAGAGGAACCATTGGCGCTGCTGCGCGTACGACAGTTCGAAGCTATTTTGCGGTTCTCTGGCCGGCGGAATCGGCAGTTGGCCGAAGCTCACGCCCTGCTCCTGCATACGGCTCAGAAACTCACGGCGTTTGTCGGCAGGCAGGCCGGCGAAGCGGCTGGCGATGCGCTGGGCAGTGGTGTGTTCCATCAGTTGATCTCCATCTCGTCGAGAAGCGACTCAAGCGCATCCAGACGTGCATCGTGGTCAGCCGGAGCGTGTTGCCCGGCCATGGCGGCATAAGCCTGCAGGTCGGTGGATTCGAACAGCGCACGCAGCGGCAGCTCGATGCCCAGCTCCAGTTCCACACGGGCACTGGCCTGGGCGGCGAGCAGCGAGTGCCCGCCCAATTCAAAGAAGTTATCGCGCCGGCCGATCTGCGCCACGCCCAGCACCTCGGCCCAGATCGCCGCCAGTTGCGGTTCGAGGTCGCCTTCGGGGGCTTCGAACGGACGTTGCCAGTCCTCGGCATCTGGCACTGACAAGGCCTTGCGGTCGAGCTTGCCGTTGCCGGTCAGTGGCAAGGCATCGAGCAGCAGCCAGTGGCTCGGCACCATGTAGTCCGGCAGATCGACCTTGAGCGCAGTGCGCAGGTGATCACGCCAGGCGATCGGGTCATGCGGGGTGTGCTCGGCCACGACGTAGGCGCACAACTGCGGTCCGCCGTCGCCGTTGTGAACGTTTAATACCGCTTGGCGCACGCCCGGCTGGGCCAGCAGCGCGGCCTCGATTTCGCCGAGTTCGATGCGGAACCCGCGAATCTTCACTTGCTGGTCGATGCGCCCGAGGTAATCGATGCTGCCGTCGCCACGCTGGCGCGCCAGATCGCCGCTGCGATACAGGCGTTGAGAAGCCTCGAACGGGCTCGGCACAAAACGCTCGGCGGTCAGGCCGAAACGCCCGTGATAACCACGCGCCAGACCGGCGCCGGCAATGTACAACTCACCCGCCACACCCACCGGCACCGGCTGCAACTGGCTGTCGAGCAAGTACCAGCGCAGGTCGCGGATCGGCAGGCCAATCGGGCTCTGGGCCTTGCCGTCGAGGTCGGTCAGACGAATCGCGCGGTAGGTCACGTGCACCGTGGTTTCGGTAATGCCGTACATGTTGACCAGGGTTGGCTGCTGATCGCCGAAGCGTTCGAACCAAGGGCGCAGGCTGGCGACTTCCAGCGCTTCACCGCCGAAAATCACCTGACGCAGCGCCAGGCTTCGTTCGCTGGCGCAAGCCACCGGCAACAGCTGGCGGAAAGCACTCGGGGTCTGGTTCAACACCGTCACGCCCTCATCGCAGAGCAAACGGTGAAACGCTTGCGGCTCGCGGCTGATGTCATATGGCACGATCACCAGACGCCCGCCGGTGCACAGCGAACCAAACAGCTCCCACACCGAGAAGTCGAAGGCATAGGAATGGAACAGCGTCCAGACATCGTCAGGGCCGAAGTTGAACTCGTCCGCGGTGGCTGTCAGCAGGCGCCCGACGTTGGCATGGCTGAGCAATGCACCTTTCGGCCGGCCGGTAGAGCCGGAGGTGTAAATCACATAGGCCAGGTTGTCCGGGGTCGCAAGCGCAGGCAGGTTTTCATCGCTGCAGGCCTCCAGCTCCAACGATTCGAGGCTCAATACCTGCACGCCATCGCGAGCCGACAAACCGTCAATCAAATGCTGTTGAGTCAGCAGCAGTGTGATGCCGCTGTCCTCGATCATGTAGCTCAGACGCTCGGCCGGGTATTGCGGGTCGAGCGGCACATAAGCCCCGCCTGCCTTGAGAATCGCCAGCAAGCCCACCACCAGCGGCATCGCCCGCTCGGTGGCGATGCCGACACGGACCTCGGGGCCGACGCCCTGCTTGCGCAGTTTGAGCGCCAGTCGGTTCGACTTTGCGTTGAGCGCGGCGTAGCTCAGTTGCTCACCCTCGTAGACCAGTGCTATTGCGTTCGGTCGTTGCGCAGCCTGAGCTTCGAATAATTGGTGCAAGGTCGGCGACGATGGTTGCGCCTCGAATACCGGGTTCCAGTGCTGGACCAACGCCTCGTATTGCGGAGCTTGCAGCAACGGCAGTTCGGCAACGCGTTGCTGTGGGTCGTTGACCACCGCACGCAGCAGATTGAGCCACTGCTCGGCGAGACGCTGCATCGACGCCTCGTCGTACACCTGCGTGGCGTAAGTCAGGCTGGCATCCAGCGCTTCGTCGTGCTCCTGAGTATCGAGTACCAGATCGAATTGCGTCGTGTGTTGCTGCCAGTGCAGACGCTCGACCTGCAAGTCGGCCACCTTACGTTCGACGCGCGACCCCATTTGCTGCTGATGGTTGTAGAGCACTTGGAACAACGGGCTGTGATTGAGGCTGCGGTCCGGTTGCAAGGCGTCGACCAATTGCTCGAACGGCACGTCCTGGTTGGCCTGCGCGCCCAATGCAACCTGTTTGACCTGTTGCAGCAACGCACTGAATGGCTGCTGCCCGTCGATCTCGGCACGCAGCACCTGGGTGTTGATGAAGAAGCCGATCAGGCCTTCGGTTTCGAGGCGCGAACGTCCCGCGCTCGGTACACCAACGCTGATGCTCGACTGCCCGCTCTGGCGATGCAGCAAGGTCTGGAAACTCGCCAGCAGCAGCATGAACAGCGTGACTTGCTGCTCCTGGGCACGGTGACGCAAACCGGCGAGCAACTCGCGATCAACATTGAGCATCAGGCTGGCTCCGCGCTCGCTGCGTCGGGCGGGGCGGGTCAGTTCACTGGGCAATTGCAGCGGTGTCTGGCTGCCGGCCAGTTGCTCGCTCCACCACCCCAGTTGCCGCGCGCCCTCGCCGGCCTCCAGCCAGTCGCGCTGCCAGCGGGCGTAGTCGCTGTAGTTCACCGGCAGGCTGTTCAGGTTGGCAGCGTTGCCGTCGACGGCGGCCTGATACAACGCACTGAACTCATCAACCATGACCTGCATCGACCAGCCATCGGCGGCGATGTGGTGCACGGTCAGCACCAGCACGTGTTCGTCGGTGTTCACTTGCAGCAGCAACACGCGCCACAGCGGACCGTTACGCAAGTCGAATGGCCGGGCGATTTCTTCCGCCACCGCGCTGTCGACCGACAATTGATCGAGCGTGCGCTGTTCCAGTTGCAGCGCCAGCGTGTCATGCAGCGCCGGACGGGCCTGCTGACCATCCTGTTCGAATGTCGTGCGCAGTGTTTGGTGACGGGCCTGCAATTGAGCGAAGGCTTCGCGCAAGGCACCGAGGTTGAGCGAGCCCTTGAGGCGCAGCGCGGCGGGAATGTTGTAGGCCGGGCTTTGCGGGTCCAGCTGCCAGAGAATCCATTGGCGCTGCTGGGCGTACGACAGCATCGGCGGTTGATCGACAGGCGCAGGTTGCAGGATCGGTTGGCCGCTGACGCTAGCCAGCGCCGCACGCTCGGCAAATTCCGCCAGAGTCGCCGCCGAGAACAGGCTGTTCACCGACAGTTCGAGGTGCAAGTGCTGACGCACCCGCGAGATCACCTGAAGCACCAGCAACGAGTGACCGCCCAGTTCGAAGAAGTTGTCGTTGCGCCCTACTCGCTCGACCTGCAACACGTCCTGCCAAATCAGCGCCAGTTGCGTTTCCAGCCCTTGGACCGGGGCTACAAAATCACGTTGTGCGTCGCTGGTTTCAACGCGGGGCAAGGCCCTGCGATCCAGTTTGCCATTATTGTTGAGCGGCAGTCTGGCCAGCAGGATCAGGTGGCTTGGCACCATGTATTCCGGCAATGACTGACGCAGAACAGCCTTGAGGCCTTCCAGATAGTCAGCTTCAGAAACCACCGCATCGCTGACTACGATGTACGCCACCAGCCGCGTGCCGTCCTGAGCGATGACCGCCGCTTCGCGCACGTCCTCGCAGGCTTGCAGACACGCTTCGATCTCGCCCATTTCAATGCGCAAACCGCGAATCTTCACTTGTTGATCGATACGGCCGACGTATTCCAGATGTCCGGCAGCGTTGTAGCGCGCCAGATCGCCACTGCGGTACAGCCGCGCACCCGGCTCACGGGCGAACGGGTCCGGCAGGAAGCGTTCGGCGGTCAGCGCCGGACGATCGAAGTAGCTTTGCGCGAGGCAGGCCGGTGCACCGATGCACAGCTCGCCAACGCCACCGTTGGGCAGCAATTGGCCGGACGCGTCCAGCACATACAACGCACGACCGGCAATGGCACGACCAATCGGGATGCCAAATGCGTCACTGGCATCGTCGAGTCGGCATTCATGCACGCTGGACACCACGGTCGCTTCGGTCGGACCGTAAGTGTTAAGCAGTCGCACGTGGCTCAATCCGGCCTGATGCCACAAGCGCAAACCTTCGACCGACATCGCTTCGCCGCCGACATGCACCTGACGCAAATTACCGAGATTGCGCACCACACCGCTCGCGCACTCGCGGGCCAGCAGGTACCAGTAAGCGGCGGGCAAGTCCGCTACGGTCACGCCCTGCTCGACGATTTCAGAAGCCAGTCGCCCGGCATCCCACAACTCATCACCGCGCATGATCAACGCAGCGCCGACGCACAGCGCCGGGAAGCACTGTTCGACGAATCCGTCGAAACTGAAGGTTGCGAACTGCAACACACGGTCGGCCACCGACAGCATCGAATAGTCGGCGGCGCTCTGGCAGAACTCGCGCAACGCAGCATGGGCGATGGCCACGCCTTTGGGTTGGCCGGTGGAGCCGGAGGTGTAGATGACGTAGGCCAGGTCTTCGCCGACCGCGTTATTGGCCGGATTGCTGTCGGAGTAACCGGCGTTGTCGTCGAGGTTGAGACGACGCACGCCGGGCACATCTTCCAGCAGACCGGATTCGCACAGCAGCACGTCGAGCCGGCTGTCATCGATCATGTAGGCCAACCGTTCCGCTGGGTAGCTCGGGTCCAGCGGCACATACGCAGCGCCACTTTTCAGCACCGCCAGCAAGCTGACGATCAGTTGCGGGCCACGGTGCAGCGCCAGCCCGACGCGTTGGCCGGGGCCGGCGCCGTTTTCAATCAGGCGATGGGCCAGACGGTTAGCCTGTGTATTCAACTGCACGTAGCTGAGGGACTGACCGTCGACCTGCAACGCCAGCGCGTCAGGGGTGGCGACGGCCTGAGCGGCGATTTGCTCGTGGACCAATAAGGCTGTGGACAACTGAACCGGCGCCGTTTGGCAGATCGCAAGCAGCGCCTGTTTTCCATCGACATCGAGCAGTTCCAACGCGCCCAATGCTGCCTCCGGCTGTGCTACCAAACGCATCAACAAATGCTGCAGGTTGGCTGACAACTCAGCGACCTGCGCTGCACTGAACCGCGCCGTGTCGTAGCTGAATTCCAGGCTCAAGCTTTCGCCCAGTTCGATGCCCAACGTCAGCGGATAATGCGTGCGTTCGTGGTTGTGCAGGTTGCCGAACGACAGCCCGGCCGGTGCGCCCTGTTTCAGCGCCTCGGCCACCGGGAAGTTTTCGAACACCAACAGGCTGTCGAACAGCGCCGAACCCTGCTGTCCCGCCCACCCCTGAATGTCATAAAGCGGCACATGCTCGAACTCGCGCATGGCCAGATTCAGCCCTTGCAGTTCGCTCAGCCATTGGCTGATGGTGCAATCCGGCCTCATCACGCACACCAGTGGCAGCGTGTTGATGAACAATCCAAGTTGTTCTTCAATTCCCGGCAGCGGCGCCGAACGACCGGCGACGGTGGCACCGAACACCACGCAATCCTGACCGGTGTAGCGATGCAACAACACGCTCCACGCTGCTTGCAGGACGGTGTTGAGGGTGACTTTCTCTTGGCGAGCGAAATCGGCCAGACGCTGGGTTGCGCGGCAGTCCAGGGCAATGCGGTATTCCCCGCAGCCCTCGACACCCACCGGCGGGCGCAAGGCTTCGGCGAGCAACGTCGGTGCCTCCAGTGGTGCCAGCGCAGCTTTCCAGAACTGCTCGCCCGCAACAGCCGACTGCTGCTGCAACCAGCCCAGGTAATCACGGTATTGCCCGGTCGGCGCGGGCAGGGATTGCCCGGTGGCGTAATGCTGAATGACTTCGGCCAGCAACTGCGCGTTGCTCCAGCCGTCCATCAAAATGTGGTGGCTGGTGTAGATCAGGTGCCAATCGTGGGAACCGGTGCGGACGAGTTTCAAGCGGAACAGCGGCGCGCTGCCCAATTCGAAGCCTTGGGCGCGCTCGGCATCGGCCAGTGCGTCAGGGTCGCTCGCTTCCAGCACTTCAAGTGGCAACGGGACTTCGCGGACAATCGCCTGATGCGCGGTGTCGAGGCCTTGCCAGTGGAAGCTGCTGCGCAGGATGTCGTGGCGTTCCAGCGCGATCTGCCAGGCGTGGGCAAAGCGCTGCGGATCGAGGCCGTGAATGTCCAGGCATAACTGGCTGATGTAGGCACCGACTTCCGGTTCGTAGAGCGTGTGGAACAGCATGCCCTGCTGCATTGGCGACAGTGGATACACATCTTCAAGCGTCGCGACCGGCAATGCGTCGAGTTGCGCCTGACTGATGCGCGCCAACGGGAAGTCCGACGGCGTAGCGTGGGGCATTTCAACGGCACAGCCATGATCGATCAGCGCCTTGAGCTCCTGGGCGTAATCGTCTGCCAGGCGCTGGATAGTCACGGTGTCGAACATCTCGCGGCTGAAACCCCAGCTCAGCGACAACTCACCACCGTAGACCTGGCCTTCGACCATCAGCCAGTTGCCCAACGGCGCCGAAGGATCCTGCGCCACGCCGTTGCCTTCGGTGGACGGCACGAACATCGCGCCATCGTCGAACTGACGATCAAACTGCCCCAGATAGTTGAAGGTGATGCGCGGTTGCGGCAACGCGGCCAGTTCGTCACGAATCGCCGGGCTGCCCAGGTAACGCAGCGCGCCATAGCCGAGGCCCTTGTCCGGCACGCCACGCAGTTGTTCCTTGATGGTTTTGATCGATGTACCGAGATCGCTCGACGGCACCAGATTGACCGGGAACAGGCTGGTGAACCATCCCACGGTGCGGGTCAGATCGATGTCGTCGAACAGGTCTTCGCGGCCATGGCCTTCAAGCTGAATCAGCGCGCTGCCCTGCCCGCTCCAGCGGCACACTACGCGTGTCAGTGCGGTCAGCAGCAAGTCGTTGACTTGGGTGCGATAGGCCGCCGGGGCGTGTTGCAGCAATTTACGGGTGTGTTCGGCGTCGAGCTTGAGCTCGATTTTGTGTTCGAAGCGGTTTTCCAGCGCGCCACTGGGGCGCTCGCACGGCAGCGCATTCGGTGCGTTGTTCAGTTGGGTCAGCCAATAACCGAGGCTTTTCTCAATGGCTGGAACGTGCGCTTGCAGGCGTTCTACCCAACGCTGATACGTGCTGGTTTTCGCCAACGACATGCTGCCGTCGCTGTAGAACTGCTGAAGATCTTCCAGCAGCACCCGCCAGGAAACGCCGTCCACCGCCAGGTGATGAATCACCAGCAGCAGGCGTTGTGTACCGTCGGCCATGGCCACCAGCAGCGCACGCATTAGCGGCCCATTGTGCAGATCAAGACTGCGTTGGGCTTCGTCGCACAGGGCATTGAGTTCTTCGAGCGACCGGGCCTGACGCTGCCACAACACCGACTCCGTGGTCGGCGCGTCGTAGATCTGCTGCCAGCCTTCGACGGTCTGCTCATAGCGCAAGCGCAAACTGTCGTGATGGGTCAGCAAATGCTCGATGGCGCGGTCCAGCGTCTCGGCGTTCAACACCTCACGCGGCACCAGCAGCAACGACTGGTTCCAGTGTTGACGCTCAGGGATCGCTTGCTCGAAAAACCACTGCTGCACCGGCGCCAACGCCACCGCGCCCATTGCCGGGCCCTGGTCGATCAACGGCTGCTCGCCGCTGCGGGCCGCTTGAGCGAGGCTGCGGATGGTCTGGTGCTGGAACAGGTCTTTGGGGCTCAACACGATCCCGGCCTGACGCGCGCGGCTGACCACTTGCATGGACACGATGGAATCGCCGCCCAGTTCGAAGAAGTTGTCCTCCAGACCGACGTTGTCGATGGCCAGTACGTCTTGCCAGATCGCGGCGAGGGATTTTTCCAGAACGCTGCGCGGCGCGACGTGTTCGCGTTGTTGCTGCGAACCATCGACTGTAGGCAAGGCTTTGCGGTCGAGTTTGCCGTTGGGGGTCAGCGGCAGATGATCGAGGAACAACAGAAACGCGGGGACCATGTAGTCCGGCAGATGCTGGCGCAGCGCGGCTCTGAAGGTTTCACGCTGAGTCGTTTGAGCGTCGACATCGTCCAGTAACGCTGGATCGCTAGGCACAATGTAGGCGACCAATTGCTGGCCGTTGACGCCATCCTGCGCCAGCACCGCCAGTTCGCGAACGGCGTCCTGCTGCAACAGCCGCGCTTCGATTTCACCCAGTTCGATACGAAAGCCACGGACCTTGACCTGATGGTCGATGCGCCCGACGTATTGCAGTGCGCCGTCGGCCTGATAGCGAGTCAGGTCGCCGGTGCGGTACAGACGTTCGCCATTATCGGCGAAAGGGTTCGGCACATACTTTTCAGCAGTCATGCCTGGGCGTGCCAGGTAACCACGGGTGATGCCCGCGCCGCTCAGGTAAAGCTCGGCGCAAACGCCTTGCGGGACCGGTTGCAGCTCGGCATCCAGCAAATAACTGGCAGTGTGTTTGAGCGGTCGACCGATGTTCGCGCATCCGCCGGCCTCGCGACGGGTCCAGGTCGAATACGTGGTGTCTTCCGACGGGCCATACAGGTCGTAGACATGTTCGACGGTCGGCTGCTGATACAGCGCCTCCACCAGACTCTGCTTCAGCGGCTCGCCGGCCAGGTTGATGATGCGCACGCTTGGCGGAATCTGCCCGTCGCGTTGCAACGCATTGATCGCCGACGGCACTGTGTTGATCAGGCGCACCTGATCCCGCGCCGGCAGTTGCGGCAATTCCAGGGCGTTGCGGGCGATGATCACCGAGCCACCGTTGGCCAACGTGACGAAGAGTTCCCACACCGACAGGTCAAAGCACACCGAGGTCGAGGCCAGCACGCCTTGAATGTCTTCGCGGTTGTAGACCGATGCCGACCAGTCGATCAGCGCCAGCACATTGCGATGGGCGATGGCCACGCCTTTGGGTTTGCCGGTGGAGCCGGAGGTGTAGATGACGTAGGCGAGGTTGTCTGGCGTGACGCGGGTTTGCGGGGCATTTGCCGGGTATTCGGCCCATACCTTGTCGTCCAGCAACAACACTTGGGTATCGGCGGTCACTATCAGTGTCGCGGCGATGGATTGTTCAGTCAGCAATACCAAGGCGCGACTGTCTTCGAGCATGTAGGCGACGCGCTCGACCGGGTAATCCGGATCCAGCGGCACGTAGGCGCCACCGGCCTTGAGTACCGCGAGCAACGCCACCAGCAGGTTTTGCGAACGCTGCATCGCTACGCCGACGCGGACTTCCGGGCCGACGCCCATTTCGATCAGTTTGTGCGCCAGGCGATTGGCCTGGATGTCGAGTTCAGCGTAAGTCAGCCGCTGGGTGCCGAAGGTCACCGCCCATGTATTCGGACTGTCCGCGGCTTGTTGGCTGATCAGTTCATGAATGCACAGGTCTTGCGGGTAGTTTTCGTCAGCTCGGTTCCAGTCATGCACGATGCGCTGGTATTCCGCGCTTTCCAGCAGCGGCAAATCGCTGATGCGCTGCGTCGGATCGCTGACCATGCCTTGCAGCAGGCGGGTCCAGTGCTGCGCCATGCGCGTGATGGTGTCGGCGTCGAACAGGTCGTTGGCGTAGGTCAGCGCGGTGTGCAGCTTGCCGCCCTTTTCGTAGGTGTCGAGGGTAAGGTCGAACTGCGTGGTGCGCCCTTCCCACTCAATTGCTCCGAGTGTCAGGCCAGAGGCGGTGCTGACGGTGGCAATGTCCGCAACCTGCGGCTGGTGGTTGTACATCACCTGGAACAGCGGCGTGTGGCTGAGGCTGCGTTCCAGTTTCAGCGCCTCGACCAAGCGCTCGAACGGCAAGTCCTGATGGGCCTGGGCACCAAGGGCGGTTTCCTTGATGGCGCGCAGCAAGTCGTCGACGCGGGTCTGGCCGTCGAGTTGCGTGCGCAGCACCTGGGTGTTGACGAAGAAGCCGATCAGGCCTTCGATTTCGGCGCGGTTACGGTTAGCGATGGGCACGCCGACGCGGATGTCAGTCTGCCCTGTGTAACGATGCAGCAGCGCGTTGAAGGCGCCGAGCAACAGCATGAACAAGGTGATGTTGTGTTTCTGCGCGGTGGCGCGCAGTTGTTCGGCCAGTTGCGCATCGACGGCAAATTCGTAACGCGTGCCGCGATAGCTCGGAATTGCCGGGCGCGGGTGGTCAGTGGGCAGCTCCAGCACCGGGTGTTCGTCGCCCAATTGCGCTTTCCAGTAATCGAGTTGGCGTGCCTGCTCCCCCGCTTCCAGCCATCGTCGCTGCCACAGTGCATAGTCGCTGTATTGGATCGGCAATGGCGCGAGTAGCGGTTGGGCGCCCGCGTCGAACGCGTCGTAGCAACGGATGAATTCGTCGATCAGCACGTTCATCGACCAGCCATCGGACACGATGTGGTGCAGGGTCAGCAGCAACACGTGTTCCTGATCGGCGAGTTTGAGCAAGGTAACGCGTAGCAAAGGGCCGACTGAAAGATCGAATGGCAGCACCGACTGCTGCCCGGCTGCTTGTGCGACCGCGAGTTCGCGCTCTGGTGCCGGTAACGCGCTGAAATCCACATGATCGATCACCAGCGGCGCGCCGGCTGGTACTTGCAGCAACGTGTCGTCAGCTTGGCGCTGGAACACCGTGCGCAGGGTTTCGTGACGCTCGACGAGGCTGGCGAACGCCTGCTCCAGGGCGCGCAGATTCAGCCGCCCGCTCAGGCGCACCGCCCCCGGCAGGTTGTAGGCGCCGCTGTGCGGATCCAGTTGCCAAAGAAACCACATGCGTTGCTGGGCGTACGACAACGCCTGGCGATCCTCGGCTTCGACGCCGGCAGGAATGGGGAAACGGGCGAAATCAACGCCTTCCTTTTGCAAGGCCGCAAGGAACATCTGGCGCTTTTCCAGGGGCAACCCGATAAACCGGCGAGCAAGTTTCAAGGAGTCTTCAGCATTCATTTCTAAGCATCCGGATCAGTGGCGGGAAGCACAAAGGCACGTCGTCCCTATAAAACGAATGCACACCGGAAAAATTAACGAATGAGAATAAGTATCAGGAAGGAGGTAGAACGCGGAGTGTCATTGTGGGAGCGAGCCTGCTCGCGATGGCGGCGGCACATTCAACATCGATGTGACTGATCTACCTCTATCGCGAGCAGGCTCACTCCCACAGGGGTTCGCGGGGATATGAGAATGTGTCAGGCGCTGGCGGCCATGGCATGTCGGCGATGGTGAACGTCGAGCTGATCCTTGATCACCCGCAACACCTTGGCCTCGTGCTCATGGATAAAGAAGTGACCACCGCTGAGCATGTCCACGGAAAAACTGCCGTGGGTTTCCTTGCTCCAGCCGATCAATTGTTCAGGGGTGGCGCGATCAGCCTTGCCACCGAGCACGTGCACCGGGCATTGGAGCAAGGGGCGTTGCTGCGGTTCGAAACGCCCACACAACAGAAAGTCCGCACGCAGGACTGGCAGCGTCAAGCTCATCAGCTCTGCGTTGGCCAGCACTTCTTCGCTGGTGCCGTTGAGGGTGCGCAGTTGCTCGATCAATTCGGCATCGGTTTTCGGCTCGGCGAAACCGCGATCATAATCTGCGCGCATCGTCGGCGCGGCAGTGCCAGAAGCGAACAGCGCCACCGGCTCCGGGCTGCCCAGCGAACGCAACGCATGGGCCATTTCACAGGCAAGCAATGCGCCCAGGCTATGGCCGAATATCGCGTACGGCGTCTTGAGCGTGACGATGTGTTCCTGCGCGAGTTGCAGCGCCAGGCGCCGCATGTCGGTGTGCAACGGCTCGCCAAACCGCGCGCCACGGCCGGGCAACTCGACCGGTTTCAGCGTGAGCCACTCCGGCAACTTGCGCCGCCAGCGGCTGTAAACCATGGCGCTCGCGCCTGAATAGGGCAGGCACAGCAATGTCAGCTGGGTCACCGGGCTTACCTCGAAAAGTCGTCTGTATAAGAGAACGGATGAGCGCCGCGAGGAATTAGTCGTACACATCCCCCCTGTAGGGTTCTTTATTTCAAGTGGCGGAAGCTTTGAATCGCGGAAACAAGCACTACGGCCCCTGCGGCTATTGCCAGCCAAAACCCGCTGCGCGCTCCAAATGCATCGATCAGCCACCCCGAACCGGCCGCGCCAATCGCCACCCCGATGCTCAATCCGGTGACCAGCCAGGTCAGGCCTTCAGTCAACCTGGCCGGTGGCACGATGCGCTCCACCAGGGCCATGGCGACGATCAAGGTCGGCGCAAAAAACAGCCCGGCAACGAACACCGCCAACGATAATCCAGGAATATTGCTCGCCAGCAGCAATGGCAGCGTCGTCACCGCCGTCGCCACTCCGCCGTACAAGAACAAGCGCGGCAACGGCACTTTAGAGCGCAACGCCCCAAACGCCAGCCCGGCCATGCATGAACCCATCGCGTACACCGACAACACAATACTCGCCGCCGCCGGTTGGCCCTGCTGCTGGGCGAACGCCACGCTGACCACATCGACTACGCCAACGATGATGCCCATGGCGACCATCAACACCATGAGCAACTGAATCTCGCCCGAACGAATAATCGAGCCTTGATGGTGTTCTTCATGCGGATGAATCGCTGGCTCGGTGTCGCGTTGCAGGACGAACGCTGTGACGCCGATTGCCAGCATCAACAAGGCCGCCAGCGGCCCGGCCTCGGGGAACGCCACCACGCACAAGCCCACCGACAATGGCGGCCCGACAATAAAGCAGACCTCGTCCAGCACGGACTCCAGCGCATACGCGGTTTGCAATTCAGGCTCACCGCGATAGACCTCGGTCCAGCGCGCCCGCACCATCGCCGACATGCTCGGCATGCAACCGGCGAGCGCTGCGAACACAAACAACGTCCACTGCGGCGCCTGCAAACGGGTGCAGAGCAACACCATCAACAACGCCCCGCCACCGATCAATGCTGACACAGGCAAGATCCGACGCTGCCCAAAACGGTCCACCAGCCGCGAGACCTGCGGCGCACAAAACGCCGTGGACAGGGCAAACGTCGCGGCCACCGCACCGGCCAGTCCGTAGCCACCTTGCAGTTGCGAGAGCATGGTGATCAGGCCGATGCCGGTCATGGAAATCGGCATGCGCGCGATCATCCCGGCCAGCACGAAGGCGCTGCTGCCGGGGGCTTTGAACAGGTCGCGGTAAGGATTGGCCATGGTTCGAGGTCTCGACAAGGGTGTGCAAGTTGCCATAAACGCTGGACAAGGGGAAAGCCGCCAATTGTTGGTTGAATGTGAAGGCCCCACCGCGAGCAGGTTCGCTCCCACATTGGATCTATGTCTTACCCTGGATCCCTTGTGCGAGCGAGCCTGCTGGCGATGGAGCGAGAACAGTCACCCAATGAACTCCAGGCCACTCAAACCAGTCAGCTAGTTAGGCCCTCAACAAAAGGCGCTAATCTTCATGCCGATCTCCCTCGACCCGCTTCTTGCCGAACGACAAAGCGACATCGACGCCCACGGCATCATCGGCGACATGCGCAGCGCGGCACTGGTCAACGACAAGGGCAGCGTGGATTTTTTCTGCTGGCCGGAATTCGACAGCCCGTCGATTTTCTGCTCGCTGCTGGATACGCCCGAGGCAGGCATCTTCCAACTTTCCCCGGACCTGCCCGACGCCCGCCGTGAGCAGATTTACCTGCCGGACACCAACGTGCTGCAAACCCGCTGGCTGAGTGAACGCGCGGTGGTCGAGGTGACTGACCTGCTGCCCACCGGCGACAGCGAGGACTGTTTGCCGCTATTGATGCGAAGGGTTCGCGTGGTCAGTGGTGAAGCGACGTTTCATATGCGTTGCGCCGTGCGTCATGACTACGCTCGCGCAAAGACTCGCGCGCAGATGGATAAAGAAGACGTGACGTTCGTGGCCGCCGATCAGTTGCCGATGCGCCTGTCGTCGGATCAGGTTTTGCGGGTTGATGGCAACGCTGCAATCGCCGAATTCACCCTCAAACAGGATCAGAGCGCACAATTCCTGCTCGGTGGTCTCGACGACCCGCGCTTCAAGGAGGGTGCCGCTGCCATTTGCCTGCAGCGAACCTTGAAGTTCTGGCGCGACTGGATCGGGCAGTCCAACTATCGCGGTCGCTGGCGGGAAATGGTCAACCGCTCGGCCCTCGCCCTGAAGCTGCTGACCTCACGCAAACACGGCGCGATTCTCGCGGCCGCCACGTTCGGTCTCCCGGAAACACCGGGCGGCGAACGCAATTGGGATTACCGCTACACGTGGATCCGCGATGCCTCGTTCACCGTCTACGCGTTCATGCGCCTGGGATTCGTGCAGGAAGCCAACGATTACATGCGCTGGCTGCGTGGGCGAGTCAGTGACTGCCATGGCAAATCGATGAAACTCAACATCCTCTACGCCATTGACGGTCGCCAGGAATTGCCGGAAACCGAACTGCCGCATCTGTCCGGCCATGGCGGCGCCACACCGGTGCGCATCGGCAACGGCGCCTACGATCAGGTCCAGCTCGACATCTTCGGCGAGCTGATGGACGCGATCTACCTGGTCAACAAATATGGTGACGCCATCTCCCATGAAGGCTGGAAACACACCGTGGAAGTGGTCGATCAAGTGTGCGAAACCTGGCAGCAGAAAGACGTGGGCATCTGGGAAATGCGCGGCGAGCAGCACCACTTCCTGCATTCACGGCTGATGTGCTGGGTCGCCCTGGACCGCGCCATTCGTCTCGCGTCCAAACGTTCACTCCCCGCCCCGTTCGCCCGTTGGGACCAGATGCGCCAGGCCATCTACGCCGACATCTGGGACAACTTCTGGAACGAAGAACGCGGCCATTTCGTCCAGCACATCGGTGGCACCGCCCTCGACGGCTCGATGCTGTTGATGCCGCTGGTGCGCTTCGTCAGCGCCAAAGACCCGCGCTGGCTCGCCACCCTCCAGGCCATCGAGAAAGCCCTGGTGCGCGACGGCATGGTCTACCGCTATCGCAACGACGACACCCGGATTGATGGCCTCGACGGCACCGAAGGCGCCTTCGCCGCGTGCTCGTTCTGGTACATCGAATGCCTGGCCCGGGCCGGTCAGGTGGAAAAGGCTCATCTGGAGTTTGAACAGTTGCTGAGGTATGCCAACCCGCTGGGCCTGTATGCCGAAGAACTGGACAGTCATGCGCGGCATCTGGGCAATACGCCGCAAGCGCTGACGCATCTGGCGCTGATCAGCGCGGCGTGTTTTCTGGATCGCAAATTGAGTGGGGAGAAGAGCTTCTGGCAGCCGTGAGACCGTGGTGCCCCTTCGTCGGAACGCCGCCCGGAGCAAGCCCGCTCCCACAGGAGTCTGCGATATCTCGGCAAACGGTGGTCCATTGTCGGAGCGAGCCTGCTCGCGAAGAAGCCATCAGCCACAACACCATGTGCCGACAGAGCCTGTCGGAAATTTCCCGTTTTGCACTGCCGCTTGTAGGACCGAGGCTTGCCCTCAAAGCACTTAAACACACCCACCGAGACATAACAGCCCCGCTCTGGCGAGACTTGGCGGGCGCTACCGCCCTAAAACCTACAAAAGCCAAACAACCATTCCCCCTTCACCCCACCACGGCACATTCCTACGCCCTGAAATACCTTGTTGCCAGTCGTTACATCCCCCCCTAACATCCAACGTCAACGGGTACAGCGGAGCTGTCCAATAAAACCCGAATTCAAGGAACCAGAATGAACCAGCACATCCACCGCAGCATCGACTCCCCCTTCCGGTCAGGCCTGAACCGCGAGGAATTATGGGAAGGCCCGGACAAAGGATTGATCAAATGCTGGGAAATCGGCCGCCAACGCGCCACCCGCTTTCCCGAACTCGCCAAACGAAGCCTTGCCGGGGAACTGCCGGTGCTCGGTTGGAAAGGGGGTGTCAGTCGCAGCCTGAAAAAACTCGAAAAATACGGTTCGCTCAAATACCTGGCGCAGTGGCAAGGTTTGCGCGGGGAGGATCTGGATATTGATTTGGGTGCAGAGCGGGCGTTGGCCTGTTCCCGAACCGGCATGGTGGTGACTTTTACGCCGGATCGGTGCAAGTACTTTAATCAGGTGGCGGAAGTGGAAGTGTAGGGGGAACCACTCATGGTCGATTTACTCCGGCAAGGGCCTGATCAAGAAACCTTTTGATCAGGCCACTCATTTTGATCGGCTGTTCATTGAGCGCGAAGTGCCCGGCATCGAGCATGTGCAACTCGGCATCGGGACGGTCGTTCTTTATGGATTTGGCGCCATCCTCTGAGAATATAAGATCGTGGACGCCCCAAAGCACCAGTAAAGGCAACTTGGAATCCTTCAAATACGCTTGCCATCGCGGGTACTCGCGGACGTTGTTCTGGTAGTCATACGCGAGCTCCAGCTGTACCGACGCAACCCCCGGCTTTTGCAGAAAAGCGATCTCGTCGGACCACAGGTCAGGATTGAAAGACTCCCGGTTTTTGCGTGCCCCCACATACCGCGCCACACCGGATGAAGGCGCCGGCATACCATCGAGGATCTTCTGCTCATAAGCAGCGCGGTCCTGCCAGAACGCACGCCGCAGCTTCCATAAATCACTCAGCCCCGCCTCATGGATCACTGCGTTCTGTACGATCAGTGCCTGAACTCGTTGGGGGTGAGCAAGCGCAAGGTGGAATCCAATCGGACCACCATAGTCTTGCATGTAAAGGCTATACCGATTGAGCGCCAACGCCTCGGTAAATGCGGCTATGGTCTTGGCCAGATGCTCAAACGTGTACTGGTAAAGGTGGCGATCAGGCATCTGCGAATGACCGAACCCTGGATAGTCCGGCGCGATACATCTGTAAGACTTGGCCAACAGTGGCAGCAACGGATCGAACATGCGTGAAGATGATGGGTAGCCATGCAGCAAGAGCAGGATCGGTGCATCCTTGGGGCCTGCTTCACGATAGAAAATTTCCACACCATCCACCTGGACTGTTCGATAGCGAACACTCTGATCGCTCTCGCCGAACAGGTCCTCAGGCGGGAGTTGTCCCTCTCCATTGACGCCGGTTGACCGATTGATTGCCAGTGCAATGGCTGGAGCCGACGCGGCGACCACGCCTGCCATGGCCAATCCAGACAACACGCTGCGTCTACCCAGGCTGTAATTTCTGCTCATGAAAACGCTCTTATTGAGGGAACGCTTCCATTGTCTGCTTCTGAAGCAGCTCGAAAGAGCCACAAACTTGCCAAGTTTGGATAGGTTCTTGCCAAACGCTTAGAGGTTGACATGCACGCACAGAAAATCGCCGTTGTCGCTTTCGATGGAATCAGTCCGTATCACCTGTCCTTACCTTGTCTGGTGTTCGGCAATCATCGCGCGGACCTGGGTGTGCCACCCTACGAGTTCATGGTCTGTTCAGCCGAGGGCGGCAAACTACGCACCAGTGGCGGCTTTACCATTGAAACGGTGCACGACCTTGGCGTGCTGTCATCGGCGGACATCGTGATCGTACCGTCGTGGCGCAACCCGCACGAGCCCGCGCCAATATCTTTGATAGAAGCGCTGCGAGCCGCACACGCGCGCGGCGCACAGGTGGTCGGCCTGTGCCTCGGTGTTTTCGTGGTTGCTGAGACAGGTTTGCTGGATGGTCGTCGAGCGACAACTCATTGGTTGTGGACAAGGCTGTTCACGGAGCGGTTCTCCAACGTGCGGCTTGAAGTTGATAAGTTATATATAGACGAAGGCGATGTTTTGACGTCGGCAGGTAATGCCGCCGGAATGGATTGTTGCTTGCACCTGTTCCGCAAGCATCATGGAGCAGATGTTGCCAACCGTCTTGCCCGGCGCCTGGTCGTACAACCGCATCGCCCGGGCGGGCAAGCGCAATTTATCGAGCGTCCGTTGCAACACGATGGAGCAGGTGATCGCATATCCATCACCCTGGCTTGGGTGCGCGCCAATCTCAATACACCGCACACCATTCGCTCGCTCGCTGACCATGCTCGACTTGGCGAACGAACGTTTTCGCGTCGTTTCCAACAACTTACCGGGACGTCGGTAAAACGATGGCTGACGGAAGAACGGTTGTTGCTCGCGCAATGCCTGCTCGAGTCCAGTAACAAACCTATCAACGATATCGCGCACACCGTGGGCTTTACCGATAGCCTTTCAATGCGTCAACAATTTGCTGCAAAACTGCATACCACTCCTTCGATGTATCGAAAGGTATTCCGCATGAGTGAGGGCAATCGGGTCTGAATGCAGTGGTCAACTAATTCCGGACCCGACGTTAGTTTTTTCTCGGCCTGAGTTAGCGCCAGACTACCGTTAAACCGATGGAGCTGAATCCAGTTCTTCTAATGCATAAAAAAAGACGTTATGTTACAGCCTGTACAAATTTCGATTAGTCAGGCTCGGACTTCACCGTTAGTGGAACGGTCGGGGTTCCCGCATAGAACACAATCAGCTCAACCGGTTCATCCCCACTCTCTCCGCGATGAAAGGCGCCGACTAACTCAGGCAATACGTCTCCAGGACCGATGACCAATGTCTTTCCGTTGTCCTTGCGGATGACCGTCAGGTGACCGGAGAGAACATAGGCGACATTGACTACCGGATGGGTGTGCCACGGTAGCGAGCTATGTGCCGGGATTTTATAGCGCAGGACCGATACTTCCGGCTGGCCTTCTGGATACTTGCGATATTGAACGCCGTCCCACGACTGCGTTGTTTTCAGTAGCTGCATTACCTCGACTTGAGGCTCGGCCGCCACAGCCGTCGAGGCATGCAAGGCGCCAGCAAGCAAGGATAACGTAGCCATGAAAACAGTTGTAAAGACTGTTTTTACAGGCGGATGGCTGGACATAAAATGTTTCCTTAGTTGGACAATAAAGCAGCTGCGGGGCAGTTTAGTGGTGAGCAATATCAGTAACTTTTTTGACAAGTCATACGATTAAGCTTCACGGTTTTCCATCTCACACCAGTAGTGAGCCAATCTCTGCCTTCCTCTTTCAATGCCTGACAATCTTATTGGACAAACGGGAGCAGGCAAGCTGAATAGGTGTACGGATGTTTCGACGGACGATCAACTTGCGAAAACAACATTCATTTATGTTGTAAATAGTTTTTTCACAAACATATATTTACACACGCTGAAAGACCGTAGCTTTCTAAAAACACCCCAGGTGTAGTGCAATACGTCTTGATAATGACATCGCGCATTTCATTGGCCCTTACGAGCGGCGCGTGCCGGCAGGCATCGGTCATAACAATCCCGAGAAATCCCCCGAGATGCTGCTCAAAACGTTACTGGATCTACTGCACCACGGACAGAAAACCGTTCGCGATAAGCCTGCGGTGTCACCCCCATTGCCCGCAAAAAACTGCGCCGCAGCGTCTCTTCACTGCCAAACCCGCATTGCACCGCCACCCTTTTAATCGGCACGCCGGTATCGATGAGTAACCGTCGCGCCGTTTCGACCCGAATCAATTCAATCGCTCGCGCCGGGGTTTGCCCGGTATCGGCGCGATAGTGGCGGACGAAGCTGCGTTCGCTCATGCCCGCCTGCAAGGCCAGGGTGGGGATGCCGAGGTCCTTGGTCAGATTTTCACTGATCCAGGCATTGAGTTCGTCGAAACGGTCGCCTTCTTTCTGCAAGGACAAGGTCACACTGAACTGAGACTGGCCGCCCGGACGCTTGAGGAACACCACCAGTTGCTGGGCGACTTCCAGGGCCATGTTGCGGCCAAGGTCTTCTTCGACCATGGCCAAGGCGAGGTCAATGCCAGCCGTGACCCCCGCCGAGGTCCAGACCGGGCCGTCGTTGATGAAGATCGGATTGGGTTCGACGTGAAGACGTGGATGTTGCTGCGCCAGTTGCTCGCAACGCGTCCAGTGCGTGACCACACGACGGCCATCGAGCCAACCACTGGCTGCCAGTAAAAATGCCCCGGTGCACACTGATGAAACCCGCCGACAAGCCGCCGCGTGTTCACGCACCCATGCCACCAGCGCCTGATCTTCTGAGGCCGCATAAACGCCCCAGCCACCGGCAATGATCACCGTGTCACTGCCGCTCTCTGGCAACGGCTCGGCCAACAGCGCCAGGCCCGCCGACGACATCACCGCCCCGCCACCGCTGGCAATCACCGAGGGTGCATAGGGCGCCGGCAGCCCTTTCTGGCGAGCAATGTCGTTGGCCGAGGCGAACACCTGCAAGGGCCCGGTGACGTCGAGCAGTTGCACATTGGCAAACGCGAGCACGTGAATGGTTTTGGGCATGATTGGCGTAATTCGTGGGGTGATTGGCGGATACGCCAAATGCTACGAGCCTAGAGTGAAGACGTCCACCCACTTCAGGAGAAATAAGCCATGACCTTGCAGATCGGTTTTCTGTTGTTTCCTCAGGTTCAGCAACTCGACCTGACAGGCCCTTACGACGTATTGGCCTCATTGCCGGACGTAAAGGTGCATTTGATCTGGAAGGACCTGATGCCCGTCACTGCGAGCACCGGCTTGGTGCTGAAACCGACCATGACGTTCGACGACTGCCCGGCGCTGGATGTGATCTGCATTCCGGGCGGCGGTGGCGTCGGGCCGTTGATGGAAGATGAAGTAACGCTGGCCTTTATCAAGGCTCAAGCCGCCAACGCGCGGTATGTCACCTCGGTGTGCACCGGTGCGCTGGTGCTCGGCGCCGCGGGTTTACTTAAAGGCAAACGGGCAACGACCCACTGGGCCTATCACGAGTTGCTCAAGCCACTGGGGGCGATCCCGGTGAAGGACAGGGTGGTACGCGATGGCAATCTGCTGACCGGTGGCGGGATTACCGCCGGGATCGATTTTGCCCTGACCCTGGCGGCAGAATTGTTCGATAACGACACGGCGCAACTGGTGCAGTTGCAGCTGGAATATGCTCCCGCACCACCCTTCCAGTCGGGCAGTCCTGACACAGCCCCGCAGAGTGTTCTGGCCGAGGCGCATCGCCGTGCAGCCGCGTCACTTGAGCTACGGGCGCAGATCACCGAACGGGCAGCGGCCAGGCTCTAAGCAGCGCCAGACTTTTCGACAGACGAAAAAAAACCCGCCGAAGCGGGTTTTCCCAAGACCATTGTCGACTCCCTGTCGGTAGCCAATCCCTGCTGATGGTCGATCATCCGTGATCCTGAAGCGCTTCCTGTGCTTCAGTTGATGGGGCTAGATTACGTGTCGGATCCAATCTGGAACAGACGACATAGCTACCATCGCGTGTAAGACATTCGCTATACCTACCCCTCCGAAAACCCTTAGACGCCTCAGGGGTCCAGCCTGCAGGCCACGAATTTAGCGGCCTGCAGCCTTAACCGCCCTCGCGCTCGTGGGCTTTGGCACTTTCGGTCAGAAACTGTTCGATATTGTTCATCTGCTCTTCCCAACCACGGCTGTCCATACGGAACGCCTTCTCGCGACGGGACTGGGGAATGTGATCGAAACCGGATTCGGACACCCGGAGCAGCGTGCCATCGTCCATGTCTTCGAGTTCAAATTTCACCAGCGTGGTCGGCTCCTGGGAGTAGTCGACTTCCGGGTGGATGGCGTAAGGGTGCCAGCGAAACGAAAACAGTCGCTCCGGCTCGACCCGCTCCACCAGCACATTCCACAGCAAGTGCTCATACCCGGGATAGGTTATCTGCCCCTGGGTCCACTCACCGGCGACGAAACGCTTGCCTTCCAGTGCAACGCCAAACCATTGCCCGAACGCTTCGGCATTGGCCAGCACGCGCCAGACATGCGAACGCTTGACCTTGAGCAGGATTTTCCTTTCGATGCGATCTGATGCTGGGTTCATAAGACACCTCCTGTACTGAACAGTAGGTCAGTAACAACCACAAGACCAACCCTAAAATTGTACCAATCGCTTGCTGCGATCAACCATGCCCGCAATATTCGGCCGCATTTGCGCGCATAAGTTCGGGTTTGGGGTCGAGACAGTTGGCGGGTAGCGCCTCTCTGACAGGTCATCCTCGGTGGTCGATTCGCTAAACTCCCCCCCAATTCACTCTTATCACAGCGAGTTTCCTCCATGTACTCACGCTTTTTCCTGGCGCTGGCGCCTGTGATGTTTACCTCGATGGCTGTCGCGGTGGACTGCGACAACGCCAACGACCAGGCCACGATGAACCAATGTGCAGCGCAGCAGCATGCGGCGGCCGACACGGAGCTGAATGCGTTGTATCAGCAGATCAGTACGCGTCTGAAAGGTCAGCCCGACCGCAAGAAATTGTTGGTGGAGACACAGCGGGCGTGGATTGCGTTTCGGGATGCCGAGTGCACGTTTTCGGCGTCGGGAGTGGAAGGGGGCAGCCTGTTTCCGTTGGTCTACAGCAACTGCACCACGGACTTGACCAAGGCCCGGGTGCAGACGTTCAAGAATTATCTGAAGTGCCAGGAGGGGGATGTAGGTTGTCCGGTGCCTGGGGTTTGAGTGTGTGGTGTTTTTGAGGGCCTCATCGTCGGAACGCCGCCCGGAGCCGGCTCACTCCTACACTGGATCTATGTTGCACCGCAGATCCAATGTGGGAGCGAGCCTGCTCGCGATGGCGTCAGTTCAGGCGCTGCTGTTTACCGGACAAACACCTGCGCCGTGGTAATCGCCATATCCCCTCCTGGCAATTTGATGCTGCCTGTCTGCTTCAAGCTGTCGGCATCAAAAACCGCCACGTCGTTAAACGTCCCGGCCAGGTAGATCTTGCTGCCGTCCTTGTTGAAGGAAATGCAGTAGTAGGAATGATCCAGCGTCGCCGCCTGGAGCATTTTCTTTTCCTTGATGTCGTACTTGGCCAGCCGGTTCAGCACGCCGAACATCAGGTTCGGGTCCTTTGGCGAGCGCATGCCGCTGAAGTAGATTTCCGTCAGGGGTCCGAAGTCGGTGGTTTCGGTCTTGCCGGTTTTCAGGTCAATGCTGAATAGTCCATAGAGGTACTCTGCGGTGGCGGGATCCTGCTTCTTGTCCTTGAATTTCGCGGCGGTGTAGAGCAGCGAGAAATCATGGCGATACGTCTGCTGGTTCCACACGTAGAGCACGTCCGGCGCGCTGTAGTTCGGGCGTTTCCAGTGACGGCTGGGGATCAGCACGTCGAACTTGCCGGTTTTCACATTGACCTTGTAGACGTCTGCCCCGGCCACGTACAGCGTACCGTCGTCACCACTCTGCATGATGGTCAGCTGCCGCGGCGCCGGGAAGCTGCGCACAGGCTTGGCGTCCATGCCGGCGTCGGTCGCATAGACATCGAGCCGCGGTTGTTGCACTTCGTAGCGGTCATTGAGCATCAGCGTCGGATTGGCGACAGTGAACAGTTCCTTGCCGTCGTGACTGAGGGTGAAAGCGAACATCGACTTCGCCTTCTCCCCTTGCTTCTGCGTGATGCTGGCGTGGAACACCTGCTTGCAGTTATCGAGTTCAACGCCGTAGACATCGGCGTAGTGGTTGTTCAACACATAGGCAATCTTGCGGTCCGGCGAGAGTTGCACGGTGCCGGGGCCGAAGGCATCGGGCATCTTGCAGGTCTTGAGCAGTGTGTCGGTAGCCAGGTCGATCACGTGCAGATTGTTCGGGTAATTGGTGGTCACCATGTACTCGTGACCGTCTTGCAGTGCAGTATTTTCATCGGCCAGAACATTGAACGAACAAGTGCTCAGGACGGCGAATGCGGCCAGGCCGCAGGCTTTGATGCTAGGCATGCTGGAATCCTTATGTCTGACCGATCATTTGTCTTTTGGAAAGACAGTCCCGAGGTTGCGCCAGTTTTCGTTGGACGCCTGGGCATCCTTGTTCCAGTCCGGGTAGGTGCTCATCATGTCGGGCACCTGGGCCGGCCACCAGCACGGGTCGGAGCAGCCATACAGGTCAGCTTCCATCGGCTGGCACAGCGACGACACCCCGCCAAACGCATCGATTTCCCAACCCGGGTCGGTGGTTGAGGCGCAGCCCGCAACGGAGCTCATCGCCACCACTTCTTCGATACGGTTCTCGGCCGCGGCCTCGTCCATTTTCTTCGCTTTATTGTTGATTGCCTTGAGATGTTTCATATCAGTGAGCCTTGCGCGGAGTGATGTAGCTGCTGATAAACGCAGGGTTATTGGCCATGATCCGGGTGTAGACCTCGATGCCGAAGTCGACCCAGTCACGCATCAGTTCGCAGTAGTGATAGGTCGGGTGGGTCGGATCGCCGTAACGGGCGTAGCTTTCGTGGTAGCAGCCGCCGGAGCACAGGTTGCGTATCTGGCAGTCTTCGCAACCGGTGTTGGTGCGGTCGAGGCGCTGGGACAGGAAGTCGTTCAACTCGACCTGTTTGACGCCGCTGTGGACATTGCCGAAGGTCGGCAGCGACGAACCGGTGAAGCGATGGCACAGGTTCAATTCGCCCTTGTGGTCCACCGCCAGCATCTTCAGGCCCGCGCCGCACGGCAGGGCTTTTTTGTGGCCTTCGTGAATGTCGGTGATCAACTGGTGCAGGTTGGAAAAACCGATGTTGCGGTGTTCCAGCGCCGCGTCCAGATAACGCCGCCCGAGCTTCTTCATATTGGCGAAGACTTCGACCAGTTCGTCGCTGCTCAGGTTGAAGCTGCTGATGTCGCCGGAGGTCACCGGGGCAAACCCGACTTCGGCAAACCCCAGTTCGTTGAACAGGTGATCCCAGATGGTTTCGACGTCGGTAACGCCGGTGGTCAAGGTCACCCGCGCGCCAACCGGGCGGCTGTTGTAGCGTGACAGCAGCATCTCGGCCTTGCGCCGCACCACGTCGTACGTGCCCTGCCCGCCCACCGTGATGCGGTTGCGGTCGTGCACGGTTTTTGGCCCGTCGATACTGACCGAGAGCCCGAAACGGTGGGCATTGAGGTAGTCCACGGTGTCTTCAGTGAGCAGGGTGGCGTTGGTGGTCATCACGAATTCGACGAACTTGCCGGCCTCGGCAAACCGCTTTTCACAATAGTCGACCATGTACTCGATCAGCTTGCGATTACTCAGCGGCTCGCCGCCGAAGAACACCACAGTGAAGCGCTCTTCGTCCGGGGATTCGCGCAGCAGCATCTCGACCGAGGCGACAGCGGTTTCAACGTCCATTTTCTTGCCCGCCGACGGCTTGTCGAGGTCTTCCTTGTAGCAATAGGTGCAGCTCAGATTGCAGCCAGTGTTGACGTTGAGCACCACGGTATTGATCGCCGTGCGTTCGACCCGTTTGGTGCCGATGTCCGGGGTCAGCGGCGAACCGTCGCTGACCAGTTCCAGCGAAATCAATTCACGCAGGGTCTCGGTGATTTCTTCACCGTTGAACCGCGCCGCCAGACGCTGGATCAGGTCATCGGACGAACAGCCGGGACCGCGCAACGTATCGATAATGGTGCCGGTCAGCTCATCGCTGGCGAACAGCGAACTGCTGGGGATGTGAAACAGCATGCGGTCGGCGTCGACATGCACTTCGTGCAGGTTCCGTTCAACCAGATTCAAAATAGCGCCCATTGCAACCTCCTGTGCAAACCCCTTCTGACGGGGCCTGCGGTCATTCCGAAAAAGTGTCTGAAGCCGTATGGATCAGCCAACTTATGGAATGGGTGGATTGTTCCAGCGTTGCACGGTGACGATCATGTGGCCTTCGCCGGTCAGGGATTTCCCTGCATCGTCGACAGCGGCGATCACCTTGAGGTTGCCGGCATTGTTGGTGGACATCTTGCGTTGCGGGTTCGGACCGGCATCGCCCGGAGTGAACACGCCGGTGTCAGCCTGCATAGTGCCGGCGAACTTGACGTCTTCGTCTTCCTTGGCACGGTCATCGAAGGCTTCCACCTTCCACTGCGCCGGGAATACGCCAATGCGATACGGCTTGCCATCAGCGCCCTTGCCCCAGGCTTCGGCGTCGAAACGGCCCTGGACTTTCGGCGTGGAACCACCGCCTTCGCCGATCCGCGAGACCGAGAACTCTGGCACGACTTTGACTTCGGCGATGGTGCTGTAGACCGACAGGGTCGGACCTTTCAGCGAGCCGACGGAAACGTTGCGCAGACCCGGTTGAGCATTGGCAGCCGCCTTGAGTTTGACCTTCATCTGCTCAGGGCTTTGCGAGACGATTTCGACCACTTCCACACCTTTGCCGAAATCCGGTTTGCCGGTGAGGCCGCTGCCGATGAGAGTGACTTCGGTTTCGCTACCGGCCTTCAAATAACCCGGCTGCACCGCCAGCAGACGGTTGGAACCCTGCTTGGCGGCAACGAAGTCCAGCCCGCGCTCATCATGCTCGGCCTCGAACATCCGGCCCTGCATCGCATTGCCTTGAACGGCGAACACCTGGCGCATGGTCACGCCGTCGATGGTCACGTTGCCGCGCCATTCGTAGCCGGTGTACAAAATCGCGCTGCCGTCGCCGTTGAACGGGGTGCCATCGGCGTACTGGCCTTTGACGGCGACCTTGAAGGTGTCGCTGCCGTCAGCGCTGACGGTCATCATGCCGGCCAGTTCGCCCTTGCCCGGCAAGTGGCCGCTGAAACTCCAGTCACCGACCAGCGCCTCGGCTTTCGGCGCGACGCTTTGCCATTTTTTCCAGGCCGGGTTGTCCAGCGGATAACGCTTGGCCAGCAGCGGCACCATCTCTTTGCGAGCGAGGTCGAACCAGTCGCGGTCCCGGGACAAGGCCTGGTATTCGAGGGACGGCCATTGGCCGAGGTGGAAATTCACCAGGTGCTCCCATTCCTGAGCCGGACGCCGTTGCAGGGCGACCCGCGCACCGGAGTGGCAGCGACTACACATCTGGCTGGTCTGGTCGTCGAACTTCTCGACAGTATTGAGCCGGCGTTCCAGCGCATACCGCACGCCATCGGTCTCGCTCGGCGCCAGACCCTGGCTGTCGGCCAGGTACTTGACCAGTGTGCGACGGTCGTCATCGCTGATCTGCAAACCGTGCATGGTTTGCATCCGGGCGATGGTCATCAGCCAGCCTTCCGGCGTCTTGCGCTGGTGGCTGATGCGACTGAGGGCGTTATTGGCTTCAGGGGTGTGACACCCCTGACAGGTTTCCTTGAGGATGGTCTGGGCGTCGCGGGCTGCCAGGCTGTCGGGCGAATGCAGCGCCACACAAGCGGCAATGGCCAGCAGGCTGGCGCTCAGGCCTGATCGGAGTTTTCTCTTCATCAACGTCGAACCTCGCACGGTGCGTTCTTATTGTTGTGGCTTATCGTTTTTATGGTTTCTGCCGTCGGCGGCGCACCGCTGACGGAGGCAAGAGAAACGTCTGCGATGAGCAATACACGGAGCGTGCCAGCTTGCCGATATCCTTCTTTATCAATCAGTTGCGTGAAAATAACGGTGCTCTGATCGCTTTTGACGAGATCGCCTGCGTCTAATATCGCGACAGGTGTTGCAATCTGAGACAAGCATAGATGCCCGATTGGAACTGCTCATCGCCCGATGATTGACGGCACGGGGATGCTGGCGCGAAATGGTTATTCACCGATTGCCAGCAAGGGGATAAAAATGGCAAACATCACTGTTCTGGCGGGGGATTTTCTGCAGGGTGATGGAGAGTACAGGGACGGCGTTTTTTTCCTCAGGACGTCGCTTCACCCATGGCCCGGCCTAACCCTCCCGCTCTCATCGTTCAAGCGTGTGGAAGTCGCCAACGAGGAGTCGATCAGCAACTTCAAGGATGCCATCGGGTTCGGCGTGGCGGGCGCCATGCTACTGGGCCCCATCGGCGCGATTGCCGGGTTCATGTTGGCCGGCAAAGAGACGGAAGTGACGTTTCTGGCCACGCTCAAAGATGACAGGAGGCTATTGGCGGCCGTCGATAGCAGCACGTTCGAGGAGATTTCCCGAAGAATCCCCTCATAACTACATCAACAAGGGCCGCACCACACACGGTGGTGCGGCTGACGACAGTTCAACTTGAAAACGTTGGAAGGACGCCTTTGTGTGCGTTGATCTCTTGCTGCATCTGCGCCACTAGCGTGGCAATTGCATAAGCAGAGTCCAGTTCCCAGACAGGAACATGGCTCGCCACCAGGTCCACTTTGCCGGTCATGCAATCGCAGACCCGAATCGTCAGTGACTGATCCGGGGCCATGCTGCAGGTGCATATCGAGGGCAGAAAACTCTGCTCGATGATGCTTTGGATCTCCAGGGTTGAAAGGTTCATCACAACCTCCCTTGCGCGAGATGTGTGGCCGGGGAAATGTTCCGTCATTTCACCCACCGAGCGAGAAAATTCTAGACCCCATCACAGGGGCGCTCAAGGTCGCAGCCGAGTTGCTCGTCGTCTCAGCGGCTGTCGCAATATGCGAAAAAATGGCTACTGTCGCCTTCCTTTACGCCCTGTGAACCCTCGTCAATCAAAGGTTCGCCTGACCTTGCGGCGACTTGGCACAGCCATTGCGAAAGCCCTGTTCTCACGAACAATAAGAGGCTTCGCCATGTCGCTCCCTAATGTGCTTCCCGCTACGTCCGCCTTTATCCAGCGCGCCCCGCGCATGCTGATCGGCGGTAGCTGGGTCGAGGCCGCTGATGGCCAGACCATGCCCTTGCACAACCCGGCCACCGGCGAAGTGTTGTGTGTGGTGCCAAGGGCCACGCCCTCGGATGTCGACCGCGCGGTGATGGCCGCGCGTCAGGCATTCGATGATTCGGCCTGGACCCACACCCGCCCGCGCGAGCGGCAGAACCTGCTGTGGAAACTCGCCGACCTGATGCAACGGGACGCCGAACTGCTGGCGCAACTGGAATGCCTGAACAACGGTAAAAGCGCCGCTGTCGCCCAGGTCATGGACGTGCAACTGGCCATCGATTTCCTGCGCTACATGGCCGGTTGGGCAACCAAAATCGAAGGTTCCAGCGTCGAAGTATCGTTGCCATTGATGCCCAACGATCAATTCCACAGCTTCATCCGTCGCGAAGCGGTCGGCGTGGTCGGCGCCATCGTTGCCTGGAACTTCCCGCTGCTGCTGGCCTGCTGGAAACTCGGTCCGGCCCTCGCCACCGGCTGTACCGTGGTGCTCAAACCGGCCGATGAAACCCCGTTGACCGCGCTGAAACTCGCCGAACTTGTCCTGGAGGCTGGCTACCCCGAAGGCGTGTTCAACGTGGTCACCGGCACCGGCATCACCGCAGGCTCTGCCCTGACGCACAACCCGCTAGTGGACAAGCTGACCTTTACCGGTTCCACCGCCGTGGGCAAGCAGATCGGCAAAATCGCCATGGATTCCATGACCCGCGTGACCCTGGAACTGGGCGGAAAATCACCGACCATTGTCATGGCCGACGCCGACCTGTCGAGCGCCTCCGCCGGTGCCGCCAGCGCGATTTTCTTCAACCAGGGGCAGGTGTGCTGTGCAGGCTCGCGGCTGTATGTGCAGCGCAAACACTTCGACAACGTGGTCGCGGACATTGCTGGCATCGCTAACAGCATGAAGCTCGGCAACGGCCTGGACCCGAGTGTCGAGATGGGGCCGTTGATTTCGGCGCGGCAGCAGGAGCGCGTGTTTGGGTATATCGAAAAGGGCCGGGAAAGTGGCGCGACCATCGCCTGTGGTGGTGAGCAATTCGGCCCGGGATTTTTCGTCAAACCGACAGTGATTGTCGACGTCGATCAGAAGCATTCGCTGGTACAGGAAGAGATTTTCGGCCCGGTACTGGTGGCGATTCCTTTTGACGATGAAGCCGATGCGTTGCGCATGGCCAATGACAGTCCTTATGGGCTCGGGGCGAGCATTTGGTCGAATGACCTGGCGGCGGTGCACCGGATGATTCCGCGGATCAAATCGGGCTCGGTGTGGGTCAACTGCCACAGCGCCCTGGACCCGGCGCTGCCGTTTGGCGGGTACAAGATGTCGGGGGTCGGGCGTGAAATGGGGTATGCGGCGATTGAGCATTACACCGAGTTGAAGTCGGTGTTGATCAAGCTTTGACTCACTGATCGTTCCCACGCTGCGCGGGAATGCCACCAGGGACGCTCCGCGTTCCGCTTTTGGAGGTGACGCAGAGCGCCACGGGATGCATTCCCACGCAGAGCGTGGGAACGATCGATTAGGGTTTGAAGCCTTGGGCCAACAACCACCCCCGAACCACCCGCCCCTGCTCCACCGTCAACCCCGCCAGTACCTGTTCAGCCGGCTCAGTGCGCAACCGCCGCACCAACGGCGCCACCTCGATCCCGTGCACATGCCAGATCCCCAACGGCTGATCCGCAGTGATCACCACCTCGGCCTCATCCACAAAACCATCTCGCAGCACCGGTGCCCGCTCGATCCTCAGCGCGTTGAAATCCGCCCCAGCATGAGCAGCCTCCGCATCCGGCCAGCACCGCCTTGCCTGCCAGAATGGATGATCCGCCCAACGCTGTTCATCGGCATAAAAATCCCGCCCGATCCGCGCAAACCGTAAAAACAGCTGTTCCACCCGCTGCTGATGAAAGCGCTTGGCCAGAGCCGTACGCTCGGGTTTTCGCAACAGCGTGTTGATCACGACCGGCGCCTGGAGCGCCGATGAAAGAGATTGAAAAATCCCGTTGCCCGACAGCGGATCCACCGCCATCGCCGCATCCCCGACCCGAATCCAGTGTTGCCCGCACACCTGCGGGCACAGAATCGCAGTGCTGCTGCGGGCATGCAGCTGCAGGTCGATTTCAGGTGTGGTGCCGAAAAACGCCTGAGCCAATGCCGAGCCTTGGCGCCGCTTGCGACAATAGTCGAGCAACTGCGCCTTGCCCGGCAGTTCGGCGCTGGCCACGTCCACCGTCCACTGCCAATAACACTGGCCGTCAGCCTGTCGCGCCATCCAGCCCCAGCCATCTTCAAGGCTTTCTACCGCACTGGCGGTGCTGCCGGGCGTGCCTTGCCAGCGATTGAGCAGACTGACCGTCTCCGGCCCTCTCAGGCCTTTGCCGAGCGCCGGTGCCTGACGCCCTCGGGCCTCCACCAGAAAATCCGCAACCAGCGTTTCGCGCCCTTCGATCTCGATACGATGCCCCGCCGCGTCAGTCTGAACCGTCAGCACCCGCCCCTCTATCACCTCGACGCCAGCCAGGCGCAGGTCTTCGCGCAAGCCTCGGTCGAAGCCCGGACGGTCCAACAGGAACTCAATGTTCTGTGCATGCTGCTGACCGTTCCACGACACCTGTCGCTGCGAAGGCAACGCCGCCTCCGCCAGCGCCTGATGCAGGCCCGCGCCGCGCAAGGCCTCCAGCACACGCACCGAAACACCTTCCAACGCGGCAAACCGGCGCCACTCGCTGATCAGCGTCACGGAATAACCGCACCGGCGCAACCCTAAGGCCACCGCCGCTCCCGCCGGCCCGGCGCCGAGAATCGTAATCATGGCCCGATGCGCCGTTCAGGACCGCGATAACGCGCGTGCTCGCGCAGCCACTCGACCACCTGTTCGTTGCTCGCCTCCGGGTGTGCGACCAGAAAAGCGGCGATGTGCCCACTCAATGCGGCACACCCCAGACTGGCGCCGGACTGCCCCGGATAAGTCCCATGCACACATGCCGCGAAATCCGCTTGGGCACTGTTGAGCCACGACCATTCCTGTTCGGCGCATCGCGCGTCGCCAGTGACACGCAACACCTGCGGATAATTCGCCGGAAACACACCTTCACCCTGCGCCGGGCTCGATGCACAAAGTAGAACGCCTCGTGCCACTGCTGCCGCGCAGGCTTCGCGCAACAGGCTGCGATCCTGGCGCAGACCGAGGCTTAAATTGATCAACCGAACATCCTGCGCCACCAGCCAGTCGATGGCGCTGGCGATCTGCAAGGCGCTGGTGACGCCGCGCTGGTCAAACACCTGCCCCACGCAAAACACCGCTGAAGGTGCCCGCCGCCCGATGGCTTCGATCACCGCGCTGCCGTGGCCCAGCGGATCATCGCGCAAGTCGCTTTCGGCCAACCCGTCCTCCAGCAACGAGAAGCGTCGCCCAGCAACGACCTGAACCCGTTGTGCCGCCGAATGGCCGCTGTCGACGACGCCGATTCGCAATTCAGGCTTCATGCAGCACCGTTTTTGAGGTGAGGACGCCGTCGAGCAATTCAAACCGCAGATCGGCATCGGCCAGGGTTGAGGGACGGTGGCTGATCAGGATTCGTGTACGCCCCGCAAATAGTCGGTCGATGGCCTCGATGACTTCGCGTTCGGTGGCTTCATCCACCGCCGAGGTGGCTTCGTCGAGTACCAGAATCAGCGGGTCCTGCAGCAGTGCCCGAGCAATGGCGATGCGCTGTTTCTGCCCGCCGGACAGTTGCTGACCGCGTTCGCCCAACGGACTGTCGAGACCTTCGGGCAACGACTCGATCAGGCTGTCAAGTTGCGCCAGCCGTGCGACTTCAGCAATCGCCTCGCGACTGGCATGCGGCACCGCGTAAGCGAGGTTATCGGCGAGACTGCCGCGAAACAGCACGATGTCCTGGCTGACCACGGCAATCCGCCGACGCAACTGGAACAGATCCAGATCACGCAAATCGACCTCCCCCAGCAACACCCGGCCCGATTGTGGGTCATGGTGACGCTGCAGCAGATCGATGAGAGTTGATTTGCCAACCCCGGAGCCGCCGCTGAGGGCCACTTTCAAGCCGTAGGGAATGCGCGCTTCGATACCGCGCAAGGTCGTCGGACGGCCGGGATGGCTGAAGTGCACATCGTCGAATCGCAGGTCACCGCAGGCAGGTATCGGTTGCGGCTGGAGCGGCGTCAAAACGGTCGGCTCTTCGCCGCGCAACTCCATCACGCGCCCGAGGCTGACTGTCATCCGTTGAATGGCGACGTAGAGCCCGAGCAGGCTCTGAACCGGTCCGACCGCCATGCCCAAATAGGTAGAAAACGCGATCAATGCACCCAACTGCCAGGTCCCCTGCACTACCCAGTAACCGCCAATCAAAAACGCACAGGCCCGGGACAATGACGTCAGTGTGCCCGGTACGGCCTGGGTAAAAAATTCGGTGACTTGCAGGCGCAGCAACTGACTCATGTAACCGTGCCCCAGCGTCTCCAGCCGCCGCGCTTCGCGTTGTTGTTGGCCGGCAGACTGGATGAACTTCATCACCGGCAAGGTCTCGACCATGAACGAGGACATGTCCGCCGAGCGCTCGCGCAGTTGCCGCACATCCCGCTCGACCTTGCGCCGCATCCAGCGCAGCCAGAGCACATCAAGGGGAATCAGCACCAACGCGAGCAACGAAAGTTTCCATGACAGAGTCAACAACATCGCCACCGCGCAGACCAGACCGATCACACTCGATACTGCCGAGAACAACGAGTCCACGGCAAAGCGCTGAATTTCCGCGACGTCGCCATCCAGGCGCGACATCAGGTCACCGATCCGTCGCTGACCGTAAAAACTCGGTGAGAGTGTCTGCAAATGCCGATAGAGATCATCACGCAAGGCAAACAGAATCCGACCGGACAACCGCGTGTGCAGGTAGCGATTGATGCCCGACAGCGCCGTGCCGAGCAGCCCGGCAACAATCATCAACCCGGCAATCATCACCAGCATAGGAAAGTTGCGCGCCAGCAGACCATCGTCGATCAGGAGCTTGGTCAGCCACGGCTGCACCAACACCAGCAACGAGGCGCACACCGACAATCCAAGCAGCCCGGCGATGGCCAGACGGTGCGGTCGCACGAAGCTGTAGAGCCAGCGCAATGCCGCTTGCAGGGCTTCGGGGTTCTGGCTGTCGATCAGCCGAACGATCAGGCGCTGCATCACGAACGCAACTGTTTGAGCTTGCGATACAAGGTCGCGCGACTGATGCCCAACGCGTCGGCGGCGGCCGAAACGCTACCCTGATGAGTGTCCAGGGACTGACGAATCAGCTCCAGTTCATTTTCACGGATGCTGCCGGCTTGAGGCCGTTCGGTCGCGGTCAGTTCGTCGAGCATGCTGTCGGGCAAGTGGTCGAGGGTGAGGACCGTCTCCCCCGGTTCGCGCATGGCCAGCGCAGTGCGTAACACCATCTCCAGCTGACGGATGTTGCCGGGCCAGTGATAACCGCCAAGCAAGCGGCTCAAATCGTCATGCAGGACGACGACGGGTGCGTTGAGCCTGGCCAGCAATCGCCCGACCAGCGCACTGAAATCTTCACGCTCACGCAGCGCCGGGAGCATCACGCTGATGCCGTTGACCCGGTAGAACAGGTCTTCACGGAAGTGCTTTTCTTCCACCAGACGCTTGAGGTCGCGGTGCGTGGCGCAGATCAACGCGACGTCAATATCCTGTTCTTCGCCTGCGCCCAGCGGTGCAACTTTGCGGTCTTGCAGCACCCGCAGCAAACGCGCTTGCAAGGCCAGCGGCATGTCGCCGATTTCATCGAGAAACAAGGTGCCGCCGTGAGCCTGTTGCAGACGACCGATCATGCCGCCACGGCGGGAGCCGGTGAAGGCGCCTTCTCGGTAGCCAAACAGTTCCGACTCGATCAGACCTTCGGGAATCGCCGCGCAGTTCACCGCGATGAAGGGTTTGTCGCAACGGGTTCCAGCCATGTGCAGGGCGCGAGCGATGACTTCTTTACCGGTGCCGGTTTCACCGAGCAGCAACACCGGCAATTCATTGGCCAGACCTTGTCGGGCCATGCGCAAGGCTCGGGCGTAGCGCACATTACTGCCGGCAAGGGATTCAAGATCTGGTTGTGGCTTGATTGTTTTGGCGGCAGTGCGTGGCGGGGTGCTGACGTTGATTGACCGTTGCGGCGCGCGCAGGGTTTTGTAGAAGAATTCGCCTTTGGCGGTTTGCAGGCTACCGACACCGCCCTGATGCAGACGAGATAATAATTGCAAGCCGTCGACTCCCAGAAATTCTTCGCACCGTCGACCGACCAGCGCCGAGCGCTCGGCATGGAGCAACTGACAGGCCTGGGCGCTGACCGCGAGGATCTGACCGCCGAGGCTGACCGCCAGCAAACCTTGCCACGGGGATTCGAGGTATTGGCGACGGCTGTGGAAGGCCAGCACGATTTCGTCGGGATAACTGGCATTGAAGACACGGCTTTCAATCTGGCTGACGGCCATCGCCAGCAACGCGGTGCTGTCGTGAACGCGACCGAGCGGGCCTTCGCGGGTCAGGTCGAGCACGCCGAGCATGCCGCCCTGCGGACAATGGATCGGTACCGAGGTGCAGGAAAAATCAGTCAGGCGATCCAGATAATGTTCACCGCAATCGATCATCGTAGGCCGGGCTTCGACCAGCGCGGTGCCCAGTGCGTTGGTGCCGCGAGCAGCTTCGCTCCAGCAGGCGCCCAAGGTGATGTCTTGCAGGCCACTGCCCTTGAGGCGATCGGCGCGCCCTTCGACGGCGAGAATGGTGGCGTCGGAGTTGGCGAGAATAATCAGCCCTTCCTTGCCTTGGCGTTCGGCCAGGTAATCAATCGCCGGCAATGCTGCGTCGATCAGCAGCCGGTTGCTGGCCAGCAGCACGTCGAGGCTGGCGCTCGATTCCAGTGCCAGTTCGTGTTTGCCATTGAAATGCACGCCATGACTGAGGCTGCGCCGCCACGACGCATCGATTTCCGCGCGCAATACGCCATCGGGGACTTCGCCCTCGAGATGGAGCTTTTCCCGAGCCAGCCGGGCTTCGCGGTGCAGTTTGGGTGGTGTTGTTTTTATTGGCGTCATCAAGCGCTCCGAATCGGTCGCCCTGCGCTTTTTTAAGTTCAGCGCCCTGCCGCAATCTTTACGTTAACGTCAGGGGGATGGCAAGTGCCTTATGGCACTGTGTTTTCAGAGTAGCTATTTATACGTGAGGGTCACCTGGGACTTTGCTCGGGGCGGCGTATTGCGGTTTCAGGTGACCGTCCTGATCAAGCAGCCAGGCGCCCATGATCTGTCGGACCACTGGACCGGCACCGCGACCACCGGCCTCGCCGTTTTAGATCATCACCGAGATGACAATTTTCGGGTGCTCAACCGGAGCGAATCCGACGAACAAGGCGTTATCGCGGTTACGCTCCAGGGGTTTCGCGCGGTTGTAGCGTTCGCCCTGCTTGATCGCAACGACTTGCGCGGTGCCACTCTTGCCGGCAGTCACCTGCTCTTTTTTCAGTCGGATTAGTTTGCTGTATGCGGTGTATACAGCACTTTCCTGCGGGCAAAACAAAACCCCTGTCTGCGTTAGCAAACAGGGGTTTCGGAATTTAATCTTGACGATGACCTACTCTCACATGGGGAAACCCCACACTACCATCGGCGATGCATCGTTTCACTGCTGAGTTCGGGATGGGATCAGGTGGTTCCAATGCTCTATGGTCGTCAAGAAATTCGGTAGCCGGGTCGTTGTCTCTTGCGAGATCACGCTCCAGCGAATGGGTATGCGATAGATTTGTGTGTTTGTTCGAATTTTCGACTTGTATCGTCTTCACACACCGCAATCTGGCCTCTTTCGAGTTCACAGATTGCTTGGGTGTTATATGGTCAAGCCTCACGGGCAATTAGTATTGGTTAGCTCAACGCCTCACAGCGCTTACACACCCAACCTATCAACGTCGT
>NZ_JAVDUA010000012.1:0-171963 GCF_031456105.1 Pseudomonas sp. BE134 | reverse complement strand
CCCACGGTCCGTACTGGCTAGAGTCGGAATCGAGCTTTTAGTCCCGCCCACCCCTTCAAGTCTAAACATACAAGCGAGCCTGCTCGCGATGGCGGCCTGGCATTCAACATCAATGTCGACTGATACGCCCTCATCGTCGGAACGCCGCCCGGAGCAAGCTCGCTCCCACAGGGGAATTAGTTGTCTGGAAGATACTTGATGACCCAACACCTTGCCGAACTGCTGATGTACGTCGCCCCAGAGCCGATCCGTCACGCCAACGAGCGCTGGCTGACGCGCATTCTTGAACGGCTCGGCAGCAGTCGCTTTGATGCCGCAGAGCTGTCACTGACGGACCTCTGGCTGTCCCCGCATCTGCTGCTGACCCAAACCTGCGGTTACCCGCTGATGACGGCATTGCGCGGTCAGGTCCGGGTGATCGGGCGGCCTCGTTATGAACTGCCTGACAGCAGCGGTGGTAGCCATTGCAGCCTGCTGTTGAGTCGCGCCGATGATCCCAGGCAGACCTTGCCCGACTTTCGCGACAGCCGTGGCGTGATCAATGACGAAGATTCCAACAGCGGCATGAACCTGCTGCGCCATCGACTGGCGCCGCTGCATCGCGACGGACAGTTCTTTGCCAGTGTCGCCATCAGCGGCAGCCACCGCGAAAGCCTGCGCTGGCTGCGTGAAGATCAAGCAGATCTGGCGGCTATCGACAGCGTGACCTTTGCTTATCTGGCGCACCATGCCCGCGAAGAAGTCGCCGGCCTGCGCGTCGTTGCCCGCAGCGCGCTCAGTCCGACTTTGCCGTACATCTCAGCCGCCGGGACTTCGGTTGAACAGGCTGAGCACCTGCGGCAGGTGATGAATCAGACGTTGAGCGAACTCCCAAAAGTCGCGCAAATCCTCGGAATAAAAGAGGTGCTGCCTGCCCGCGAAATCGACTATCAGCTCGTCCTCGACTACGAACAAGAAGCGCAAGTCCTGGGATACGGCCGTCTACGTTGAAATTTCCAGATCGAATATAAAAATGCTTTTTAAATATTATTAAAGAATAAGGCTCCTTGTTAGGATCGCGCCACCGGATCACCGGACATTCAGCGACCCCTAACCCTTGGAGCCTCTATGTCCGGCGCCGACCTGTCCCATCGCAACCACGTGGGCGGATTGTTCCGCGCCCATTACCCCTGGCTTTGCGCGAGCTTGCGTCGACATCTCGGCGCCGGCGCACCTGTCGAGGACATTGCCGCCGACACCTTCGTGCAATTGCTCGACTGCCCGAACCTGACACCCATTCGTGAGCCGCGCGCGTTGCTCACCACCATCGCCCGTCGGCGGGTTTATGAACTCTGGCGCCGCGATAGTCTGGAGCGTCAGCACCTCGAACGCTTACAACTGGCGGACCTGCCTGGTGCGCCATCACCTGAAGAATTGCTGCAGTTCTCGCAAACTCTGAACCTTCTGGACCGCACCCTTGAACGCCTGCCGGGCAAGGTCCGGGCGACCTTCCTGCTGTCGCGCGTCGACGGCCTGACCTACCCGCAAATTGCCGCCGAACTGGGCATCTCCCAGCGTTCGGTCAGCGTTTACATGACCCGCTCCCACGCGCTGTGCGCCCAACACAGCGCCAGCCAACTCTTGACCCGGAGGTCCGCATGAGATCGATCAAAACCCTGCTAGGCAGTTCGCTGCTGGCGCTCAGCCTGGTGGCCAGCCAGGTTCCGGCGGCGGAAAAAGTCGCCCCCATTCACTTCGGCGACATCACGTGGGAGAGCGGTAGCCTGATCACCGAAATCCTGCGGCTGATTGTCGAAAAGGGCTATGGCTACCCGACCGACACGTTGCCGGGTAGCACCGTCAGCCTCGAAGCAGCGCTGGCCAAAAACGACATTCAGGTGATCGGCGAAGAGTGGGCCGGGCGCAGTCCGGCGTGGGTCAAGGCGTCTGCCGAGGGCAAGGTGTTCGGTTTGGGCGACACGGTCAAAGGCGCCACCGAAGGGTGGTGGGTGCCGGAATACGTGATCAAGGGCGACCCGGAACGAGGTATCAAACCGCTGGCACCGGAGTTGAAGTCCGTCACTGATCTGGCGAAGTACAAGGACGTGTTTCGCGACCCGGAAGACCCGAGCCGTGGCCGCTTCCTCAACAGCCCGACCGGCTGGACGTCGGAGATCGTCAACAGTCAGAAACTCAAGGCTTACGATTTGACCGCCAGCTACGTCAACTTCCGCACCGGTTCCGGTGCGGCACTGGATGCCGAGGTCGCCTCATCGATCCGCCGTGGCAAACCGGTGCTGTTCTATTACTGGTCGCCGACGCCGCTGCTGGGTCGTTTCAAACTGGTGAAGCTGGAAGAGCCGCCGTTCGACGCGCAAGCCTGGAAAACCCTGGCCGATGCGAATAACCCGAACCCCAAGGGCACGCGCTCGATGCCGGCCAGCCTGGCCATTGGCGTGTCGGCACCGTTCAAGGCGCAGTACCCGGACCTGGTGGCGTTCTTTGAAAAGGTCGACTTACCGATCGATCTGCTGAACCGGACGTTGGGGCAGATGAGCGAAAAACGTCTGCCACCGCGTGAGGTGGCTCAGGCGTTTCTGCGGGAGCAGCCGCAAGTGTGGAAGGCTTGGGTACCGGGGGAGGTGGCCAGCAAGGTGAGTGCAAGCTTGTAGTGTGTCGGCGGCGGTTTAACCGCCGCGCACTCATGCCAGGCCGTTACAGCCGTGTTTCAGGAAGCCCGGGCGTTGTGCCAGCCGTTGGAAATACTCGTCGATGGCGGGGAAGTCCGGCCGCTCCATGGGTGTCATAAGCCAGCGGTTGACGGACAACCCGACGACAATGTCGGCGAGGGTGAAATGAGCCCCGGCGACATAGGCTTTGGTGGTCGCGAGTTGATGTTCGAGGATGGCCATTTTCTGGTTCCAGCCGCGTATTCCGACAGCAATCCGATGTTCGTCCTGAAACTCCGGGTCCTTGCGCACCAATGCGGTAAACGCGTAGCTCCAGGAGGGATTGAGTTCGGTGGCTTGCCAATCCATCCATTGTTCGACCCGTGCACGCGCTACCGGTTCGTGCGGCAGCAGCTCAGTGTTCTGGTGTTTGCCGGCCAGGTAGCGGCAGATGGTATTGGACTCCCACAACACGCCGGCGTCATCAATGATCACTGGCACCTGCGCATTGGGGTTGAGCCTGAGAAACTCCGGCGTGTGGGTGGACGCATAACCGCTGCCCCAGTCCTCGCGCTCGTAGGGAACGTCCAGTTCCTCACAGGTCCACAGGACCTTTCTGACGTTGATGGACGACGCTTTACCGAGAATTTTCAGTGCATGGGTCATTGAGCTACTCCGTTAGCGATTCGACGCTTCAGGAATCTAACAGACTTTCAGCGTTATCAAGCTGGATGAGGAACACTATCAAGGTTAGTTGAAAACCCACGGCATGGGCGATGCGCTGCTTGACGGTGCGGGAAGGAGCACTCAGGTGCTTTCCCGGATTTTCAACTCAAACCCCATGTCCTGAACCGGTTTGGCCACTGAGTTGCCGGCCAGCAACGTCAACATCAACTCCGCCGACCGCCGGCCAATCGCCTCGCGCGGGGTGCTGATGCTGCTCAGGCGCGGCACCATGTGGGCCGAGGCCGGCAGGTCGTTGAAGCCGAGGATGGCGACTTGTCCCGGGATCTTTATCCCGCAGCGCATGGCTTCGAGCAGCGCACCCTGGGCCAGGTCGTCGTTGCCGAAAAAGATCGCATCGACATCGGGGTGACTGGCAAGCAGCTGCACAAACAACTCACCGCCCAGTCCGACGGAGGAGGCGCGCGGGGTCAGCACTTCAAGGTCCGGGTCATACAAACCGGCCTTTTGCAGGGCTTTGCGGAACCCTTCGCCACGCAGCAACGTGCGCTGGTCCAGTTGCGCGCCGATGTAGGCCAGGCGCTTGCGACCGCGTGACAGTAAATGTTCGGCCGCTGTTTCGCCGGCGGCCAATTGCGAGAAACCCACGCAATTCACACCTGCCGCGCTGTCCAGTTCCATCATGTACACACAGGGGATGTTGCTGGCTTCGATCATCCGCCGCGAGCTTTCCGTGCGGTCGAAACCGGTCAGCAGCAAACCCCTAGGCTGATACGCCATGTAGTTACGCAGCAGGTTTTCTTCTTCATCGCGTGAGTAGTGGAAGTTGCCGATCAGCACTTCGAAGCCCTTGGGGCGAAGCACCTGATGAATGGCTTCCAGCGTATCGATAAACAACAAGTTGGACAGCGATGGCACCAGCACCACTACTGAATGGCTCTGCGCCGAGGCCAACGCGCGGGCGGCGGGGTTGACCACATAGTTGAGTTCGAGCGCGGCTTTCTGGACTTTTTCCACTAGTTCCGTGGCCACGGTACTGACACCGCGCAGGGCGCGAGAGGCGGTGATCGGGCTGACACCGGCCAGGCGTGCAACTTCGTTCAACGTCGGGCGGCCAGTGGTGCGTGTATTTTTATCGTTTTTAGAAGAGGTCATCGGGCGGCTTGCCAAACAAAATTCAAGGCACTAAGGTAGCGCTGTCCCGAAGCAGCTGCAAATGTGTAAGCGAGTTTTGCCTGAACCTCGCTTTTCGGCATTGGGAGCGAACATGCTGCAACCCACAAAAATGACAAGAAGGCGTCGGCAACTTCTACTTTTGATCGAGTGTCATAGCTGGCAAAGGTAGCGCTGTCTGCGCGCTGAGGTGTTACATGAATAATCCCATCACCGCCCTGGTCATCATGGGCGTTGCCGGTTGCGGCAAGACATGCGTCAGCGAGGCCTTGTGCCAGCTCAGCGGCGCCACTGCCATTGAAGGCGATTCTTTTCACCCTGCCGCCAATATCGAAAAGATGAGCGCGGGTATCCCTCTGAACGACCAAGACCGCGCCGGCTGGCTCGACAGCCTGTGCGACGAATTGCGCCGCATCGACGCCAAGGGCGAACGCCCGGTGCTGACCTGCTCGGCCCTCAAACACAGCTATCGCGAAGTATTGCGCAGCGCCTTGCCGGGCCTGGGTTTCGTTTTCCTTGAACTGACTCCCGAAGTCGCCGCCGAGCGTGTGTCGCATCGGCCGGGGCACTTTATGCCTTCGACCCTGATCGACAGCCAGTTCGCCACACTCGAATCCCCTGTTGGCGAGCCGTTGACCCTGGCGCTGGATGCCTCGACCTTCAGCGTCGAGCAACTGGCAGCACAGGCGCATATCTGGTGGCAGGCTCACGGCCTCAAACACGCGGGATGAATTTTCCCGAAAAAGACAGCGCTGTCCTGATGGCTTTCGAATTACCCGCTTTAATAACAACAACAACCAGGAGACACCCCTAATGTTTGGCATGTCCCACGAGACGTTCCTGCTGCTCGATGCAGTGGTCACGGTGATCGGGCTTATCGTCCTGATCACCAAGTTCAAGTTCCACCCGTTTATAGCCCTGATCATTGCGGCAGCCTTTCTCGGGCTGACCTCCGGCATGCCAGTCGGCACCATCATCAAGGCGTTCCAGGACGGTTTCGGTGGGGTGCTTGGTTTTGTCGGGATCATCCTGGCGCTGGGCACCATGCTCGGCAAAATGATGGCCGAGTCGGGTGGGGCGGACCAGATTGCCCAGACCCTGATTCGCGCGTTCGGTAAAGATAAAGTGCAGTGGGCGATGATGTTCGCGGCCTTCCTGGTCGGCATCCCGCTGTTCTTCGAAATCGGCTTTGTACTGCTGATTCCGCTGGTGTTCATTGTGGCGCGCCGCACCGGCGTGTCGATCATCAAGATCGGTATCCCGTTGCTGGCCGGTTTGTCTGCCGTGCACGGTCTGGTCCCGCCGCACCCGGGTCCGTTGCTGGCCATCGGCATCTTCGGTGCCGACATCGGTAAAACCATTCTGTATGGGCTGATTGTTGCGCTGCCAACGGCCATTATTGCCGGTCCGATCTTCGGTACGTTCATTGCCAAGTACATCCCCGGTCACCCAAATCAGGAACTGGTGGATCAACTGGCGCACGAGCCTGAAACGGCAACCCTGCCAAGCTTCAATATCACGCTGATCACTGTGCTGCTGCCGGTGCTCCTGATGTTGCTCAAGACCTTTGCCGACGTGGTGCTGCCTGAAGGCAATTTTGTACGCGCCTTCATGGACCTGATCGGTCACCCGATCGCAGCGCTGCTGTTGGCGCTGCTGCTGTCGCTGTACACCTTCGGTCACCGTCAGGGTGTTGATTCGAAAACCATTCTGAAATGGCTCGATGCGAGCCTTGCGCCGACTGCCGCGATCATTCTGATCATTGGTGCCGGTGGTGGCTTCAAGCAGATGCTGGTGACCAGCGGTGTGGGTGACGTGATCGGCCACATGGCGGTGAACGCACAGATCTCGCCGATTCTGTTGGCGTGGCTGGTGGCGGCGGTGATTCGCGTGGCAACCGGTTCGGCCACCGTGGCGACCATTACCGGCGCGGGCATTGTGGTGCCAGTGGTTGGGATGATTCCAGGTGTGAACCGTGAACTGCTGGTGTTGGCCACCGGTGCCGGTTCGTTGGTCCTGTCTCACGTCAACGACGCGGGTTTCTGGCTGGTGAAGCAGTACTTCAACATGACCGTGGCGGAAACCTTCAAGACCTGGACCGCGATGGAAACCATCCTGTCCGTGGTTGCGCTGGGCTTTATCCTGCTGTTGTCGATGTTCGTTTAAGCGACACCGCGATACAGGTGGTGACACAGCTTTTGTGATCGCCACCAAACAAATGTGGGAGCGAGCCTGCTCGCGATGAGGGCTTAACATTCAACGAAGATGTTGAATGTAAGTCCGCAATCGCGAGCAGGCTCGCTCCCACAGTGTTATGTGTCAGGCGTTAGATTTGGTGACCAACCCATCCGCCCTGAACATTCCGCGAATCCCGCGCACGGCCTGACGAATCCGGTCCTGGTTTTCAATCAGCGCGAAGCGCACATGATCATCCCCGTACTCACCAAAGCCCACGCCCGGCGAGACGCAGACCTTGGCCTCGGCCAGCAGTTTCTTGGCGAACTCCAGTGAGCCCAGGTGCGCATAAGCCTCGGGGATCTTGGCCCAGACGTACATCGACGCCTTCGGATTTTCGACCATCCAGCCCAGTTCATGCAAGCCTTTGACCAGCACGTTGCGCCGCTGCCGATACTGCTCGGCGATGTCCTTGACGCATTGCTGATCGCCTTCCAGTGCCGCAATCGCCGCGACCTGCAGCGGGGTGAAGGTGCCGTAGTCGTGGTAACTCTTGATCCGCGCCAGGGCGTTGACCAGTTCCGGGTTGCCGACCATGAAGCCGATCCGCCAGCCCGCCATGTTGTAACTCTTGGACAGGGTGAAAAACTCCACCGCAATGTCCTTGGCCCCCGGCACCTGCATGATCGACGGGGCTTTCCAGCCGTCGTAGACGATGTCGGCGTAAGCTAGATCGTGCACCACCAGTACGTCGTACTGTTTGGCGAGGGCGATCACGCGCTCGAAGAAATCCAGCTCCACGCACTGCGCGGTGGGGTTGGACGGGAAGCCGAGAATCATCATTTTCGGTTTCGGGATCGAGCCGCGAATCGCCCGTTCCAGTTCGGCGAAGAAATCCACCCCCGGAATCAGCGGCACCGAACGCACCTGGGCGCCGGCAATTACGGCACCGTAGATGTGAATCGGATAACTCGGGTTTGGCACCAGCACGGTGTCGCCTTGATCCAAAGTGGCCAGCATCAAGTGCGCCAGGCCTTCCTTGGAACCGATGGTGACAATGGCTTCGGTTTCCGGGTCGATGTCGACCTCGTAGCGATCCTTGTACCAATTGGAAATCGCCCGGCGCAGACGCGGAATACCTTTGGAGGTCGAGTAGCCGTGGGTGTCTTCGCGCTGAGCGACGGTCACCAGTTTTTCGACGATGTGCGGCGGGGTCGGGCCGTCAGGGTTGCCCATGCTCAAGTCGATGATGTCTTCGCCACGACGACGGGCGGCCATCTTCAGCTCGGCAGTGATATTGAAAACGTAAGGGGGGAGTCGATCTATGCGCGCAAAGCGGCGCGGCGAACCTTGTTCGGCCATTGTTGCCTCGGATAACGTAAGCGCCCGGAACCGTCCGAGCGACGTTGGCCACTGCGGTGGCCTGTTGCGGAATGTAAGGGCAGTCGTGGCAAACTGTCCAGCCAGTGTGTAAACAATTTTTTCCGAAGGAAATCGGGTGATGGAATTTAGCAGCGGCTTCTTGCTGAGCCTTTCGTTGTGCCTGGATATCGGCGTGGCCAATATCGCGATGATCACCCTGGCCATGCAACGCGGCTATTTCCAAGGCTTTGCGCTGGGATTGGGCACCTGTGTCGGCGACCTGATCTATGCGGTGCTGGCGCTGGCGGGCATGACCGTTTTGCTGCAATACGAAACCGTACGTTGGGTCCTGTGGATTGGCGGTTCGGCGTTACTGGTGTATTTCGCGGCGAAGATGATCTATTCGGCGATTCACCACGAAGCGGTGTTGGCGCAAGCCGACGAGGTGGGGCAGAACTCCCATCGCAAGGAGTTTTTCCGCGGGATTTTCCTGGCCATGTCCTCGCCCAGCGCCATTTTGTGGTTCGCGGCGGTGGGCGGCACGTTGATCGCCCGTTCTGGCGGCGGGGGTGCCCTCAGTTCGGCGCTGTTTCTAGGTGGATTCCTCTGCGCCGGTCTGCTCTGGAGCGCGGGTTTGTGCTTTGCCGCGAGCCACGGCGGCAAGTTGCTCGGCGACAAACTGCTGCGTTATTCCTATATGGCATCGGCGGCGATCTTCTGCTATTTCGCGGTCTACGTGATTCTATCGGGTTACAACGAGTTTGTTGGCGCAGCGGCCGTCGAACAGTTGCACGCGCTGTAGCTAGGCGAATCGGGTTTGGCTTCTATACTTCCAGCCGAACCCATTTTTAAGCTCAGGAGTTGAGTCATGGATGAGCAAACAGGCGTAAAACCGGACGAGCCACGCTTCGAACACGGGCACTTCTTGCTCATTGCAGGGTTTGGTGGCCGATTTACTGCGCAGACGACCAAGGCGATCCCCGACCTTTGGGAGAAATTCATTCCTGAGATTGGCAAGATTCCCGGGCAAAAAGGCGAAGTCACCTACGGCATCTGCTGCAATCCGGATGGCAAAGGCGGGTTTGAATACATCGCCGGTGTCGAGATCGACAAACTCGACGACTTGCCAGAGAAGTACCGTTGGGTCGAGGTTCAACCTCAGCGTTACGCAGTATTCGAGCACAAGGGATCGCTGGACCAGCTGCCCGCAACCTTTCAATACATCTGGAAAACCTGGCTGCCGCAGTCCGGTAAAGAGGCGGCGGACGCCCCGGAATTCGAACGCTACAGCGAAGACTTCAACCCGAAGCTCAACACTGGCAAGCTGGAAATCTGGCTGCCGATCAAAGGCTGAACACCTGCATCGGGAGACGGCTCGATGATTCGTCTCTCGATGTCGTGTGGAGGCTGATTTATGATCCTCGGCCTATTCCATCTGATTGCGACCTGCCATGAACACCGTCATCCGTCACGTCACGCCTGCTGACCTGGACCGCTGCTACGCCATCGAAACCGTTGCCTATGAAGGCGACGAAGCCGCCACCCGGGAAAAAATCGCCACCCGCATCGCCACGTGGCCCGAGGGTTTCATCGTGGCTGAAGTTGACGGCGTGGTAGCCGGTTTCATCAACTCCGGTGCGGCGTTTCAGGTGGAAATGTCGGACGAAGCGTTCAAGGAACTGATCGGCCACGACCCGGCTGGCCCACACGTGGTGATCATGTCGGTGGTGGTGCACCCGGACTATCAGGGGCAGGGGCTGGCGAAGCGATTGATGGGCGAGTTTATAGAGCGCATGCGTGCATCGGGCAAGGTCAGCATTCACCTGATGTGCAAGGAGCAGCATATCCCGTTGTACGCCGGGTTTGGCTTTGCCTACATCAAGCCGTCGGCCTCGGACCATGGCGGGATGGCGTGGCATGAGATGGTGTTGGAGTTGTGATGGGTAAATGATTGCTTGAGATAAGTTTTTTTATAGCCTAAATTCAGACCGTGTTGTATTGTCCAGCCTGCACGGTTGGCGACAGAGGAATGAGTGATGCGAGTTGAAACCATCAGCTTTGTAAAAAAGAATGCGGCAGCGCTGGATCTCTCCGAACCCATGCTTGTCACGCAAAATGGTGTACCGGCTTATGTGATTGAGTCCTATGAGGAGCGTAAGCGTCGTGACGAGGCCATTGCGCTGATTAAGCTGCTCTCGTTTGCCTCCCGCGACAAGGAGCAGGGCAAGCTGATTTCCGGTGACACACTTCTGGCCAGACTGGCGCAGCGTCGTCAATTACAGCAAGACGATAACGATGCCTGAAATTTACAGGGTAGAGTTCGCGACGGCTGCGGAGCATGGAGTTGTTTCGCTTGAGCACTATCTGACGCAACAATGCGGTCGCAAAAAAGCGGCAGAGATGGTTGATCAACTTGTCATGCAAATTGTTACGGCACTGGCCAGCCAGGCGCTTGTTTACGGTGTTTGTCAGGAGGCGGCGTCTTTGGGGGTTACCCATTTTCGTGAGTATCTGCCTTTGGGGCAGCGGGTTCTGTATGAGGTGTTCCCGAGCGAAAAGCTTGTGGTGGTCGCGTTGGTCATCGGCCAGCGCCAAAGCATCGAGAAGCAGCTGCTCGACTACTGTCTATTACTCTGACAGGCTGTTATCTACGCATCCTCACACCTCAAAAAACCAACCCCATCCGTCGCTCATAACCAATCCGCCCCTTATACGCTTCCCCCCTGTCGACCCAGCCGAACTTTGCATAAAGCGCGATAGCCGGCTCATTGTCCGCATCCACCGACAATTCCAGCCCCTTTATTTCCGGAAACGCCTGACGCGCCACCTCGGGCAGCGCTTGCAGGCAGGCTTTGCCATAGCCTTTGCCTTGAGCGCGTTGATCGACTTGCAGCGCATGCAGGGTGGCGCTGTGTTCATCGGCCCAGGCCGGTAGCACGGGCGGGCGCTTGAGCAGCAGGAAGGCCACGGGAACGTCTTCGACCAGCAGCGTAAATCCTTTGACGCCGGGGCCGGGTTTGGACAAAAGGGAGTGCAACGCTCCGTGAATGTCGCCGCTGAATTTTATCTGTTCTTTGTGCACTTCGATGGCCTCGACCTGCTGGCGCTGGCGCGCGGTCAGGCTTTCGTAAGGCACGAGTCGGGTTGTCACTGGAGTGTCCTTTTTCCAACACGAATGAGCCTCGGATTCTAGCGAGTTTGCACCGCTGGATTATTTTTTATTTCGGCTGTCGATTTGGTTTTTTGCCGAACGACTAAGGGTGTCTTCACAACAAAAACCACGGAGAACCCCCATGAGCGCTACAAACGAAATCCAGGCCCTGATCAACACCTATCGTGACGCAGTCATCTCCAAGAGCGTGGATAAAATCATGGCCCTGTATGCCGACGACATCGTCTCCTACGACGCGGTCAAGGCCTTGCAATTCCGAGGCAAGACCGCCTACCGCGCGCATTGGCTGGAGTGCATGGAAATGTGCCAGGGCCCGCACAAGTTCGACTTCGATCATATGAACATCGTGGCGGATGAGCACGTCGCTTTCGCCCATTGGCTGGCCCATTGCGGTGGCACCAACGAGCAGGGCGAAACCCAGGCTTGCTGGATGCGCGTGACCGCTTGCTACCGTCGCGATGCCGGGCAGTGGCGCATTGTCCACGAACACTGGTCGGCCCCGTTCGACATGCAGAGCGGCGCGGCTCTGTTCGGTTTGCAGCCCTGATGGTCAGGCCGATTCGTCGGGAATTTCGCCAACGCCTCGATCTGCAGCCATAGTTGATTCGTTCGATTCAGGAGAGCCATATGAAATACCTATGCCTGGTCTACAGCAACGAGCACACCTTGCACTCGTTGCCCGAGAGCCCGAACGACGCCGAGTGCATGGCCTACGCCGAGTCGGTTCAGGGCAGCGGCCGCATGCTCGCGGCCGAGGCGCTGGAGTCGGTGCAGACCGCCACCACGGTGCGCATGCGCAACGGCAAGATGTCGATCACCGACGGCCCGTTCGCCGAAACCAAGGAGCAATTGGCCGGCTTCTACCTGATCGATGCCAGGGACCTCAATGAAGCGCTCCAGGTCGCCGGGAATATTCCGGCGGCCCGTGTCGGCTGTGTCGAGGTGCGTCCCGTTCGACAGTTGAATGCTTGAATAACAATGATCAAAAAGGAGGCTGCATGAGTGCTGAAAGAACGGCTGCCGAATTCGAGTTATCCAGCAGTCGGTTGATCGAGGCAGCGCGGATCAGCGAAGGCATGCCGACCTGATGCCTGTCGCCTCGGTGCAAGCCCGGGTCGAGCAGGTTTACCGCGAAGACTCGCGGCGGATTCTGGCGACGCTGATTCGTTTGCTTGGCGATTTCGACCTCGCGGAAGAGGCCCTGCACGAGGCCTTTTTCGTTGCCGTCGAACGCTGGCAGCGTGACGGCGTGCCCGCTAATCCGCGCACCTGGCTGGTGTCCACCGGGCGCTTCAAGGCGATTGATGTATTGCGTCGGCGTGCGCGATTTGCCGCGTCCCGGCCGCTGCTGATTGCGCAGGCCGAGGCGCTGGAGCAGGCCGACTGGAGTGAAGAAGACGTGGAAGACGATCGCCTGCGCCTGATCTTCACCTGCTGTCACCCGGCACTCGCAGCGGATGCCCAAGTACCGCTGACCTTGCGCGAAGTCTGCGACCTGACTACGGAAGAAATCGCCCGGGCGTTTCTCTCGGCTCCCGCTACCATCGCTCAGCGCATCGTGCGGGCGAAGGCGAAAATTCGTGATGCGAAAATCCCTTATCAAGTGCCGACACTGGCGGAATTGCCCGAGCGCCTCGACAGCGTGTTGCGGGTGATTTACCTGGTGTTCAACGAAGGATATTCGGCGTCCATCGGGGCTGAAGTGACGCGTGAGGATCTGACGCGTGAGGCGATTCGGCTGGGGCGGTTATTGATGGACTTGTTGCCGGAGTCGGAGGTGATAGGTCTGCTGGCGTTGATGCTGCTGCACGAGTCGCGACGCCTGGCCCGGACGTCGGCTGACGGTGAATTGATTGTGCTGGACGAGCAGGACCGTGCGTTGTGGGACGCCGGGATGATTGCCGAAGGGTGTGCGCTGGTGGAAGCGGCGCTGACCACCGGGCAGATCGGGCCGTATGGCCTGCAAGCGGCGATTGCGGCGGTGCATGCCGAAGCGCCCTCGGCGGCGGAAACGGATTGGCAGGAGATTGTCGGTTTGTATGACGTGTTGCTGGCGGCAGTGCCTTCGCCGGTGATCGAGTTGAATCGCGCGGCGGCGATCTCCCGCAGGGACGGGCCGTTAGCGGGGCTGACGTTGGTTGAGGCGATTTTGGATCGGGGTGAGTTGCAGGATTATCACTTGGCCCACTCGGCGCGGGCGGAGTTTTGTCGGCAGCTAGGGCGGGTGGGCGAGGCGCGGGCAGCGTATGAGCGGGCGCTGGAGCTGACGCAGCAAGTGCCGGAGCGGCGGTTTCTTGAAGCGAGGATCAAGGCTTTGGAGTGATGTGAGTTTGCGGACCTCATCGCGAGCAGGCTCGCTCCCACATTAGACCGCATCTGTCTGAACAACTCGGTCAATTGTGGGAGTGAGCCTGCTCGCGATAAGGGCCGAAGGACCTTCATTCCAACATCTTGCTCAGCAGCCAGCTCCCCGCCGGCCCCGGTGGATACTGGCGCGACCATAGCGCATCGACATACACCGGTTTCGGCCAGCCGCGCACTTGAAGTTCCTGCAACGAACCTTGGCCAAACCGCGCCACCAACCACCGCGGCAACGGCGCCCAGCCAAACCCGCCCTCGGCCATTTCCAGCAGCATCAAATAGCTCGGTGCCGACCAGACGCGTCCTTTTGCCCGACTTTCATACGGATTGACGATGGTTGCCAGACGCAGTTCACGGTGCTGTTGCAGCACGTCCTGATCGACATGAGCGAGCGCCGTCAATGGATGCGTGCGGGAGACGAACAGCGCGATTTCCGTGCGTTCGTCGACGGTCGAACTGACCAGATCCGGTGGATAGCTGTCTTGCATTTCAGCGAACGCCACCTGCGCCCGACCGCGTTGCACCAGCGAAATCAAGTCATCGCATTCGGCAATCAGGCATTCGAGTTCCAGGTCCGGATAGCGCTGTTCGAAAGCACTCAGTGCGGCTTCGAACCGGTCGGATTGATAGGTGTCGGAAATCGCCACCGTCAGTTTTGGCTCGACGCCTTGTGACAGCTGGCTGGCGGTGATTTCCAGCCGGCTGGTGGCGGCCAGAATTTCTTCAGCCCGTTGCAGCATCACATGCCCGGCCGGGGTCAGGCTCGGCTTGCGACTGCTACGGTCGAACAGGACCAGGTTCAAATCGATTTCCAGGCTGGCCACCGCCGCGCTGATGGTCGATTGGCTGCGCCCCAATTTGCGTGCCGCTGCGGAAAACGAACCTTGGGTCGCGGCCTCGACAAACGCCAGTAACACTTCGTGAGACGCCATGAACTATCGCCTTGATCGATGGTTATTGGTTATGAAGTATCGGTGTGGTGAGGGATCATGGCAACCACCGTCACTCAGAGGAGTCTGGTCATGAGCGTCAACAAATCCATCACTGAACGTGTTTTCCAGGCCGTTGGCTTCGAACTGCTGGCCGTCCTGATCTGTACCCCGTTGCTGGCGTGGATCATGGACAAACCGATGCTCGACATGGGCGTCGTCACCATGGCAATCGCGGCGCTGGCCCTGGCCTGGAACGTGGTGTTCAACGGCCTGTTCGACCGCGTGCTCAAGCGCTGCGAGATTGCTCGCACCGCGTGGGTCCGGATGGTCCATGCGTTGCTGTTTGAGGGTGGTCTGGTCGCGCTCGGTGTGCCACTGATTGCCTGGTGGCTGAAGATCAGCTTCTGGGAAGCATTCCTGCTCGATATTGGCGTGCTGCTGTTTTTCCTGCCGTACACCTACATCTACCACTGGGTATACGACGTGGTGCGGGAGCGGATGGTGACGCGCGGGGTTGGCGAACAGTGTGTGTCTAAAGCGGGGTAATGATCAGACTGTTTTTCATTGGAGGTGTCGCTGGCGAGGGTCTGGCTGGCAATCTCCGGAGGCACACCCCGTAAAACTGTGGGAGCGAGCCGGCTCCGGGCGGCGTTCCGACGATGGGGCCTGCACACTCAACATCATCGTTGACTGTCAGACCGCTATCGTCGGAACGCCGCCCGGAGCCGGCTCGCTCCCACAGGGTTTTGTGTCAGACGTGGAAATAGCCGACGCAGGAGTCAAACGGCAAGCGCTTGAGCTCAATCTTGTTCAGGTCCAGCACTTCGCGCAGGGCTTTTGTTTCGCCCGGGAAGTTGCGGTAAGCGACTTCGTCCAATACCACGATCGCGCCTTTTGGCATGTACGGCAGGAAGGTTTCCAGCGCGACTTTGGTCGATTCGTATAGGTCGGTGTCGAGGATCAGCATGGCCACGACCAGGTCTGGACGGGTCTTGACCCACTCCGGCACGGTTTTGACGATGTCGCCCTTGACCAGCTCGCAACGCGGGATGCGGTTGACCGGGCGCAGCAGGTCGTTGGCGTCGATCATGTCCTGGATCAACGACTGGTCGGTGTCAGAGAACATGGTCTCGTTGACGTCGGCCGGGTCTTCTTTCTTGTCGATGCTCTGGAAGCCTTCGAAGGTGTCGAAGCCAATGATCGAACGGTTGATCGCGTACGGTTCCAGAATCATCGACAAGTGCATGTACAGCATCAGCGAGTTGCCCTTGTACACGCCGCACTCGATGATCGCGCCCGGTACTTCAGCGACTTTCTTGAACAGTTCCATGCGCGACAGTGCAGCGGTCACGCCGATGCGGTTGGCGAACACGAACGGGGCGTCGGCCACGTATTCGGCATCGACCCGTTTCAGAACGTTGGCACGGGTTTCGTTGTACTGGGCCTCGGCAGGCGTGATGCGACGCTTGGTCATTGCTGGATTCCTTGGAAATTCGAGAAGTCGTGGGCGTGGAAATAGTCTTTGAAACCGGCGCCGACGTCAGGGCAGGCGCTGTCGACGTTGATCGCGCCACGCTTGTGCTTGAGGTCATCGAGGTGCATCAGGCGGAAATCCACGCTGAAGCGGGTTTGTTCGGTGTGGTTGGCGACCGTGCCGTGCAGGTGCGAGCCGGAGAAAATCAGCATCTCACCGGTGTTGCCGGCAATGCGTACTTCAGACGCGGTATTGATCGCCTCCAGCGGCACCGGGTGCACGCGGACTTCCTCCTTGAGGTTGTCCTTGGCCTTGTGCCGCTGGTTGTTGATCCAGTCGTTGAGGCTCCATTCACTGGAAGTGTTCTTCACCGGCACGTCGAAGTAGCCGGCGTTGATCATCATGGTCTGGTCGGGGCGGATAGTGTGCACCGGCATCCAGGTGTTGATCTGGCAATCGACGCTGCCGTACCACGTGTCGCGATGCGGTTTGTACGCGTAGCTGACACCGGCATGCAGGTAGTCATAGTTGGGCACCACGCGAATACGCGGCACGTCGAAAATGTAATCGCGCGGGTCGACACCGATCTCGTCGATAAACGACAGGATCAAATCCTTGGCGCGCTGGCTGTTGGTGAACTGGCCCTTGAGGCGCGTCACCAATACCACGAATTCTTCCACCGGCATCAGCGTGTGCAGGGCCTGGTGGTTGGTCTCGCCGTCGAAAGCGGCGGTGATGCTGTCCTGAGCGAACGCACACAGCTCTTTGGCCGCCCGCAGCTGAGTGTTCAGGAAGATGTCGCCGGCGTAGATAGCTTCTTTGAAGTCAGCTTTTTGCTGAAGCTGATTGATATACAGATTCACGATTCCACTCCTGAATGCATCGAGTCTCCTAAGAGTCGGCAACACGTTAGCAAACTGAAGTGCCAACCGGCGGGTGGTCGCTCAATAAATGCGTAAATGCCTGTTTTTGCGACGAAATGCTTTTCGCACAGGCAAAAAAATCCCTGTAGCAGCTGGCGAAGCCTGCGTTCGGCTGCGCAGCAGTCGTAAATCCTGTGCACGCGGTTTGTCTGATGTACCACGCGTTATGGTTTACGACTGCTGCGCAGCCGAACGCAGGCTGCGCCAGCTGCTACAGGGTTTTGTGTTTAGTCAGAACAGTTGGGTGAATAACCAGTACAGGCTGCCCGACAACAGGATCGCCGCCGGCAAGGTCAGCACCCAGGCCATGAGCAAGTTACGGATGGTCTTCATCTGTAAACCGCCACCGTTGGCGACCATGGTCCCGGCCACACCCGACGACAATACGTGGGTGGTCGACACCGGGAGGCCGAACATGTCCGCCGCACCAATCGTCAGCATCGCCACGGTTTCCGCCGAGGCGCCCTGGGCGTAGGTCAGGTGGGTCTTGCCGATCTTCTCGCCGACCGTCACCACAATGCGCTTCCAGCCCACCATGGTGCCCAACCCGAGCGCAATCGCTACCGCGATCTTGACCCAGGTTGGAATAAACCGCGTTGAGTTATCGATCTGCTGCTTGAACAGTTGCAGCTTGGCGCTGGTGTCGGCGTCGAAATTACCGACCTTGTTCTTGTCCATCAGGCGAATGGTTTCGCTGGTCAGGTACATGTCGTTACGCACGTTACCCACAGCGTCGGCCGGCACATCGGAAAGCGAGCCGTAACCCTTGACCTGAGCGCCAATGCTGCCGGTGAGTGCGGCGAGCGCCGGCACCAGTTGCGGCGTGGCTTCCTTGCTGCGCACGTAGTCAGACAGCACCGGGCGCGGGTCGGCCGGGGCCAATTGCGGTGCAGCCTTGACCAGCGCCTGCTGGGTCACTTGCGCCACGGCGGCAAACTGCAGCGCCTGGTCAGCCGGCATGGCGCGGTTCAGTGCGTAGGCCATGGGCAGCGTGCCCACCAGAATCAACATGATCAGGCCCATGCCTTTCTGGCCATCGTTGGAGCCGTGGGCAAACGACACGCCGGTGCAGGTCACGATCAACATGCCGCGAATCCACCACGGTGGCGGGGTGTTGCCTTCAGGGGCCTTGTACAGCGAGCGGTTCTTGACGAATGCGCGCAGCGCCAGCAACAGCAGGGCGGCGAAACCAAAACCGACCAGCGGCGAGAGCAGCAACGCATAACCGATCTTGGTCGCCTGTGCCCAATCCACACCGCTGGTGCCGTCACGGCCGTGCATCAGGGCATTGGCCACCCCAACGCCGATGATCGAGCCGATCAGCGTGTGAGAAGACGAGGCCGGCAAGCCCAGCCACCAGGTGCCGAGGTTCCACAGGATCGCGGCGATCAACAGGGCGAAAATCATGGCGAAGCCGGCGGACGAGCCGACTTGCAGAATCAGTTCCACCGGCAACAGGGCAATGATGCCGAACGCCACCGCACCGCTGGACAGCAGCACGCCGAGGAAATTGAAGAACCCGGACCACGCCACCGCGAAATTCGGCGGCATCGAGTTGGTGTAAATCACTGTCGCCACGGCGTTGGCGGTGTCGTGGAAACCGTTGACGAACTCAAAGCCGAGGGCAATCAATAGCGCCACACCCAGCAGTAAATACGGGGTCCAGGTGGTGACGACCGTGCCGACTTCTTTCACGTCGCGCATCAGGCTATAAGCCGTGAACAGCAACCCGATGGCCAGCACGCCAAAAAAAATCACCAGCGTGAAGGCGCTGGGTTTTTTATCGAGTTGGGGTCTGGTGCTGCTGACGGGTGCCTGAGCTTTGGCGGGGAAGGAAGGAGTAGCCATTACGGACAATCCTGAGGAAGGAGGAATGTCAGTGATGGTCGTTCCAATTTGTTACAGGGGGACTGTTCCAAGTCAGGGTTTGGGGTTTTTGTTATTCCGTTGATCCGAATCCACCGCTGCTACAGGGCACTGTGAGGTTCAGTAATCCTGGCGCTTACGAAACGCCCAACGTCCCGCAATCACGGTAAACGTCGCGACCAGCGCCACCAGAATCCAGAACCCCTCCGGATCGCCCGACAGTGGTACGCCGCCGACGTTCATGCCAAAGAAACCGGCAATGATGTTGATCGGCAACGCCAGCACTGTCACCACCGTCAGGGTGAACAGGGTGCGGTTGCTCTGCTCATTGAGGTTGGCGGCGATTTCTTCCTGCAACAGCTTGATCCGCTCACCCAACGCCATGAGGTCGTTGATGATCAGCGCAAACTCCTCGGTGGACTTGCGCAGCTCCTTGACGTCCTCCTTCTGCAGCCATTGCGGCGGTCGATTGAGCAGGCGCAGCAACGAACCCGGCTCCAGCGCCAACAGGCGTTGCAGGCGCACCAACACCCGGCGATTAGCGCCCAGTTCGGCCCGGTTGGTCGACAGCCGCGACGACAACAATTCATCTTCGATCTGATCGACACTCAAGCTGGTCTTGCGCACGATTTGCGTCAGCACCTCGCCCTGGTCACGCAGCAAATGCACCAGCAACTCCAGGGGCGAGCGAAAACATTCACCGGCCTTCACCGAGGAGCGCAGCTTGTCTACCGAGTGCAGCGGTTGCAGGCGCGCGCTGATGATCAGCCGACTGCGGGCGCACACCCATAGCGTCGAGACATCCGAGGAGATCATGCTGCTGAGGTTGAACACCACATCGTTGACCACTGCCAGCAGGGCTGAATCCACATGCTCGATGCGCGTCGAGCGCGAGCCTTCGTGCAGTGCTTCGAAAAATTCGTCCGGCAGCTCCAGATGACTTTTCATCCAGCGCTCGCACGCGGCGTGGGCCAGGTTCAGGTGCAGCCAGAGGAATTGGTCGTTGTCGTCGGGTTGTTGCAGGTAGTGCAGCGCCTTGGCTGAATCAATCTCGCGCCCGCGTTCACCGGGGCGGAATACGAAACCGTACAGCAGGCCAAACAGGTCCGGGTCGCGATGGCTTTGGTCGATGCTGTGGTTCATGAGTGCTCGCAAGGGAGGCGCCTGTCGCGGGTTTTACAGGTTCACTTGAGCGGCATCATCGCAAGGATTTTTGACAGTTTTGTGACAGGGTGATGGCGGAAAAACAGCGGCTCTACCGGTGGTCGAAATAGATTAAAGAACCGCTCTGGACCGCCGATCACGCTTACTTAACGTGCGCGCCCTTGGCCATGAGCCACGGTCGCTGACAGGGATGTCGGACACTGTTCACGCCTTGTAATGGCGTGTCTCCCCCCTTGTCATGAGTATCACTCGATGCTGCAAAAATCCCTGAGAGCACAAATTCTCGCCTTGTTGAGCGGTAGCCTGCTGGCGATGTTACTGATTGCTTTGGCTTGCTTTCATTTTCTGTCCAGTGGTGTTCAGAGCTATGCGAATCTGATCGATGGCCCTCTGCGCACTTCACAGTTGATCGATGAAGCCAACCTGCAATTCAAGGTGCAAGTTCAGGAATGGAAAAACGTCCTGCTACGAGGCAAGCAACCGGCGGACCTGGACAAATACTGGAAGCAATTCGAAGACCGTCAGCGTGAGGTGCAAAGCATCCTCGGTGAGCTGGCCGGGCAGAAGGGCATCGAGCCGCAACTAAAGACCCGCATCGAACGTCTGCGTGATGAACACCGCTTGCTGGGCGCCGCGTACCACAAGGGCCGCGATGCCTACGTGGCCGCCGGTGCCGATCCAACAGCGGGCGATACCGCAGTGAAAGGCGTGGACCGCGCGGCCAGCGATCAGATGAGCGAATTGGTCAGCGAATTGCGAAAGCAGGGCAACGAGCAGGCAAAGTTGATCAGTGCCGACGCTGACCGCACGGTATTGCTGGGGATCATCGTGATGCTCGCTTCGGGCTTGTTGATTGGTCTGTTGAGTCTGTGGCTGGTCAACCGCAACCTGGTCGAACCGATTCAAAAACTGATCGAATATGTAGCGCACCTCAGCCAGGGCAAGATTGGCGAGCGTGTGGTCAGTACCCGTCAGGATGAGCTGGGCAAGTTAGCTGTCGCAGCCAATACTTTGCGCGATTTCCTCGCCGAAACCTTCAGCCATTTGCAACGCAGCGCCAAGGATCTGGACAGCGCCAGTGGTGAACTGAACTCCATCGCCGGCCTCATGGCGGGTGGCACCAACGAGCAGTTCAACCGCACCGATCAGGTGGCCACGGCGATGAACGAAATGTCCGCGACCGCACAAGAAGTCGCCCGTCACGCCGCCGACGCCGCACGGGCGGCTGACGATGCCGACCAGTCCGCGCAGCAGGGCGAAAAAGTCATGCAGGGCACCATCCGCACCATCACTCAGATGCGCGGTGAAATTGCCAACACCGCCACGGTCATTCGTCAGTTGGAAACCGACAGCGGTCGCATCGGCAAAGTGCTGGAAGTGATTCGCGGCATCGCCGAGCAAACCAACCTGCTGGCACTCAACGCCGCCATCGAAGCGGCCCGTGCCGGTGAGGCCGGACGTGGTTTTGCGGTGGTCGCCGATGAGGTCCGCAGCCTGGCCCAGCGCACGGCGGCATCGATCATCGAAATCAACCAGATCATCCAGACCGTGCAAACCGGTGCCGTGGACGCGGCCCTCGCCATCGAAAGTGGTCAGACACGCAGTGAGGAAAGCGTGCAACAAGTGACCGAGGCCGGGGCGATGCTGGAGCGGATCACCCAATCCGTCGAAGCGATTCGCGACATGAACCGCCAGATCGCCACTGCTGCTGAAGAGCAAACGTCGGTCGCCGAGGACATTTCACGTAACCTCACCGAGATCACCAGCATCGCCAGTACCAACCTGGACAACGTGCAACGCACCGAAGCCGCGAGCCAAAACCTGCATGGGTTGTCGTCGCAGTTGAATAAAGTGACGGCGCGTTTAAGCGCTTAAGCCTGCACAGGAAGACTGAAGGTGTAAACCTTATTCAGGACGAGACGCCAGATCCAAAAAAGCCGCACGATTGGCAAATCGTGCGGCTTTTTGCGGTGTGTATCAGTCGTCTTGTTTGTTTTTCAGGACTTCGCCGGTGGCGGCATTCAAATCCACGTCCCATTCAACACCTTTGGCGTCGCGCAATTCGACTTCGTATTCGTAGCTGTTGAAGTGGTTGTCCAGATCGCTGTCGGTAATCGTGGCACCCGGGTGCAACTTCATAACGATCTGGTTCAGTTCTTCCAGCGGCTTGATCTTGCCATCTTTGGCCAGCTGAGGGATCTGATTGACAGTAACGTCTTTAGCCTGAGCCAGGCCTGCGGTGAGTATCAGGGCGGCGGCAGTGAACAGGGCAGTCAGGGTTTTCATGAGGTTCTTTCCTTGGATTGATCTGTTTAAGTAGGATCAGATTAGCGGGGGCAACTTAATTCATCCTTAATTCCCGTTACCGGATCGTTCCCACGCAGAGCGTGGGAACGATCTTTAGGGTTTCAATACCCGTTATTTTGCAGCAACTGCGCAACCGTCCCGGCCGCCGGCCGTTTATAAAACTTCAACAACTCACTGGCCCGATTGGTAAAAATCCCGTCAACCCCGGCCTCCATCACCTTCTGGTAATCCACCGCATCGTCAATGGTGTAAACGTGCACCAACAAACCCTGATCGTGGGTGAATTGGTTCATCCACGGTTTCACCAGGTCCGAGTAGCTCTGGTCGCCACCTTCGGTCAACGCGGCGGAGGGGCCGGTGCCGATGGCGCCCTGGGCCTTGGCATACTCCACCCATTGCTGGAATTCGGCTTTGTCTTTCGGTTCCTGTTTGGCGTAGTAGGTGGCTTTTTCCTTGTCGCCGGACTCGGCGAACGTCACCTTGGATTGCGGCTCGATGCTGCCTTCGCCGACCCACAACAGCAGGATCTTCGGCACTTTCGGCATTTCCTGTTGCAGCAGTTCGAGGCTACTCTTCTCGAACGTTTGCAACACCACTTTGCCTTTGCCCTGACCGACCGCCACATCACTCTTCGCCAGTTTCGAACCCACCGGGCTCAGCCAGCCACGGTCCTGCAACTTGTCCTTGAGGTCGCGCTCGATGCCGGGGAATTGCTTCGGCTCTTTGGTCTCGATGTACAAACCGGGTTTGTGCAACGGGTTGCCCTGGGCGATGTCGATGATTTCGTCCAGGGTCAGGATTTTCAGGCCAGCGTAGGAAGGACGCGCGCGATCCGGGTAAGCCGTGTTGAACCAACTGCCGGCGTCGAGGGTTTTCAGCTCGGCAATGGTGAATTCGTTGGCCACGCTGTCCTTGCGCTCAGGGAATTTGGTGGCGACGTCCGTGGTGCGTTGCAGGTTGTTGTCGTGCAGGGCAAACAGCACGCCGTCCTTGCTGCGTTGCAGGTCCAACTCCAGATAATCAGCCCCCAGGTCGCGGGCCAGTTTGTAGGCGGCGGCGGTGGATTCCGGAGCATCGAACGACGCGCCACGGTGAGCGATCACCGCCGGGTGCGGAATGCCCAATCGGCTTGCCAGCGCGTTCGGGGCGGGTTCGCTGGCGGCCTGTGCCTGGCCGAGGCCGAGCATCAGACTCAGCAACAGGGCGCTTTGGGTGATGGTAACCGGCATGTCGAGATCCTTTCGCAGAGAGATTTTCAAAGACGTCTCTTTTAACAACTGAGCGTTACCAGCGCTATCGCCAGACCGACATAAACGTGTTTGAAACAGATTTTTTCAGCGCCCATGGGCGCTGCTTTGCAGTACTCTTGGCCACGGCAGTTTCCCCGGAAGAGGGAAACCCGCGTCATTTCCCTTGCGTGTAAACCATCGATCACCGGTCGTTACCGACCTTTTGTGAGGTTTATATGCGCATCACTTCCGAGCTCATCTGCCAGGCCGCCGACCAACTCAACGGCTTTGTCGGCCTCAACCGCAAGACGGGTCATTACATTGTGCGATTCAGCGAAGACTCGTTCGGCATGGACGTGGCCGATGACGGCATTATTCCAGTGAGCGAGTTTGTCTGGGAGCCGGGGCCGGAGCAGGTCATGACGCTCAAACGCGAATTGATTCAGTTGTTGCTGGACCAGAACATTGATGACCGGATCAACATTACCGAGCCTTTGCGGGTGTACATGACGCGGCGAGAAGTGCCGGAGATTGCGGCGGTCAGGAGTCTGGTACAGGATTGAGTTTTGCGGTAACTGGGATGGCCCCTTCGCGAGCAGGCTCGCTCCCACATGGGATTTGTGAGCGACGCTGCCCCCCTGTGGGAGCGAGCCTGCTCGCGAAGGCGGCCTAAAGGACAGCGCAATTTTCAGCGCTGAAACCGATAATCCCGCTCAACCCTGCAAACCCGTGTATGACACGCCGAATACCAGGTCGAGCGCCCACGCTCACGTATCTCACTGTGCTCGGGATGATGTTTCCACGCCAGAATCGCCGCTTCATTGGCCCAATACGAAACCGTAATCCCGAGCCCATCGTCGCCCCGGGCCGATTCCACGCCGAGAAACCCCGGCTGTTCACGGGCCAGTTCCAGCATGCGTTCAGCGGCCTCGGCGTAACCCTGATCCCCTTCAATGCGCCGGGATGTGAAAATCACCGCGTAGTAAGGCGTTGTCATGGTTCCTGCCTCACACAAGCCTTGATGAAAGCACGGACCGGCGGCGGCATCGTGCCCTTGAGCGCCGCACGTTCCGGCTGAAACAGCGTGGCGACAAAGAACGGATGCCCCTTGAGCTCAACGGCCCGCGAATCCCTCTGTGAATCGTGGCCAACGGCTTGTAGCGCGCGGCTAGACACCGCGCTCTGGTTGCTCACCCGACCTGACTGCCGCGCGTTACGCTCGGTGGTGACGCTGTTTGATGAGTTGGGACGAGCATTGCGACTGCCCTGAGCGAGCGCTAAACCGTTGGTGGCGCTTTGCGCACGAAGTGCTGATGCATCTCAGTGGTCAGGTTTTCAATGCGTTCGGTGAGGGTCTTGGTCATCTCGGTGAGCCGAGTGTTTTGTTCGAGCAATTCCAACAATTGTGCGGTGTTTTTTGCGGCTTGGGCCTGACGTTCGGTGTTGGCCACGGCGATGGCCTCACGGTGCTGCGCATCGGCTTCCGACTGCGCTTTGTCGCGCGCCGCCTGACGAGTCTGGGCCAGCAGAATCAGCGGGGCGGCGTAGGCCGATTGCAGGCTGAACGCCAGGTTTAGAAGGATGAACGGATAGACGTCGAAATGGGTCACGCCGAAGACATTGAGGCACACCCAGAGCACCACGATCAGCGTCTGAGCACCGAGAAAGGTCGGCGTGCCGAAGAACCGCGCGAAGGCTTCGGCGCGCAGGGCGAATTTGTCGTTGCCGAAGGTGGGTGCCAAGTGGGCGTGAGGGCGGTGAAAGCGCAGGTGGTCGACGGGAGCGGTGGACATGGTTTCGGTGGTCGGGGTGGTCATGATGCTCTCTGCATGGCGCTGGGACTGAGGCTTACTATAGCCCCAGCCCCAGTTTCATTCTGAAACACCTTGTGCTGTTTTATTTTGAGCTGAGCGATAAGGGGGGAGTAGCGGAAATTGTCACTTTTCGCAGACCTGATAACAGGCCAGGAACATGTCCAGCGCCGACTCCACCACGGTGGTCTGCATCTCGGGCGACAGGCCCGTCAACCCCATGGAAATCTGCGGCCAGAACGCAAAGGACTTGAGCATTCCCTGGATCTGTTGGGCGGCAAAGGCGGGGTCGACCGGTTTCAATCGACCGTCCAGCTGGGCTGCGCGGATCCACACGGTCAGGTCTTCTTCACGCTCGCCCATTCTGGCGACCATATGCTGTGCACGCTCCGGAGAATGGATGGTGGCGGCAATAGCCACCCGCGCCAGATCGAGAAAATTGTCATCGCCCAGCATCTGCAATTTCGCCTGAAACATCAGACGCATCTGATCGCGCAGAGGCAGGTCAGGGCGGTAGGACATTTCTTCTACTGCCGTCAGCCGTGTCCAAAGTTGATTGAGGATTTCGGCAAACAACTCTTCCTTGCTCGGGAAGTGGTTGTACACCGTGCGCTTCGACACACCGGCAGTGGCGGCGATCTTGTCCATGCTGGTGATGTCGAAACCGTTTGCACGGAATTCGGCAATCGCCGCCTGAATAATGGCTTCGCGTTTTCGGTCGGTGAGGCGCTGTGGAGCTGTCATAAGTACGCTTCGGCAGGATGCAGAGGGGAATTACACTCGGTAGTTTACTTGTGAGCGGCTTTGATGCAACCTAGAAACTACACTGCTCAGTGTAATGTTTTGTTAATCCTGTGCAGCGAAAAATAGATCGTCCGGCTGATGCGTGCGTGCTTTGGCCATTTATCGTCCCACCGTAAAAAACCGCCATCTAGCGGTTTTTTTCTGGAGTCACTCAGTCATGGCCACTTCATCCTCCGCTGCGGAAAACGCCAATACGCCTGAAGCTTCCCGTCAGGCCGAAGGGCTCTTTCGAAACCATGCCCCCGTGCAACGCGCAAGTGGTCGCAACATGTTGCGCATCATGTGGAACATGATTTTCCACAAACCACGCAACACCCGCCCGACCGCCCCGGTGCCGGTACAAACCCTGACCCAGGCGGCGTTGATCGCGGCACCCAACCACAGCGTCTACCGCCTCGGCCATTCCACCGTACTGCTGAAACTGCGGGACAAATTCTGGATCACCGATCCGGTCTTCGCCGAGCGCGCTTCACCGGTGCAATGGGCCGGCCCCAAACGCTTCCACCAGCCGCCGATCAGCCTGGAAGACTTGCCGCCGATTGAAGCGGTGATCCTGTCCCACGATCACTATGACCACCTCGATTATCACGCGGTGCTCAAACTGGCAGACAAGGCCAAATACTTCCTCACCCCGCTGGGCGTCGGCGACACCCTGATCAAGTGGGGCGTCGATGCCAGCAAAGTGCGCCAGTTCGATTGGTGGCAGGGCACTGAAGTGGACGGCGTCCAGTTCATTGCCACCCCGTCGCAACACTTTTCCGGCCGTGGTTTGTTCGACGGCAACAGCACGCTTTGGGCGTCCTGGGTGATGATCGACGGCGACACGCGGATCTTCTTCAGTGGCGACAGCGGTTATTTCGATGGCTTCAAACGCATCGGCGAACAGTACGGCCCGTTCGACCTGACGCTGATGGAAACCGGCGCCTATAACGTCGAGTGGCCGCACATTCACATGCAACCGGAGCAAACCCTGCAAGCGCACGTCGACCTCAAGGGCCGTTGGTTATTGCCGATTCACAACGGCACCTTCGATTTGTCGATGCACGCCTGGTTCGAGCCCTTCGACAGGATCCTGGCGTTGGCCTGGGAGCGCAATGTGTCGATTTCCACGCCGCAAATGGGTGAGGCGTTCAACGTGATGTACCCGCAACGAGGTAGTGCGTGGTGGCTCGGGATGGAAAGTGAAAGCGATCAGGTCTCAGCTCAGAACGCGTGATGACTGACCGCCGGGCCGAAGGAAGCGGCCCGGGCTCCACATCCAGACTAGCTCCGCGCATCGACCAGCAGGTTCAGGTATTCCGAGATTTTCGCTACGGTCAAATCGCGAAACTTTCCCCGGAGCATTTCATCCAGCTCCGCTTCAGACAACCCGAGCTTCTGCGCCGCCCCAGTCTTGTCCAACCGACCGGTTTCAAGAAGAAGCCCGATCTTCATCACGTATTCGGATTTGGCTCGCCTTTCACTTCCATCGACATCAATCATCCGCTGACACCTCACTCAACCATCGCATAATCCGCCCGCCCAACCGGGTTCGGCGTCGACCCTTTCACATTCATCCCGCGACCCGGCGCAAACCCAGGAAAAAACACCAACCCTTGCGCCTCAAAGCAATACGCCAACGCCAGCCGGGTAACATCCAGCACATCGCGCTTGGCCTCAAACCGCTCGATGGCCTCTACCGAAACCCCGGATTCCCGGGCCAGCTCATCAACACTCCAACCCAGCATCGCTCGGGCCTGGGCGCAGTGGGCCGGGGTGAATTGGAAGAGGGCGATACGTTCCAGGGTGATTTTCATCGCATGAGAGGCCATGGTGTTCTCCGGGCTCGAGAGTGTTGATTCAAAATATACTGTGTTTTTGTACAGTTGTTTTGTGCCCGGATCAAACTGATTTTTTGATTTGTGCTATTTCGAGGCTTCCATCCAGACGGACGGTAGAGGCATCGTCGCCGGCGATTTTCCGTTTGGTATTGGATGGAAATTTCGGAAGAATAGGCTGGTGACCATCTGAAACTTTTCAAAGGAGGCCGCACATGCCGATCCTCGAAAGTGACTGGAAAAAACTCAAGGACTTGCGCGAGATAGCGCTTGATCGTTTCTGCCAGGGTGTCCTGGCCGACGCCAAAACCATCAGCCAAAATGGCGCGCTATCGGCTCACACCCGGTATCGAATGCTTTATCGCCTGATGCGAGATCGTGACAAGGTCATCGTCGACACGTTCGACAATAACGGCCAATCCCGTTCCAGTGCACTCATGGGGCTGTGGTTGATGGTCATGCATGACTTGCTGACCGAGGAGGAGTTATCAGTCCTCAGTGAAACCGCACTGCACTCCATAAGGGAGGTGGTTCGTCAGCCCTCTGAGATTGAATGGCTTGAAGATACTGTGCGCAAGGACTGAGCGCTTTATTTCACCGACTCACCAGAGAACTACGGATGCTGATTTTCAACTGCACCGAAGCGGCCAGCAAATTCTTCAGCCGCGTACACAAGGGCAAAACAATCACGCCGGTAGAGGCCCAACCGCCGTCGCCCACTCCTGAAGAGGATGAATTGGGTGATTCGGCGGAACAGTGGCTGGTCCATGTGATCACGGTTCAGCGCAAACACGTACTGTTCGTCATGCACATAAAAACCCGCTACTGCATGATTTTCGCGGACGCGAAAAAGGCCGATGTTGAAGGTTTTATCCAGCGGTTTACGGAACGCTGGATCTACGGCCTGATTCATCACGCGGCGCAGCACGATATTCTTCAATGGGTCGATGATGAGCCGATGATGGAGCGTTTCCAGGAGAGTTGCCGCGAGTACGTGTTTTACAAACGCAGGCATCGTGGTGCGCAAAAACACATCGATGATATCGCCTGGATCTTCCAGGGTTTCGCCGCTGAGTGGGGCACTCTCCCGCCGGATGAGTTCGCCGCTGGACGCTTCGACGCGCAGATGAACGACACCTTCAGAAACAGCAAGGGTTACAAAGACTATTACGCCCCTGACGAGGAGATGATGGTGCACTGGTTACGTCAATACTGTGGGCTTGATGAACAAGGTCTTCAGGCTGCACGTGACCGGCGCAAAGACGCGAGGCAGGAGTTTCGTGAACTGGAAAGACAGCTTCAGCAGGATGGATAACTACCTGTCCAACCCCGGCGCTTCCCGAACGATGAAGTGATCCAGATTCTCAATATTCGCACTGAACACCCCGAACGTCTGCTCGGGGTTTTTCTTGCTAGGCACCTGCTTCAACTCCGGCGTCACGCCATAAAAGAAGCAACACAAATCCTTCCCACTCTCGATGGCGTGCTTAATCTCTTCCAGAAACGCTTTGCGCTTGCGGTAGTTGTCGATCAGCTTCTTGCTCAAGTAAACATTGACCGAATAAGGCTTCTTCTTCGCCTCATCCGCCTGCTTGAACCAGACCTTCTGTTCGAAATCGATGCGAAAGCTCTGGGTGTAATCCTTGATCTCCTTGATCTTGCCCCAGTAAATCAGCCCCTTGTTGTCTCGCAGATACTCGATCTTCTTGAAGAACGACCCATAAGGCGCCGTGTGCTCGCCAATCTTCAGCGGCATGCGCTTGAGCAGCTCCTTGTCCTCGAAGTTCGAGACAAAACATTCCACCGGGTGAGCGAAGACACTGGTCTTGTCTGGTGCCGATTCGCGGACTGGGGGCTCTGAGTGAGTGTCTGCCGAAACGGTTTGCGGGAGGTCTCGAACTTCATCCGCCGTCCCCGTCGGGTTCGATGGTTGACGCACATACTGACGCCGGGTCAGTAACAACTCCGACGGGAAATGTTCCTCGCGACTGTCATCCGTTTCCGCACCGTCCGCGTCCACACCAGACGCCGAGGCTTTGAGACTGACGTAAGGACAATCCGCCTCGTGCCGTGTGCTGGGGGTGTTTTTGAAGTGCGGGGTACGGACGTAATTCACGTTTTTGGCGTTGAAGGTTGTCAGCACGTTGGCCGCATCGAATGCCGCCCTGCAATTGTCATTGGGACATTGGAAGTGTTCTTTGGCGGAATCGAACGCCATGGTTTCGTCGAAATTCAAATCGCGCACGTCATAGATCGACAGTTTGTCGTCGAGGCTGAGGCAGTAGGCGAGGTCGAATTTCATGGTGGGTTCGGGTCCTTGAGTGGGGTTGAGTATTAATAGCGGGGGGCAGGCACGCGTTTCTATAGTGTGTGGCTGTCCGATGCTCGGCAATGGGTACTGATGGCGTGGAATTTGCCGTCTGTGTTAAGTTTATGTCACCACGATGGCACTTTGACCATTTTATGGCTCGGCTACACTTACGGTTTGGGAACTGGAATGGACTGGGAAGCTCTTGTTCAAAGCTTGTGGGAAATCATCCACTCACAGGGCTTTGATGCCTTCGAGGCTCACCTGAGGTGTGGTGTATTAGATCAACCTATCGATGGGCTTGTTCAAGCTTTAGATGCTCTTCATAAAGCTGATGCAAGCGATGTCTTCCAAGCTCTGCTTCTCGAGTCACTGAAAAATAGTCCTTTTTGTGATCGAATCAAACACAGATTGCAGATGTCGCTGCGATTCCAAATCCCGCATGCAGACGGTCATCTGACACTAATCGAAGAACGAACTTTTTTTCTGGAAAATATAAGTGTCTTGGTCACATCTAATCGTTTTGCTGAAGCCATAGCTAACATTCACGCGGCTATTGAAAGGAAGCAAGACTCCGACCTTCTAGAACTGCTAGGTCGCGTCTATCTGCTCCAATGCTCCCACGACACTCACATATCCGGAGCAGCCGAAAAGCAAGTCACTACACACTACGATATCCCGCAGGAATTCAACAGTTTTGGATCTGAAGGTGATTTCGACCTATTCGTTTGGCAAGACTCTCCAGTCCTCCAAAAATCAACGCATGACAACGAATGCATCGAAGCAGCCGTAGAGGTTCAAGCACTTATCTCCGGTTCAATTCCTGCACAACCGAAAGCAATGGAGTGGTGTATAGATCTGGATGATGGGGAGCCCCCCCCCTCCAGCTCCTTTTCTTCGGAGGCAGCGATGTCTGCTACTGAAAAGCTTTCTCATGATGACCTTTCAACGAGCGACGTTATAGCCCTAAATAACCTTGATCTTAAAGAGGGGCAATCAAGCCTCGAAGATATGACTCAAGAAGCAAGCAGACGGTATTTCGATTTTCAGATCTTGAAGTTACAGCCAGAGGACAAAGAATTGCTCGGCATTATTCGGGCTAACCCGAAAATCGAGGCCGATAAACTGGCACGAGCAATGGAAATGCGGCCACCGATTTTGAATCACACTCTCGGGACACGATTGCGATATTGGATTGAGCGGGACCGCTTGGGGGGCTTTTCTATAAAGAGGGAGCTGTTAAGTCTGCTGTCTGATTCTACGTTTGAACGTCACGAACATGCGGCGGAAAAAAAATCGATAGATCCAATGCCTAAGACACTCTCTACTCAAGACGAAAAAGAGGTTCGGGCGCTGCCGTCTGATGTACCTACTTTGTCAGATCAAGCAAATCAAGTTATTCGCTATTTTACCCAGAATCCAGGAAAAAAAACCTACGAAGGTGCGGATGCCCTGAAGCTCAATCACATGACCTTACTCTCCTTGTTGGACGGTTGTCTTGAGGAATATCTGGAAAGGGATCGTGGTTTTGCAGTAAGGCCTCGCCTGCAAGCCAGCTTAGAAGAAGCCAGAGCCCCGCTTACGAAATCGGCACTGCAATTGCCTGATTCTGAGGAAATACCCAGCGGAAGTGCAATGACTAAAATTCAGACACCGCTGACGCAGAGGACCATCCAAGTTGCCCCTCTCACAGAACCAGCTGTGCTTGTAACGATGGATGTCGAGGATGCCGACGTAACCGTTACTGATCTTGCCAAAGCAGCTGCAATATCTCGTCTTTCTCCCCTAGGCAAACAGATTCTCGCTCTGCTGGCATCTGAAGGAAAAGGATACAGCCGAGACTTGGCTCGGAAACTTGAGCATGATGTGGATGAAGTCAACAAGATGCTCCTGCGCACGCTAAGCGAGCACGTTTCCGTTATTCACAGTGTCTGGCGCTTGAACAAAGGCATGATAAAAGCCCTCAAACTTGCGGCTATTATTTAGTTAAGTTTCGGGGGGTAAATTGTCTCGTGACTGCCTGATCGCTTGGTATAACCAGTCTAGGTTTGGATGTGCTCCCTTTAGACTGCACTCCCATACTTCAAAGACCCGCCAGCCAGCGGCAATCAGAAGTTCTCTGTTCCGAGCATCGCGCAACACATTATGGCGGAATTTTTCAGTCCAAAATTCCACTCTAGTGGCCGGCATGGTGGCGTATTGGCACCCCTCATGGCGGTGCCAGAAACAGCCTTGTACGAAGATGCATGCCTTGTACTTCGCAAGCACAATATCTGGTTGTCCGGCCAGCGCCTTTACGTGGAGCCGAAACCTGAAGCCTTGGGCGTGCAGCAATTTTCGAGTTTTCAGTTCAGGCCTGGTATTCTTGCCTACAATCCGAGACATCATGCGTGAGCGGGTTTCCTTGCTCACTGTATCCATCTTCATTTTCCCCCGCTTGATAATAAGGGCGAAACTCAGAGTTAATGCGTCATGAATCCAGTGCAACCAATTCAGATAGTAGATCTTTTCGCTGGGCCAGGAGGTTTGGGTGAGGGGTTCTCATCCTACAATCAGGGTGATGATTTCGAAATCATTGTTTCGGCTGAAAAAGATCCTATAGCCCGTAAGACGCTGCGGCTGCGGGCATTTTACCGCCTATTAAAACGCCACAACCCTAGCGCTCTGGATGACTACTATGACTACTGCAACGGGCGTTCCGAACGCCCTTGGTCTGCTCGCAGTGAGGCGCAGTGGATCCGGTCTGGGGATGAGGCCAAGTGCATAACACTCGGCTCCGAAGAGGGTGATGATGAGCTAGATGAAATCCTGCGTAACAAGCTAGACAGAACTCGTCCGTGGGTGCTCATTGGAGGTCCACCTTGTCAGGCTTACTCGCTCGTCGGTCGGTCTCGTAATCGCGGGAACACCGACTATCGGGCTGAGGATGACCATCGTCACTTTCTCTATCGAGATTACTTACGAATCATCCAGCAATACCGTCCTTCCGTATTTGTTATGGAGAACGTAAAAGGAATTCTTTCCGCCAAGGTAGGCGGCAAGGAAATCTTCCCTGAGATACTTCAAGATTTGTCCGATCCTGATGTGGCCCTTCGCCACCCAAGCTCTGGCCATCGATACCGCATTTACTCACTTGTGAGTGATGAATCCTTTGGTGCCGATGATGATGTCTCAGAAGTGGAGTCCAGCAATTTCATCATACGTGCGGAGCAGCACGGTGTACCACAGGCCCGTCATAGGGTAATTCTCTTGGGTATCGCCATCGACGCCGCAGGCCAAACCCCAAAGCCAGAACGACTTCCAATCTTCCCGGAGATATCTGCAGGCAGCGTTCTTGGAAGACTACCGAGACTGCGCAGTAGCCTGTCCAGAAGCACTGATAGTCCGCAGTCTTGGTATCTTGAACTGATCAATCAGCTGGATAACTTGCAGGAAGCACTAGCAGGCGCGCTCCCAAAAGATCCCGGGCTCGAAGCAAATATTAGGATAGTTCGATCGAGTTTCATGAACGGCTCTCTGGATATCGGTGCATTACGCTATCCGCGAAACGCCGGGGAAGGCTCTACGCAATCAACTGACCTGGATCACTGGTACAAGGATAACAAGCTGGACGTCTGGCTGAACCATGAAGCTAGGGGCCATATGCCGTCAGACCTCAAGCGCTATGTATTCGCATCCATCTTCGCGCGGACACATAAACGCTCCCCCAAAGGTCACATAGACTTCGGCCTGCCTGGACTGGCGCCCGAGCATAAGAACTGGGAATCAGGAAAGTTTAGTGATCGCTTCAGAGTTCAGCTCGAGAACTATCCATCAACGACTGTCACCAGTCACATATCCAAGGATGGACATTACTTCATTCATTACGATCCGTTTCAGTGTCGCAGTTTGACTGTGCGTGAGGCGGCACGCCTGCAAACGTTCCCCGATAACTATTTTTTTGAAGGCAACCGGACGCAACAATTTCATCAGGTCGGGAACGCTGTGCCCCCTCTGTTGGCATCACGGATAGCCGCTGTCGTAGCGAATGTAATCACGACGGGTGAATGGTCATCTGTATGGACTGAACATCACCAAGGAGAAGGTATTGCAGGCTAAATCAAGGCATGCCCCGCCCCGGGCGGGAGCGATGATCGAGGCGCTGCGCGGACTAGGTTACAACACCGCTACTGCGCTGGCAGATATTATCGATAACAGTATTGGTGCGGGCGCAGATTTAGTTCACGTAAACTTCGAATGGAAAGAAAACGCCAGCAGAATTTATGTCCTCGACAATGGCCGAGGCATGTCATCGGATGAGCTGGACAAAGCCATGCGTCTCGGAGAGCGTAATCCACTTGAAGAGCGAGGTTCAAACGACCTAGGGCGCTTTGGACTAGGACTAAAAACCGCCTCGTTTTCTCAATGTAGACGGCTGACAGTTGCAACGATCAACGAAGTTGGCTTGGAGTCACTACGTTGGGATCTGGACGTTTTGGCAACCAGTTCCGATCAGGGGTGGCATCTTTTGGAAGGGGCTCACGAGGGGTCGGAGGTTTTTTTACAGCCTCTTGCCGAAGCTGGCAAAGGCACGCTGGTTCTATGGGAAGTACTTGATCGCATCGTGACCACCGGATTCAGGGTTCAGGAATTCTTAGACCTGGCGACTCAAGTCAAACAGCATTTGGGAATGGTTTTTCACCGCTATATTTCTAGTAACCGCTTGCGTCTTCTGCTTAATGGCAAACCGATTAAGGCTTGGGACCCGTTCCTCAATGGGCACCCTTCGAAGGCGTGGAGTCCCCCCGTTGCCGTGTGCCCGGTAAATCGAACTATCTCGGCGCAGTGTCACGTTCTCCCCCACCGTGATCGCCTAACGGAGAAAGAGTACGAAGAAGCGGCAGGCCCGGAAGGATGGGCAGCTCAACAAGGTTTTTACATATACCGCAACGAGCGACTTCTTGTCGCAGGTAGCTGGCTTGGGCTGGGTGCAGGTCGAGCCTGGACCAAGGATGAAGCCCATCGGCTGGCGCGCATCCGCTTGGATATCCCCAACAATGCGGATATAGATTGGAAAATCGACATTCGTAAATCAACCGCACGTCCACCTATCGCATTGCGATCATGGCTCGTGCGTTTAGCAGAGGAAACACGCTCGCGATCGCGACGAGCGTTCGCTCACCGGGGACGACCTGTTGGAGCAATTCAGGGGCCGCCAATTATCGAGGCTTGGAAAACTGACAAGTTCAGCGGCGGCACACGATATCGAATTGATCTGGAGCATCCTGCCATGCGAGCAGTCCTCGACGAAGCGGGGAAACTATTGCCTCAGATCAAAGCAATGTTGAGGGTGATCGAAGAGACTGTACCTGTACAGCGCATCTGGGTAGATACCGCTGAAGACAAGGAAATTCCCCGGGTGGGATTCGCCGGCGAGCCAGCAGCCGAGGTCGAATCAATCCTTCAGATAATGTATGGCAACCTGATACGCCTGAAAGGGTATTCGGCTGCGACTGCGCGTGAAAAGCTTTTGCACATGGAGCCCTTCCATAACTTCCCGGAATTAATAGCCGCTCTTCCCGATCAGCCTTGATTCTAAATGATGAGACGTGAGTAATGACGGACCCCGAAAAGAGCAAAACCAGTGTCATCAAGATTGTGCAGGAGCTGTTGATTGCCCAAAAAGGTGACGCTGACGTAACGCCGTCCATGATTGGAGAAATGATTGATCGCGTTCTATTCATGAACCCTAATTGGGGCAAAGAATTGGATCGGGACGGTGTGACCGACGAGCTTATCCGTCGTTTCAGCATCTGGGTCGGAGAAGATGCAACCCTGATGGATAACGCGGGGCACGTCCCATGGCTGACTCAAGAAAGAAAAACCGATTGGCGTTACTGGCAGCGCTATCGGGAGTGGCAGGAAGGAAAATTGCCTTGGGCAGCTGTCGAGTCTGTAGACAAATCCACCGACTCCATTCTGTCTATGCTGGAAGATCCAACCCGAGATGGTCCATGGGATCGACGAGGTCTGGTGGTTGGTCACGTACAGTCTGGTAAAACAGGGAACTTTACAGGGCTTGTCTGTAAGGCAGCAGATGCGGGCTACAAGATAATCATCGTATTGGCCGGCTTGCACAATAATCTACGTTCACAGACTCAGATGCGTCTGGACGAGGGCTTCCTGGGTTTCGAGACTGGCCCCACCCCGGGTGCAACCCGCTTGATCGGCGTGGGGAAAATTGATGGCTCCCCGTCTATCCGACCGCACTATGCAACTAACCGAAGTAATAACGGCGATTTCAACATGGGATTCGTCCGCAACCTCGGTATATCCCCGGAAGAGCGGCCATGGCTGTTCGTGGTCAAAAAAAACAAGTCAGTGCTTACACGTCTGCTCGTCTGGCTACGCGATCATGTCGCCAATAGTCAGGATAATGAAACCGGTCGAAAACTGATTACTCACCTACCAGTACTGATGATTGATGATGAGTCGGACCAAGCCTCTGTCGATACCGGCGAACAAGTTGTTGGTGTAGACGGTTTGCCTGATTTGGAACACGAACCCACCGCAATCAATCGGATGATTCGTCGAATTCTGCATACCTTTACCCGAAGTGCCTACGTAGGCTACACCGCCACCCCATTTGCCAATATTTTCATTCATGATAAAGGCGAGACGGGTGAAGAGGGGCCAGATCTATTTCCCTCTGCATTCATCTCTAATTTGGCCGCACCTTCCTCGTACGTAGGGCCGACAAGGGTGTTTGGCCTGTCAAGCGAAGATGGGCGCGAGGGTGATTTACCGCTGATACGAACAGTCTCGGATTACTGCGACGAGGATGGCCGTACGGGATGGATGCCGCATGGCCATAAGAGTAACTTCCATCCGGTCCATTCGGGGCCTCATAGTATGCCGGACACGTTGGTCGAAGCGATTAACGCCTTCATTTTGAGTTGTGCAACCCGCCAACTAAGAGGTCAGGGGGACGCACACAACTCAATGTTGGTGCATGTGACTCGTTTCAACAAGGTTCAAAAGGTCGTGCACGAACAGGTACAGGCGTATGTAAACAATGTGAAACAGCGACTGTCGTTGGGTATCGATGAGGAGACACTGCTCTCTGAGTTACGGGCCTTATGGGAAAGAGACTTTGTGCCAACCAGCAACGAAGTCAGCGAGTCGCTGGCTACCCCCGAAGAATGCGAGCTTCCAGATTGGGCTGATGTTCGTGCTCAGCTTCTCAATGTACTGGAGAGCGTGGATGTACGAATGATCAATGGCACCGCCAAGGATGCTCTTGATTACGCGGATACACCTACAGGCCTAAAAGTAATTGCCATCGGCGGTGACAAACTCGCCCGGGGACTAACACTTGAGGGGCTGAGTGTCAGTTATTTCCTGCGCGCCTCCAAAATGTACGACACGCTTATGCAGATGGGGCGTTGGTTTGGTTACCGCCATGGATATATTGACCTCTGCCGCCTTTACACCACCAGTGATCTGATCGAGTGGTTCGGGCATATTGCGGACGCGTCCGAGGAGCTGCGGGATGAATTCGACATGATGTGCGAAAGCGGCGGAAAGCCTATCGATTATGGACTCAAGGTCAAATCCCACCCTGTGCTCATGGTAACTTCACGGCTGAAAATGCGGGCGGCGAAACCTCTATTTCTGTCATTCAGCGGGCAGATATCCGAAACGGTTGCCTTTTTCAAGGAGCCTGATGCTCTTAGCAAGAATTTTGCAGCTTTCGAGCGCTTCATGGACAAACTCGGTAGAGCCAATGAGATACCTGCGCAGATACGAACAGGGAAAATTGATAAATGGCGAGGAGCTCACTGGGCAAGTATCGATGCCGAAAAGGTTGTAACTTTCCTCCGAGAGTACGAAACCCATCCTGAGTCGCTTAAGGTCAATAGTAAGTTGCTCGCCCGATTTATAGAAATGATGAGTCTCAACGGTGAGTTAACTCAATGGACGGTTGCAATCGTCTCTGGTGAGAGTAAAACCCCCTATCAAGTTGGAGATAGATCGGTCAATTTGATGAAGCGTACAGGGAAAAAGCTTATCGACCGATATGCCATTGGACGTTTGTTATCCCCGCGGGATGAAGCAATGGACCTGGACGATTCCGCATGGAATGCAGCATTGGCCCTGACCCAAGCTGCGTGGCGAGAAGACGAGGGGCGTCGAGTGAAGAATGAGGCACCAGTAGTCCCAAGTGGATCTGCAATACGACGTATACGTGGTCTTGGCGCTGACGGCGTCGTCCCGCATCCTGAAACAGGGCTACTAATTATCTCGTTGCTAGATCCTGATGAAGCAAAGGAAGATTTCCCTCCAAAAACTCCGCCTGTAGTTGCTTTCGCTATTAGTTTTCCGGGTAGTAACTCCAAAACCAAAGTCGAATACATGGTCAACAACGTTCATTGGCAAAGCTGGGAGCAGCAATATGGCGCTTGTGACTGAAGAAGAAATGCAGGCTATCTGGCGTCCTCTGGCAGGTAACAGTCTCGATGAAGGTTGGCGTAGCATTGCACTGGCCGAATGCGGTGGCTGTCGATTGCGCGCCGCACGGAGCTCACCCGGTAATGAGGAAGCGTTGCTGATTGGGTTTCCATCCCTGAAACTACCCGCCATGAATCAATTACCCAATGGTCACGGTTTCAGGGTGGAAAAGGCGACATTGGGTGAAGTAGGGCGGGGGCTCAATTGGCTGGCGCTGGTCCGTCAGGCTGCTGGTAGCCTGGATCTGTTCAGCAGCATGGTGGTCGATGTGCTGACCACCGTCCAAGCAAGTTCGGATGCAAAGGAAGAACTCCTATTCCAACGCTACCTAGGAAGAATCAGAGCTTGGCAGGATTTCATGCGCCGAGGACGCGAAGGTCTTTCTGCTGAAGAGGAGCTTGGACTTGTCGGGGAGCTGAGTGTCCTGAGCCAATTAATAGAAGCGGGAATGCCGTTGTACAATTCAGTAGACGCTTGGAAAGGACCGCTGGACGGCCTTCATGACTTTGAACTGGGAAGCGGTTCAATTGAGGTCAAGACAACAATTGCAAGTGAAGGGTTTCCAGCGTGCATTGACTCACTTGAACAACTTGACGACTCGTTGCGTTACCCGTTCTTTTTGGCGGGAGTCAAGTTGCACCTAAGCGAGGAAGGAAAAAATCTGGTGCAGCATATCGATCTGTTGCGTCAGAGGTTTTACTCAGACCCCGCGGCCCTGAGCGCGTTCGACAACTGCCTAGTACATGGCGGTTACCTAGACACACATCAGAATCGGTACACACGAGCGTTCGCACTCACTGAATTAGTGATTCATCGCGTGGACGAAAACTTCCCGCGCCTGACCCCGTTCAACACACCTCTGGGTGTGCTGCGAGCAAGGTATGAGATAGACCTAGGGCTTGTGCAATCTCAAAGAACTAGCCTAGATCAGGCACTGCAGGAATTAGGGGTTTTCTAAAGTGGAACTTATTGAGTATCTAAAAGAACTGCAGGCCGAGATACGTGAGGTAGAGCTATCCTTTGACTCACCTGGGGAAAAATATCCCTATCCTGAATTAGTTTTTGCCGAAAAAGTCATGCAGCACATGTTCGACATAGGCATGACCAATGAGCCGCAGCTTTGTTATTTCGATGATCATCCTGGCGCCTCTACCCTGCGCTTGAGTGGTTATTCGTTCGGCTCATCAGACGATGACGAGGCTCCGGATCAACTTGACCTGTTTGTCAGTCTCTACAGAGGCGTTGATGAAATTGAGCTGCTCCCACAAACGGAAATTGTCAAAGCCGCCAACCAATGTATGCGTTTTCTCAAGAACTGCGTCAATGGGGCACTTGAGAAAAGCATGGATGAAACAAATGAGGCTTATCCTCTAGTTGTCAGCGTCAGACAATTCTTCTCTGGCTTGGACAAGCTCAGGGTCTTCGTCATCACCGATTTGAGGCTGAAGACCAAGGGGGGATTTGCCCCTACGGAATTCATGGGGAAATCCATTCAGCTAGAAGTGATGGATATAGAGCGGTTGTTTAACCATCTTCAGGAGAACCGCCCTAGGGATGAAGTGTTAATTGACTTCAGTGAGATATCTGGAAGTGCACTTCCTTGTGTATGGGTCCCTGGCGTTGCGGGCGAGTATGATTATGCCTTGACGGCAATTCCAGGTGAGGCGCTAAGATTTATATACGACAAATATGGCGCGCGAGTTCTTGAAGCCAACGTACGCTCCTTTTTAAGTGCAACCGGGAAAATCAATAAAGGCATTCGCGACAGCCTGCGCACAGAGCCAGAACGATTCATGGCTTACAATAATGGCGTTGTTTTGGTTGCCGATGAAATAGGAATGAACCGAGCAGCAGATGGTTCGCCGGGTATTCTTTGGCTGAAAGGAATGCAGATTGTCAATGGAGGACAAACCACCGCATCTCTCTATTTCACCAAGAAAAAATTTCCAAATACCGATTTGTCGAAGGTGCGAGTACCAGCCAAGCTCATAGTGTTACGCTCCTCGGAAAGTGAAGAGTTGTTGATTTCCAACATCTCTAAATATGCAAACAGTCAGAATGCCGTAAAAGCATCTGATCTTTCGGCAAACCATCCCTTCCATACGGAAATTGAAACACTGGCCGCACGAACCTATTGCCCGGATGGCGTCGGACGCTGGTATTACGAGCGGTCTGGCGGAAGCTATAAGGTCATGCTTGAACGAGAAGGTAAAACACCTGCTCGGATCAAAAAACTGCAAGCAGCCATTCCACCTACTCGCAAGATCACCAAGACAGACTTTGCAAAGTTCCTAAACGCGTGGGGGCAAAATCCCCATATGGCGAGTCTTGGCGGACAAAAGAATTTTGACGCGTTCATGGTGGATGTTGGTAACCGCACGGAAAAGGGCTTGTCAAAAGTACCTGACTCAGCAGAATTCAAGCGGATGATCGCACAAGTAATTCTCTTCAAAGCTGCTCAGAAGCTTTTGCGCCCCCTGTTTCCAGCATTTCAAGGAAACGTGACGATCTATACTCTGTCACTTTTTTCTGCCAAAGCTGGTTCCAATTTCGATCTGGAAATGATTTGGCAAAATCAGAAAATATCACCAGAATTGGCAAAGCAAATTGTTGTTTGGGCAAAAGAAGTCGATGAGACCTTACATCGCGGAGCTCAAGGCCGGATGATCTCAGAGTGGGCAAAAAAGGAGGAGTGCTGGATCTACATAAAAAACAACAAGTACTCGCCAATGAGCTCATTCATTCCAGAAAGCAAATTACCTTCATATGACTGATCCTGGCCACTACATCCCCCCTGAAGCCGACGCTGCGGGGGATTTGGGTCTATGGCGGTCTTTGGTAGCCGCTGATTGTCAGAATAAAAATTGTGCATGTCTAGCTGCAAAAAAAAAAGCCCCGATCAGATCGGGGCTTTTGATTTTTCGATTTGCCGATTCAGACTGCAATCATCAAATCGTGGCGAACTAGGCTATTAGTCCCAGCTAAGCGCACCACCAGTTTGGTATTCAATAACCCGCGTCTCAAAGAAATTCTTCTCTTTCTTCAAGTCCATAATCTCGCTCATCCAAGGGAACGGGTTAGTCGTCCCCGGATACTCTTCCTTCAACCCAATCTGGCTCAAACGACGGTTAGCAATAAACTTGAGGTAGTCCTCCATCATCGCCGCGTTCATGCCCAACACGCCGCGAGGCATGGTGTCACGAGCGTATTCAATCTCAAGCTGAGTCCCCTGCAGAATCATCTGCGAAGCCTCTTCCTTCATCTCAGCATCCCACAAGTGCGGGTTTTCGATTTTGATCTGGTTGATCACGTCGATGCCGAAGTTCAGGTGCATGGATTCGTCGCGCAGGATGTACTGGAACTGCTCGGCGACGCCGGTCATTTTGTTGCGGCGGCCCATGGAGAGGATCTGGGTGAAGCCGCAGTAGAAGAAGATGCCTTCCAGAACGCAGTAGTAGGCGATCAGGTTGCGCAGCAGTTCTTTGTCGGTTTCGACGGTGCCGGTTTCGAACTTTGGATCGGAGATCGAACGGGTGTATTTGAGGCCCCAGGTGGCTTTTTTCGCGACCGATGGGATCTCGTGGTACATGTTGAAGATCTCGCCTTCATCCATGGCCAGCGATTCGATGCAGTACTGGTAGGCGTGGGTGTGGATTGCCTCTTCGAACGCCTGGCGCAGGATGTACTGGCGGCATTCCGGGTTGGTGATCAGGCGGTACACGGCCAGGACCAGGTTGTTGGCAACCAGGGAGTCGGCGGTGGAGAAGAAGCCGAGGTTGCGCATGACGATGCGGCGCTCGTCGTCGGTCAGGCCTTCCGGGTCTTTCCAGAGGGCGATGTCGGCGGTCATGTTGACTTCTTGCGGCATCCAGTGGTTTGCGCAACCGTCCAGATACTTCTGCCAGGCCCAGTCGTACTTGAATGGCACGAGTTGGTTGAGGTCGGCGCGGCAGTTGATCATGCGCTTTTCGTCGACAGCGACGCGGGCGGAGGCGCCTTCGAGTTCGGCGAGGCCTTCGGCGACGTCGAGGGTGTCCAAGGCAGCTTTGGCACGGGCGATTGCGGCAGAGTCGTTCGCGGTTACGGCGCGAGCTTCTTGAGCGGCGACACCACCAGCGGTGTCGAGTCGGTCCATGTTGGCTTCGGTCGCGTGGCCGGCGTTAGCGCCTTTTACCACGGCTTCGCCGCTGTCTTCTTTGTCGAATTCGTCCCAGCTCAGCATGACGTGTCGTCTCCTGCGTGAGGGCCAGATGCCCGTGTGATGGTTGTTCACACGGTCGGTCTGACCGCGTTGGATCTTAAGGAATCGTTTTTTGCAGCCAAGGCAGGCAATAAAACAGAATTTTGTACGGGGTTGCGAGAGCCACTGATGGGCGCAACCAGCGTTAAACGCTACTGCGGGGCTCCAGACTGGCGTTTCATCCCTGTAAGGGGATATTGCAGGCCCGTTAAGGCGGCATTATAGGGAAATTTTTGCCGGCGTGGTGCGGCGAATCGGCTCATGGAAGGGCCGAAAGTGATGGTTTTTCGGGCAAACCGAGGTAATACAGGGCTTTGGCCGGTGCAGATTTTTTTTCGTAATTTTTGACGCGGGATTATTTCTGTTCAAAAAACAACCAAAAACACTGTTTTTCACTACATGTAGTGTTTCGTAGCAGTTTTAGCCGTCTGCAAACACAACTGAGCCCGGCCGCAGCCGGGCTGGAATCGACCTTCAGCCATCAGCTGAAATGGCCCGATTCGGTGCAGTCCAGATCAGCCGTTAGAGCAGCCGTTACCCATCACGCTGTAGCTCAGAATATGGCGTTGGCCCTTGGAGTCTTCGTATTCCATTTTCATCGGGACAACTTCACACACGTTCGGTACTTCGCTCATGGAAACAACCTTGGCGATGTCCAAGTGGGTGGCGTAAGTGTATTGCTCAATGGCCGGTTGTTGCTGTGCGACATCAGTCGGGACCTCGTCTGCCATGGCGGTTGCGCACAGGCTGCTGAGGGCCAGAACTAATAAAGCTTTCATTTAGGATTTACCTTTTAGAAGTCGAATGGGGTCACGCAACCTTTGTGGGGTTGCGTGTGGAGTTGGGTGTCGGGGTGTTTGATTAACGGCCTTCGTGGGGGCTGTAACTTGGTTAATCAGGTTGCCTTGTTGGCGAGGCAGATTTTAGGCGTGGGGGTTTTATTCATATAGGCGTGGTTTTGATAAACACTTTTGACAGATTTCGTAACAATCCCCGAGAGAGCGGCATTTATTCAAGGCGACGCACAACCTGTAGCAGCTGGCGAAGCCTGCGTCCGACTGCGCAGCAGTCGTAAAATCAGCAGTTGCGGTGTATCAGGCAGACCGCGTTTAGTTGGGTTTACAACTGCTGCGCAGTCGGACGCAGGCTTCGCCAGCTGCTACAGGTCGCGTTATGGCTGGGTTATGAAATTGCCTGGATTAGGGGTTTATGGGCATTTCACGACATTTTGTAGGGGCTTGTTACTACCATCGTCGAATGGTTCTATGGGGCTGGCACGGCTAAAAAGGTGTCATACAAAAACAACTATTCCACCGAGGTAAGAAAGATGAGTGCGGCTTCCCTGTATCCCGTTCGTCCCGAGGTCCTGGCTAACACGCTGACAGACGAGGCGACCTACAAGGCCATGTACCAGCAGTCGGTCGTCAACCCGGACGGCTTCTGGCGCGAGCAAGCCAAGCGCCTCGACTGGATCAAGCCTTTCACCACGGTAAAGCAGACCTCCTTCGACGATCACCATGTCGACATCAAGTGGTTCGCCGACGGCACCTTGAACGTTTCCTACAACTGCCTCGACCGTCATCTGGCCGAGCGCGGCGATCAAGTCGCGATCATTTGGGAAGGCGATGACCCTTCCGAAAGTCGCAACATCACCTACCGCGAGCTGCACGAACAAGTCTGCAAGTTCGCCAACGCCTTGCGCGGCCAGGATGTGCACCGCGGCGACGTGGTGACTATCTATATGCCGATGATCCCCGAAGCTGTGGTCGCCATGCTGGCCTGCACCCGGATCGGCGCGATTCACTCGGTGGTGTTCGGTGGTTTCTCGCCGGAAGCCCTGGCCGGTCGCATCATCGACTGCAAATCCAAAGTGGTGATCACGGCGGACGAAGGTATTCGTGCCGGCAAGAAGATCCCGCTCAAGGCCAACGTCGACGACGCACTGACCAACCCGGAAACCAGCAGCATTCAGAAGGTCATCGTGTGCCAGCGCACCGGTGGCGACATCAAGTGGAACCAGCATCGCGACATCTGGTACGAAGACCTGATGAAAGTGGCCGGCACTGTCTGCGCGCCGAAAGAGATGGGCGCCGAAGAAGCGCTGTTCATCCTTTACACCTCCGGTTCGACCGGCAAGCCGAAGGGCGTGCAGCACACGACTGGCGGTTACCTGCTGTATGCGGCCATGACCCACGAGCGCGTGTTCGACTACCGCCCGGGCGAAGTCTACTGGTGCACCGCTGACGTCGGTTGGGTCACCGGCCACACCTACATCGTCTACGGCCCGCTGGCCAATGGCGCGACCACGCTGCTGTTCGAAGGCGTGCCGAACTATCCGGACATCACCCGGGTGGCGAAGATCGTCGACAAGCACAAGGTCAACATCCTCTACACCGCGCCGACCGCGATCCGCGCGATGATGGCGTCGGGCACCGCCGCCGTTGAAGGCGCGGATGGCAGCAGCCTGCGTCTGCTGGGCTCGGTCGGCGAGCCGATCAACCCGGAAGCGTGGGATTGGTACTACAAGAACGTCGGCCAGTCCCGTTGCCCGATTGTCGATACCTGGTGGCAGACCGAAACCGGCGCAACCTTGATGAGCCCATTGCCGGGTGCTCACGGCCTCAAGCCGGGTTCGGCGGCACGTCCGTTCTTCGGTGTGGTGCCGGCGCTGGTGGACAACCTGGGCAACATCATCGAAGGCGTTGCCGAGGGCAACCTGGTGATTCTCGATTCGTGGCCAGGTCAGGCGCGCACGCTGTACGGTGACCATGACCGTTTCGTTGATACCTACTTCAAGACGTTCCGCGGCATGTATTTCACCGGTGACGGTGCGCGTCGTGATGCGGATGGCTACTACTGGATCACCGGTCGCGTGGATGACGTGCTCAACGTGTCTGGCCACCGTATGGGCACTGCCGAAATTGAAAGCGCGATGGTCGCTCACCCGAAAGTCGCCGAAGCGGCGGTGGTCGGTGTGCCGCACGACATCAAGGGGCAGGGCATTTATGTCTACGTCACCCTGAACGGCGGCGAAGAGCCGAGCGAGCAGCTGCGTCTGGAGTTGAAAAACTGGGTGCGTAAGGAGATTGGTCCGATTGCCTCACCGGATGTGATCCAGTGGGCGCCGGGGCTGCCGAAGACCCGTTCGGGCAAGATCATGCGCCGGATTCTGCGCAAGATTGCGACGGCTGAATACGATGGGTTGGGGGATATCTCCACCCTGGCCGATCCGGGTGTGGTGCAGCATTTGATTGATACGCACAAGACCATGAATGTTGCTTAAGTAGCGGTTCTTGAGTCATCGAAACCCTGCCAGGTGTTGAGCCTGGTGGGGTTTTTTTGTGCCGATCGTTCCCACGCTCCGCGTGGGAACGATCAACGCAGGTCCAATAATTATCGGCTTCAGTTATAGGTGCTTTCCCACTGTTACCCATCACCCTTCAAGTAACTGAATGTGTAACCGCCCGCGTCAATCCGGGGCGATGGGAAACGTCAAAGCCCATTCCCGGGCCGCTTCAGCCCCCCTGAAAAATAAGACACAACGCCAAGCTTGCCGGATTTGCGGGGTTTGCCAATAATAGGCCCGCAATTTGCTACATAGATCGGTTTACTGTCTTTTGCTCCTGCATGATTTTGCAGGGCTGTCAACGCGCTCTGGCGGCTTTCTCGGTGCTTCTGTAATTAGTTGTCGCATTGAAGAAATATCGGCTTCGGGCCTGTCGTTAGAATGCCGATCACTCGCTCGTTGTGGCTCGCGTTGAAAAAAGCGCGCGATTCCTACAGCGCAGCATCGTTGTCTGGTTCTACTCACTCGCATATTGGGCTATCGCTCACTCTGCCGTTTTTGCCCTTTACCGATGGAGTCCCAAGATGAAGAAACTCGTGCTGCTTGGCGCCCTGGCACTGTCCGTGCTGTCCCTGCCAACCTTCGCCGATGAAAAGCCTCTGAAAATCGGCATCGAAGCGGCTTACCCTCCGTTCGCTTCCAAAGCACCGGACGGCAGCATCGTTGGTTTCGACTACGACATCGGCAATGCCCTGTGCGAAGAGATGAAGGTCAAGTGCGTGTGGGTCGAGCAAGAGTTCGACGGTCTGATCCCAGCACTCAAAGTGCGCAAGATCGACGCGATCCTGTCGTCCATGTCGATCACTGAAGACCGCAAGAAGTCTGTCGACTTCACCAACAAGTACTACAACACCCCGGCCCGCCTGGTCATGAAGGCTGGCACCCAAGTCAGCGATGGCCTGACTGAATTGAAGGGCAAGAACATCGGCGTGCAACGTGGTTCGATCCACGAGCGTTTTGCCCGCGAAGTCCTGGCTCCGCTGGGTGCCGAGATCAAGCCTTACGGTTCGCAGAACGAAATTTACCTCGACGTGGCCGCTGGCCGCCTCGATGGCACCGTGGCAGACGCTACGCTGTTGAATGACGGCTTCTTGAAAACCGACGCAGGCAAAGGCTTCGCGTTCGCTGGCCCGGCCTTCACCGACGTCAAATACTTCGGCGACGGCGTAGGTATTGCTGTTCGCAAAGGTGACACGGCTGATCTGGAGAAGCTCAACGCCGCCATCGTCGCCATTCGTGAGAACGGCAAGTACAAGCAAATCCAGGACAAGTACTTCGACTTCGACATTTACGGCAAGTAAATACGTCGCAACGACAAGTCAGAAATGGCGCAAGCAACAGGATCTCTGAGGTTTGCGCCATTTTTTCATCCCAACTTTCGAGGACCTGAATCATGTTGAAAGGCTACGGGGCTGTCATCCTCGATGGCGCATGGCTGACGCTTCAGCTCGCCTTGTCGTCCATGGTCCTGGCCATCGTTCTGGGGCTGATCGGCGTTGCGCTGCGTCTGTCGCCGATTCGCTGGCTGGCCTGGCTGGGCGATCTGTATTCCACGGTGATCCGCGGTATTCCCGATCTGGTGCTGATCCTGCTGATTTTCTACGGCGGCCAGGACCTGCTCAACCGCGTTGCACCGCTGCTCGGTTTTGACGATTACATCGACTTGAACCCGTTGGCCGCCGGTATCGGCACCCTGGGTTTCATCTTCGGTGCGTACCTGTCGGAAACCTTCCGTGGCGCCTTCATGGCGATCCCGAAAGGGCAGGCAGAAGCCGGCATGGCGTACGGCATGAGCAGCTTTCAGGTGTTCTTCCGGGTATTGGTGCCTCAGATGATTCGTCTGGCGATTCCGGGCTTTACCAATAACTGGCTGGTGTTGACCAAGGCCACCGCGTTGATTTCGGTGGTGGGTCTGCAAGACATGATGTTCAAGGCCAAGCAGGCGGCAGATGCCACCCGCGAGCCTTTCACCTTCTTCCTCGCGGTGGCGGCGATGTACCTGGTGATCACCAGTGTCTCGTTGCTGGCATTGCGTCACCTTGAGAAGCGCTACTCGGTAGGCGTAAGGGCGGCTGATCTATGATCTTCGACTACAACGTCATCTGGGAGGCCATGCCACTGTACCTCGGTGGCCTGGTGACTACCCTCAAATTGCTCGCGCTGTCGCTGTTTTTTGGCCTGCTGTGCGCGTTGCCGCTGGGCCTGATGCGGGTCTCGAAGAACGCGGCCGTCAACATGACTGCCTGGCTCTACACCTACGTGATCCGCGGCACGCCGATGCTGGTGCAGCTGTTTTTGATCTACTACGGGTTGGCGCAATTCGAAGCCGTACGTGAAAGCTTCCTCTGGCCGTGGCTGTCCAGCGCAACGTTCTGTGCGTGCCTGGCCTTTGCGATCAACACCAGCGCCTACACCGCCGAGATCATCGCCGGCAGCCTGCGGGCCACGCCGAATGGCGAGATCGAAGCCGCCAAGGCGATGGGCATGTCGCGCTACAAAATGTACAAGCGCATCCTGCTGCCATCGGCCCTGCGCCGGGCGCTGCCGCAGTACAGCAACGAAGTGATCATGATGCTGCAGACCACCAGTCTGGCGTCCATCGTGACCCTGATCGACATCACCGGTGCCGCGCGCACGGTCAACGCCCAGTTCTACCTGCCGTTTGAGGCGTACATCACGGCGGGCGTGTTCTATCTGTGCCTGACCTTCATTCTGGTGAAGCTGTTCAAAATGGCCGAGCGCCGCTGGCTGGGCTACCTGGCCCCGCGGAAGCACTGATATGGAACGCATCGATCATGCATTGCCGTGGAGCCACCTGGGCAGCGAACGCCAGATTTCGGTGTTCCGTTTCGGCATCGGTGAGCGCAAGGCCTACATCCAGGCCAGCCTGCACGCCGATGAGCTGCCGGGGATGCGCACGGCCTGGGAGCTGAAAAAGCGCCTGGCCGAGCTCGAAGCCCAAGGCTTGCTCAATGGCGTGATCGAGTTGGTCCCAGTGGCCAACCCACTGGGCCTCGGTCAGCTGTTGCAGGGCAATCATCAGGGGCGGTTCGACGCGGGCAGCGGCAAGAACTTCAACCGCGATTTCGTTGAGCTGAGCGCGCCAGTGGCCGCTGCGCTGGACGGACATCTGGGTGATGATCCGCACGCTAATATTCGCCTGATCCGTCAGGCAATGGCCGATCATCTGGCCGCATTGCCAGAGGCGAGTAGCCAGTTGCAAGGCATGCAGCGCATCTTGCTCAGCCACGCCTGCACCGCCGACGTCGTTCTGGATTTGCACTGCGATGCTGAAGCGGCGCTGCACATGTATGCCTTGCCGCAGCACTGGCCGCAGTGGCGTTCGTTGGCCGCGCACCTGAATGTGCGGGTCGGTTTGCTGGCAGAAGATTCCGGCGGCAGTTCCTTCGACGAGGCCTGTTCGCTGCCGTGGTTGCGTCTGTCGCGCTTGTTCCCCGATGCGCAAATTCCGCTGGCCTGTCTGGCGACTACCATTGAACTGGGTGGTCAGGCCGATACCGGTCGTGTTGAGTCAGTGGCTCATGCCGAAGGCATTCTGGCGTTCCTCGCCGAGCAAGGACTGATCAGCGGCGAATGGCCCCAGCCTGCGCAAGAAGCGTGCGAAGGCCTGCCGTTCGACGGCACTGAATTGCTGTTTGCACCGCACCCGGGTGTGGTGAGTTTCCTGCGTAAACCCGGTGAGTGGATCGAAGCCGGTGACGAGATTTTTGAAGTGATCGATCCGTTGTCGGATCGGGTCAGCACGGTGTGTGCTGGTACGTCCGGGGTGCTGTTTGCCATTGAACGGCTGCGTTATGCCCAACCCGGTTTCTGGCTGGCCAAGGTGGCGGGGCGCGAAGCGCTGCGTCACGGGCGCTTGCTCAACGACTGACTGACTGTTTTTGTGAGAACCGACCGCATGTACAAACTTGAAGTCCAAGACCTGCATAAACGCTATGGCAGTCACGAAGTGCTCAAGGGCGTGTCCCTGAAAGCGGCGGCTGGCGATGTGATCAGCATCATCGGCTCCAGTGGCTCCGGCAAAAGTACCTTCCTGCGCTGCATCAACCTGCTGGAGCAGCCGCACGCGGGCAAGATTCTGCTCAACAACGAAGAGCTGAAACTGGTCGCCAACAAGGACGGCGCTCTGAAGGCGGCCGACCCGAAACAGCTGCAACGCATGCGTTCGCGCCTGTCGATGGTGTTCCAGCATTTCAACCTGTGGTCGCACATGACCGCGCTGGAAAACATCATGGAAGCGCCGGTTCACGTACTGGGCATGTCCAAGGCCGAAGCCCGGGAAAAAGCCGAGCACTACCTGAACAAGGTAGGCGTGGGTCACCGCAAAGACGCCTACCCTGGCCACATGTCCGGCGGCGAACAGCAGCGTGTGGCGATTGCCCGTGCGCTGGCAATGGAACCTGAGGTAATGCTGTTTGACGAACCGACGTCGGCACTCGACCCGGAACTGGTCGGCGACGTGCTGAAAGTCATGCAGGCCCTGGCCCAGGAAGGCCGGACCATGGTGGTGGTGACGCACGAAATGGGCTTTGCCCGTGAAGTGTCGAACCAGTTGGTGTTCCTGCACAAAGGTGTCGTCGAAGAAAGTGGCAACCCGCGTGAAGTGCTGGTTAATCCGCAGTCTGAACGTTTGCAACAATTCCTCTCAGGCAGCCTCAAGTAATAGCTCCCGTTACGCACTGGGATAGTGCATGCTTCGCAATTTAGAGGCTGGCCCCGATCCCCTGTGGGAGTGAGCCTGCTCGCGAATGCGGTGTGACATTCAACGTAGATGTCGACTGATTCACCGCTTTCGCGAGCAGGCTCGCTCCCACATTTAGATCGCTGCAGGTTTTGAGATTTGCGTTCATTTACGGGCTAGCATTGGTCCGTGCCTTCATTACTGATTTTCGTTTCGGATTGCCCGCCATGACTGCCCATCGAATTGGTTTCCTGATTTGGCCCAGCACTAAAGCACTGACGCTTGCGCTGGCTGAGGAGGCCTTGCGTGTTGCCCAGCGTGTGCATCCGGACGTGGTTTACGAACTGTCGTTTTTGCAGGCCGAACCGCCGACCGAAGGCGCCTGGCAATTGCCGGGTGAACCGTGGGCCGGGAAGCTCGAAAATTTCCAGAAGCTGTTTCTGCTCGCCGATGAGCCACCGACCACACTCGCGCCGGCGCTCAGCAGTGCGTTGAAACAATTGGTGCGGGCCGGTTGCGTGATTGGCGGTTTGTCGGCCGGTGTCTACCCATTGGCGCAATTGGGTTTGCTCGACGGCTATCGCGCTGCCGTGCATTGGCGCTGGCAGGACGATTTCGCCGAACGCTTCCCGAAAGTCATCGCCACCAGCCATCTATTCGATTGGGATCGCGATCGCCTGACGGCGTGCGGCGGCCTGTCGGTACTCGACTTGCTGTTGGCAGTATTGGCCCGTGATCACGGCGCCGAACTGGCCGGCGCCGTGTCCGAAGAGTTGGTCGTCGAGCGCATCCGCGAAGGCGGCGAGCGCCAACGCATTCCGCTGCAAAACCGTCTCGGTTCCAGCCATCCCAAGCTCACGCAAGCGGTGTTGCTGATGGAAGCCAACATCGAAGAGCCGCTGACCACCGACGAAATCGCCCAGCATGTGTGCGTATCCCGTCGACAGCTGGAGCGCATCTTCAAGCAATACCTCAACCGTGTGCCGAGCCAGTATTACCTTGAGCTGCGCTTGAATAAGGCGCGGCAGATGTTGATGCAAACCAGCAAGTCGATCATCCAGATCGGCCTGTCGTGTGGCTTCTCTTCGGGGCCGCATTTCTCCAGCGCCTACCGCAACTTCTTCGGTGCCACGCCGCGGGAGGATCGCAACCAGCGGCGCAGCAGCAGCCCGTTCGAGTTGTCGTCGGTGCCATCCGAGCGCGGTTGAGTTACTCGTCGATCTCGGAACCTTCAGAGGTGGAAATTTCCATTTCCCCTCGATTGATGACTTCGTCCAAGCCGAAATCTGCTCCCGTGCGTTCGTAATAATTGATTAGCCGTAACAGGCTTTCCTCTGACAACGGGTTGCCTCTCAACGTAATGTTTTCCGCAGTTTCCACTGGCAGTTCCATCAAGTCGCTGGGTACTGTGGTGATCGCATTCGAGCTCAAATCCGCCCAGTCCAGTTCCTCCAGGTTAAGCAAGCCTTTGGGTATTTCGGTGATGCCGGCGTTGTTGAGCAGGACGGTCGCCAACCCCGGCATTTGCGAAAGATCAGGTGTTTGTGTCAGTGGGTTATAGCCCAGGTCGAGATAATCGAGCTGGTCCATTCCGGCCAGTGCGTTTGCCGACTCTGCTGACAGGCTGACACGACAGTTGGGAAGCGACAGTGACCTGAGTTTTCCCATGTTGAACACGGCATCGGGAATGTCACCTAGCGTGCAGTTGCGCAACCTCAGGCTTTTGAGGTTCGGGAAGGCCTCCAGGAATCGGCCGGCACGTGTCAAGCCATCCTCACTCAGCAACTCCAGCGCGGACACATGACTGAAGTCTGCACTCAGGGTGGGCAGTTCTCCGATGATGATCGGGCGAATGCTCAACTCGTAAGTGGGTTCCAGGCTGTCGCCGAAATCATCCAGTGCGGCTTCACGCTGCCAGCACTTCTCCACCAGTTGCTTGAACTCGTCGCGGTTGGCTTGCTCGGCAATCAGTTGCAGGGGGCTGAACGGTTCGCCTGTTAAAGGATGCTGGGCGGGAAGGTCGGCGGTCCAGGCAGACAAATCGGTTCTCAAGCGAGTCAGCTCCTCTTCCAGGCGCGACAGGTCTGCCCGACCATCCTCCAGTGTGCCCGGCAACTCGTAGACAAATTCACTCGCTTGCTCGACTTCCATACCAGGGTACAGCGTCCTGACGCGATCAATATCCGCCTCGGGTGCGTAGACCCCCATGTCGTAAGCGCTGTCGAAATGATGTTGTTTGACAAGTTCCCGTGAGCGGTTGGAAATCGGGTTGTGCGTAAGGTGCACACCGCGTTTTTCGTACAGCGAACTCTCGAACAACTCGACAGGCAACTCACTGATCTTGTTGTTCATCAGCAGGAGGGTATCGAGTTTTGGATGCTGCAGGGCTCCGACCGGGATGGCGGTCAAGTTGGTATCGCTTAGATCAAGGTGAACAAGTTCGTTCATCGAGTCGATGCGAGGTACGATTTCGAACGGGTTTTTGTACAGGTCCAGCATGACCAATTTGTTCAATGCAGTCAGTTTTGACCACGTGGCAGTGTTCATCCTGATACCGCAATTACTTAACACCAGCGCATCGAGGTTCGGCATTCGGGTGATGGCCTCGGGGAGGGTGGTCAAGGCGAAACGGCGCAGCTCCAGGCGGCGAAGCCCACTAAATCGGTTCAGGAACTGCGACACACCCTGCGCAGTATGATTACCTTCCAGAGATAGCAGCGACACATGGCTGAAGTCGGCGGTGAGTGTCGGCAAGTCGCCCAGGATCGGTTCTGCAAACCTCAGCACATACTGCTCGCTGCCATCTGGCGCGTCGAAATCCCGTTCGGACTGGCGGCGCCAGCTGCGCTGGATTTCCTGGGCTAGCTGGGTGCGATTGCGGCGCGCGACCTCGCGGTCCAGATCACTCAGTGCAAGTCGGGTTTGCGGGTGGACGGTCGGGGCGTCGTTTATCCAGCGCCCCAGATCCTGGTGCAGACGGGCCAACTCGTTTGCCAGCCGTGAAAGTTCTACACGGGCGCCACTGGGATGACGCTGCAGCATGAGGACCATGGACTGGATTTCGTCCTCGGAGAGGCTTGGGTAAACCTCGCGCACCCTTTCGTTGAGCGTTGGCGTTGCGGGACCAATGTGCGGGTAACCTTCCGTACCTCCGGGCAGGCGCATGGTCGTTGGATCATAGAAGGGTTTTCGATGAGGATTTTTCGCAAAGAGTGCACGAAGCTGTGGGTGGTCCAGGGCCTGCGTGGAAATGCGCTGTTTGAGCAGTAGCCCTTCTCCAATGGAGAAGCCCAGTGTGGTGCGCTCGGTATCCGGCAGCGCTTGAAGGATGGCCTGATAAAAGTCGCCAGAGAACAGCGGCCTTTGGCTGTCATCAAGCACCTGATAAACGCCGTCTTCGCTGCGCACGAGCGTTTTTCGGATCGATGCGTCGACGGTTCCAATGCTGTCGCGCACGGTCCCGTCAGGGGCGAAGTCCCTCACCTCGATGCGCACATCGGCAGGCCATCCGGGTAGCAAATCCAGGCTGTGCAAGGCGAGCGTGTGGGTGTCTGCGGACGTCAGGGCATCAGAAAAGAGGCCTTCATACGCTCGGGATGCACGCACAGCCTCCAGGGCTTTTCTTGCTACGTCCTTCAGGCGTTGAGGTGTGGCCCTGTTGTGCAATTGCCTTAGTTCGTTGCCCGACGCATTGCTCGCCAGCTCATGAGCAATATCGGTCGGTAGCCCCTCAAAGTCGGCGAGCAGTCGTTGGGTGGGCAGGTCTTCGGTCGTTTCCTGTTCGCGATAACGAAGCTCGAACAGCGACTTGCGGTAGTTTCGGGCGATATCCGCGGTTTGCTTTCGCAAGGTTTGTGTCTGGGCTCCCGGTTCGGGCAGGAGGGTATCGACAGGCCATGAGTCGAACCGGGTCAGCAACTGATGCTGCATGAGCGGATCAGCCTTGCTGTATTGCTCAGGCTGGTCGCTGCCAATCTGTTCGATAAACGTCTGAATATCCCGGTCGATCCTGAATCGCTTGATCGTGTCGGTCAGCAGCGATGGCGGGCGATGGTTTTCGACATGGGTTTCTCGCAGCACGTTGTCGTGATAACCGCTGATTCGCAGAATCTGTTCACGCTCGGCGCTGGAAAACGATTCGACACTGTGCCCTAGACGCCGCAGGACGGTTTCCCGGTTCCAATGCAGGGGTTGCTCCAGTTCTGTTTGCCAGGCGCCATGACCGTTGTGCCGCAATGACGGCTTATAGCTGTCATTGTTGCTTGGGTGTTCAATCTGAAACTGAAGGGCATCCTGAGTTGGCCGTACGGCGTACAGTTTTCCTTCAAGAGGCAGAAGCGTTTTGCCCTCGTGGCGGTACAGGCCCAGGAGATCGGGGTTTTTCTCTGCCGGCAGTTCGATGGTTTGTTCGTACGGCGCCAGATCCGGCTTCCAGTATTTGGTTTTGCCCTCTGGTGTGGGTACGGGTTTTAGCGGCGCGATAAGTGCCGCCGTTTCGCGGGATAGGAGGCGACTGAAGGTGCCGGCGGCGATGGCGCCGCCCACCGCGAAGGTTCCCACTTGCACCGCCGTTTCGACGATGCCGATCAAGTGCTCGAACGCTTGTTTTTTCAGCCCTTGCGCCCAGTCAATGATCCCTTCAAAGGTCTCGTCGAGAAGCTGGTAGGCCATATAGGCCAGCATCAACTCGCCCAGAAACGGCACAAAGGGCAGGGCAACGAACGTCGCTACTTCAAGGATCGTGGAGGCGATTTTGCTGAACGCGTCCCACAGCGCCCATCGCGCAGTTTGATCGACACGAGCGGTGGAGACGGCGATTGTGCTCGCGTCGTTGATGATTTTGTTCAGTTGTCGTTGGTACAGGTGATTCCACAGGCCCGCTCTGAACGGCGTCATCGAAAATTGCAGGTTAGGCTTGTCGATGGGCGTTTCGCGCCAGCTTGGCAGTGGATCGCCGTGAGTGTGTTGATGCCATGTCACCATTCGCAAGCGACTGTTAAGGTCGGCAAAAAAATGCCCTCGTTCCGCGTGATCGACGAAGCGGCTGAAGAAGGTTTGATAAGCGGGCGAACGCAGCTTGCGGGTCAGTTCGGTCATGAACGCCACGGTGTCGGCGTACAGCTTGAGCGGATGCTGCGGGTCATCCGGAATGTAGGCAATGATGCGGGTAGCCTTGGTTGCCCGGCTCGATTTGGCACCAAAAATGACAATGCCGGTCAGCGATGAAGACATCATCGTCAGGTCATGACAATGCAGGGGGTGACCGTCCCAAAGCAGGCTCGCGCGTCCTTCCAGTACGCGGTAGATCGCGTTGAAGGCGTCGCTATCAATATCACTGCGTGCATGGGCCAGGTGCAACGCAGAGCGCAGTGCCGCTTTGTTCGCGCTCATGACATTCGGTTTCAAGACGGCCCCGACCACCGGGTTGGTCAACCCCAGGTTTTCTTTTAGGTAGGCGTTGTACTGGCCGCCGATGTCCAGTTCCCGGCACAACCGGGTAAAGCCTGGAATCGTGATTTTTCGGGAAACCAGCGGCAGGGTTTCGAACTGCCCTGTAGGCGACGGTTTGGTGATAAACGTCGAAGCCGGCTCATAGGCATCAGCCTCGGTCTCTGACGCCTGAAAGTTGTGCAACGCTGCGTCTAGCAGCGATACCGTCCATGTGCGGGCGGCGCCGGTCTTGATCGCGAAGAAGGGCGTGGCTTGGGGGATGTACAGGCGCAGGAAGGTGGTTTTGACGTCTACGTCCAGGTCGAACCGGGCTTTCAGGGCCGGCCCCAGAATCGACTCGGCAAAATCCCGGGCGTTTTGCAGTTTTGCCAACATCGAGCCCAACCGGTTTCGCTGGGCCAGGTGAGTCTGGCTTGAGGTTTTCAGCACCTGATGTTGCAGTCGGTCCGCCGTGCGGTGCCACTGGGGCACTTCAAGGCTGGCGTTCTTCAGGGCGTTGCGCGTTTCGACTGAGGATTCCAATACCCACGCGGGCAGGTTTCGGTAGAGGTGATGAAAATGGGTGTCCGGTTGGCTGCCGAGTTCAATATCGTCTTGATTCATGCGCTATTCCCTTAGCGTTTGGTTTGAGCCCCAGCAAAACAGACGAGGATGCAGTGCGTGCGGTACATATTTACCGCACCGGTCGACAAGCCTGCCTATAACCTGTGCCGGCGGTTTAAACTGCGCCTTTGCGACGCTATATGTCGCATTGCCGTAAACCCGGGTGAAACCGGGGTTTGCGCTATAAGAAGTTGTCGCTTGGCGGCAAGGCCGGGCTGAAAACTGTCCTTACAATCCCCCCATCGCTCGCCAGTTTCAGGCGAGTGTTTTCTCTTCAGGAGACTCCGATGTCCGTTGAGCACGCTGCGGTACAACGCGCCGATTTCGACCAGGTAATGGTTCCCAACTACGCGCCTGCCGCTTTCATCCCTGTGCGCGGTGCCGGTTCCCGCGTTTGGGACCAGTCTGGCCGCGAGCTGATCGACTTCGCCGGCGGGATAGCCGTTAACGTATTGGGCCACGCACACCCGGCGCTGGTCGGTGCCTTGACCGAGCAGGCGAACAAGCTGTGGCACGTGTCCAACGTGTTCACCAATGAGCCGGCCCTGCGCCTGGCCCATAAGCTGATTGACGCCACGTTTGCCGAGCGTGTGTTCTTCTGTAACTCCGGCGCCGAAGCCAACGAGGCCGCATTCAAGCTGGCCCGTCGCGTCGCCTTTGATCGTTACGGCAGCGAGAAGTACGAAATCATCGCCGCGCTGAACAGCTTCCACGGCCGCACCCTGTTCACCGTCAACGTCGGTGGCCAGTCGAAGTACTCCGATGGTTTCGGTCCGAAAATCACCGGTATCACCCACGTGCCGTACAACGATCTGGCTGCGCTGAAAGCGGCCATTTCCGACAAGACCTGCGCTGTGGTTCTGGAACCGATACAGGGCGAGGGCGGTGTATTGCCGGCTGAACTGGCTTACCTGCAAGGCGCTCGTGATCTGTGCTCCGAGCACAATGCACTGCTGGTATTCGACGAAGTGCAAACCGGTATGGGCCGCAGCGGCAAGCTGTTCGCCTACCAGCATTACGGCGTTATCCCGGACATCCTGACCAGTGCCAAGAGCTTGGGCGGCGGTTTCCCGATCGCAGCCATGCTGACCACCGAAGACTTGGCCAAACACCTGGTTGTCGGCACTCATGGCACTACATACGGCGGTAACCCGCTGGCGTGCGCTGTCGCTGAAGCCGTGATCGACGTGATCAATACCCCTGAAGTGCTGGCTGGCGTCAATGCCAAGCACGACAAATTCAAGGCGCGCCTTGAGCAGATCGGCGAGAAATACGGTCTCTTCACTGAAGTCCGTGGCCTGGGCCTGCTGATCGGTTGCGTGCTGAGCGATGCCTGGAAAGGCAAAGCCAAGGACATCTTCAACGCCGCCGAACGTGAAGGCCTGATGATTCTGCAAGCCGGCCCGGACGTGGTGCGTTTTGCGCCTAGCCTGGTGGTTGAAGATGCGGACATCGATGCCGGTCTGGACCGCTTCGAACGTGCCGTGGCGAAGTTGACGCAAGCCTGATAGACCCTTCGGCGCCTGATTGTTCAGGCGTCGAACCCAATTTTTATGCCGGGCCGGATCAAACTGTGGGAGCCAGCCTGCTGGCGATGAGGGCCTGACAGCCAACATCATTGTTGCCTGGCAGGACGCTATCGCTAGCAGGCTAGCTCCCACAGTTGACTCTGAGTTGTTTCAGGGATGGCCCGGGATTTTTTCTTTTGTAAGTTCTGAGATTAAGGAGTGACACCATGCTGGTGATGCGCCCCGCGCAAATGGCTGATCTGGGCGAGGTACAGCGTCTGGCTGCGGATAGCCCGATTGGTGTCACTTCCTTGCCGGATGACGTTGAACGCCTGAGCGACAAGATCGCCGCAAGCGAAGCCTCGTTTGCCGCCGAAGTCAGTTTCAATGGCGAAGAGAGTTATTTCTTCGTCCTCGAAGACACAACCACCGGCAAACTGGCTGGTTGTTCGGCCATCGTGGCCTCGGCGGGTTATTCCGAGCCGTTCTACAGCTTCCGTAATGAAACCTTCGTGCACGCCTCCCGCGAGCTGAAGATTCATAACAAGATTCACGTGCTCTCCCAGTGCCACGACCTGACCGGCAACAGCTTGCTGACCAGTTTCTACGTACAGCGCGAGCTGGTGGGGTCGCCTTGGGCCGAGCTCAACTCTCGTGGTCGCTTGCTGTTCGTGGCGAGCCATCCGGAACGCTTTGCCGATTCCGTGGTGACCGAAATCGTTGGCTACAGCGATGAAAACGGTGACTCGCCATTCTGGGATGCCATCGGCCGCAACTTTTTCGACCTCAACTACGCTGAAGCCGAACGTTTGTGCGGTCTGAAAAGCCGCACGTTCCTGGCCGAACTGATGCCGCATTATCCGATCTATGTGCCGCTGCTGCCGGACTCCGCTCAAGAGGCGATGGGCCAGGTGCATCCACGGGCGCAGATCACCTTCGACATCCTGATGCGCGAAGGTTTTGAAACCGATCACTACATCGACATTTTCGACGGCGGCCCGACCTTGCACGCACGTGTGACGGGAATCCGTTCGATCGCCCAGAGCCGCGTCGTGCCGGTGAAAATCGGTGAGCCGGTCAAAGGTGCCGGTCGTCAGTACCTGGTGGCCAATGCCCAGTTGCAGGATTACCGCGCCGTGTTGCTTGAGCTCGATTACGCGCCAGGCAAACCCGTGACCCTGGATCTGGAAGCGGCCGAAGCCTTGGGCGTCGGTGAGGGTGCCAGCGTGCGCCTGGTGGCGGTTTAACGCCGGCTTGGATTTCCAGAAAGAAATGCCTGGAAAGCAGCGAAATTTCACGGGTGGCGCAAGCGACCCGTTTGAGGAGATAGCATGATCGTTCGTCCCGTACGCAGCAGCGACTTACCCGCTCTGATCGACCTGGCCCGCAGCACCGGCACCGGCCTGACCACTTTGCCGGCCAACGAAGAACGTCTGGCCCATCGGGTCGGCTGGGCCGAAAAGACCTTTCGCGGCGAAGCCGGGCGCGCTGATGCGGACTACCTGTTCGTGCTCGAAGACGACAACGGTCGTGTGGTGGGCATTTCCGCCATCGCCGGCGCGGTCGGCCTGCGCGAGCCTTGGTACAACTTCCGGGTTGGTCTGACGGTCAGCGCCTCGCAAGAGCTGAACATCTACCGCGAGATCCCGACGCTGTTCCTGGCCAATGACCTGACCGGTAACTCGGAGTTGTGCTCATTGTTCCTGCACGCCGATTACCGCATCGGCCTCAATGGCCGCATGCTGGCCAAGGCGCGGATGCTATTCATCGCCGAGTTCCCGCAACTGTTCGGCAACAAGATCATCGCCGAGATGCGCGGTGTGTCCGACGAAGCCGGGCGCTCGCCATTCTGGGAAAGCCTGGGCCGTCACTTCTTCAAAATGGAATTCAGTCAGGCCGACTACCTGACCGGTGTGGGCAACAAGGCGTTCATCGCCGAGCTGATGCCGAAGTTTCCGCTGTACACCTGCTTCCTGTCGCCAGACGCACGCAACGTCATCGGCAAGGTTCACCCGGATACCGAGCCGGCGCTGGCCATGCTCAAGAGCGAAGGTTTCAGCTATCAGGGCTATGTCGACATTTTCGACGCCGGCCCGGCTGTGGAGTGCGAAACCGGCAAGATCCGTGCGGTACGTGACAGCGAGGCGCTGGTGTTGGCCATCGGCACGCCAGGTGATGACGCGACGCCTTTCCTGATTCACAACCGCAAGCGCGAAGACTGCCGGATCACTGCCGCGCCAGCACGCCTCGCCGCCGGCACGCTGGTGGTTGATCCGCTGACCGCCAAACGCCTTCAACTCAACGCTGGCGATCAAGTGCGCGCCGTTGCGTTGTCTGCAGCTAGGGAGTCGAAATAATGAATTCGCTATACATCGCAGGTGAATGGCTGGCCGGCCAGGGCGAAACCTTCCAGTCGCTGAACCCGGTAACCCAGCAAGTGTTGTGGTCCGGCGAAGGCGCCACGGTTGCTCAGGTTGAATCCGCCGTGCAAGCCGCGCGTCAGGCGTTCCCGGGCTGGGCCCGGCGTACGCTGGACGAGCGCATTGCCGTGCTTGAGGCCTTTGCCGCTGCGCTGAAAAGCAAGGCTGACGAACTGGCACACTGTATCGGAGAGGAAACCGGCAAACCGCTGTGGGAATCGGCGACTGAAGTGACCAGCATGGTCAACAAGATCGCGATTTCGGTGCAGAGCTACCGCGAACGTACCGGCGAGAAGAGCGGCCCGCTGGGCGACGCCACGGCGGTGCTGCGCCACAAGCCGCATGGTGTGGTGGCGGTGTTCGGCCCTTACAACTTCCCTGGCCACTTGCCGAACGGTCACATCGTGCCGGCGCTGCTGGCCGGTAACAGCGTGTTGTTCAAACCGAGCGAGCTGACCCCGAAAGTCGCCGAGTTGACGGTTAAATGCTGGATCGAAGCCGGTCTGCCGGCGGGCGTATTGAACCTGCTACAAGGTGCTCGCGAAACCGGTATCGCCCTGGCAGCGAACCCGGGCATCGACGGTTTGTTCTTCACCGGTTCCAGTCGCACGGGTAATCACTTGCATCAGCAATTTGCCGGTCGTCCAGACAAGATCCTTGCGCTGGAGATGGGCGGCAACAACCCGCTGGTGGTCGACGAAGTGGCGGACCTCAATGCCGCCGTGTACACCATCATCCAGTCGGCGTTCATTTCTGCCGGTCAACGTTGCACCTGTGCACGTCGTTTGCTGGTGCCGCAGGGCGCCTGGGGCGACACGCTGCTGGCGCGTCTGGTGGCGGTCTGCGCGACGATTGAAGTCGGTGCATTTGATCAGCAACCGGCACCGTTTATGGGTTCGGTCATCTCTCTGGGCGCAGCGAAAGCGTTGATGGATGCGCAAGAACACTTGCTGGCCAATGGCGCAGTGGCCTTGCTGGAAATGACCCAGCCTCAGGCTCAGGCTGCGTTGCTGACTCCGGGTATCGTCGATGTGACGGCTGTCGCTGATCGTCCAGACGAAGAGCTGTTCGGGCCGTTGCTGCAAGTGATCCGTTACGCTGATTTTGAAGCGGCAATCGTCGAAGCCAACGACACCGACTATGGTCTGGCGGCCGGTCTGCTGTCGGATTCCGAAGCGCGTTATCAGCAGTTCTGGCTGGAAAGCCGTGCGGGTATCGTCAACTGGAACAAGCAACTGACCGGTGCTGCGAGCAGCGCGCCATTCGGCGGTGTCGGCGCCTCGGGCAACCATCGCGCCAGCGCCTACTACGCAGCAGATTACTGCGCGTACCCGGTGGCCTCGCTGGAAACCCCGAGCCTGGTGTTGCCTGCGGCTCTGACCCCAGGCGTGAAGCTTTCGTAGGGCTTATGTAGCAGCTGCCGAAGGCGGCGTTCGGCTGCGAAGCAGTCGCGATAGCGGTATCCATGATTCTGATCTGGAAACAGGGTGTACCGATTAACGACTGCTACGCAGCCGAACGCAGCCTTCGGCAGCTGCTACATAGATCGCATTGCAGTCATTTTACTGATGCCTATAACAACAGATTTTCGTGGAGCCTCGCTGATGAAATCCTATGAAGTCAATTTTGACGGTCTAGTGGGGCCGACCCATAATTACGGCGGTTTGTCCTACGGCAACGTCGCATCCCAGAGCAACAGCCAGCAGTCCTCGAACCCGAAGGAAGCTGCGCTGCAAGGTCTGGCGAAAATGAAAGCGCTGATGGAAATGGGCTTTCAACAAGGCGTTCTGGCACCACAAGAACGCCCGGACGTGGCTGCACTGCGCCGTTTGGGTTTCAGCGGTACCGATGCTCAAGTGATCGAGCGCGCCGCCAAAGAAGCGATGCCGTTGCTGGTCGCCAGTTGCTCGGCGTCGAGCATGTGGGTGGCCAACGCCGCCACGGTCAGCCCGAGTGCCGACACCGCGGATGGCCGCGTGCATTTCACCGCTGCCAACCTCAATTGCAAATACCACCGCAGCATTGAACACCCGACCACCAGCCGCGTGCTGGGCGCCATGTTCGCCGATCAGCAACACTTTGCTCACCATGCTGCCTTGCCGGCCGTGGCGCAGTTCGGTGACGAAGGCGCCGCCAACCACACCCGTTTCTGCCGTGAATACGGTGAAGCGGGCGTCGAGTTCTTCGTATTCGGTCGCAGTGCCTTTGATACTCGCTACCCGGCACCACAGAAATACCCGGCGCGCCAGACACTGGAAGCGTCCCAGGCCGTTGTCCGCTTGCACGGCCTGAGCGAAGACGGCGTGGTCTACGCGCAGCAGAACCCATCGGTGATCGATCAGGGCGTATTCCACAACGATGTGATCGCCGTGGGTAACGGTGAGGTGTTGTTCTATCACGAGGACGCCTTCCTCGACACCGAACAGATGCTCGCCGAACTGCAAAGCAAACTCGCCAAAGTCGGCGGGAAGTTTCAGTCAGTCTGCGTACCGCGTTCCGCAGTCACCGTCGAAGACGCCGTTCGTTCCTACTTGTTCAATAGCCAACTGCTGTCGCGTCCTGACGGCTCGATGCTGTTGATCGTGCCGGAAGAGTGCCGTGGCAACGAGCGTGTCTGGCAATACCTGCAAGGTTTGACCAGCTCCGGCGGCCTGATCCGCGAAGTGAAGGTTTTCGATCTGAAGCAAAGCATGCAGAACGGCGGTGGCCCGGCTTGCCTGCGACTGCGCGTCGCACTGAATGAAACCGAACTGGCGGCGGTCAACCCAGGGGTTATCATGACGGCCCCGTTGTACGGCACGTTGACCGAATGGGTCGACAAGCACTACCGCGACCGCATGACCGAAAACGATCTTGCGGACCCGCAATTGCTGCTTGAGTGCCGGACGGCACTGGATGAACTGACGCAAATCCTTAAACTGGGCGCGGTTTATCCATTCCAGATCAATTGAAAGTCTCAAACGAGAGCGTAAAACCATGAGCGATACCCTGCAGCTGATCCTTGAAGACACCGACGGCACGCAACTGGAAACTTCCTGCACCCGCGTCGCGGTCATGTGGCAAGGCAAAGAGCTGTGGATCCAGCACGATGGCCGTGGCCAACTGCTGATCGGTGTGGACGTTGAAGAAGGCGACGCGGAATACGCAAACCTGCTGCTGCGTCCATTGGCGACTAATCTGGTAAGTCTGCAACTGGAAATGGAACCGGCTGAAATCGGTGACGAAGACCACGTGCATGGCCCGGATTGCGCACACGACCACTAAGGAAACCGCTCTATGCTCGCCCTCGGCAAACTGCTTGAACTGACCCTCGCCGGCCGCGAACCGGCGGAGAAGACTCAACTGACTGTCGAAGGCGTGCGGATGCGCTGGTTGAGTGAAGGTGCGCTGGAAGTCCGGCCACCTGAGGCTCGCGATAATGGCCTGGACCTGCTGTTGTCGGCCGGTATCCATGGCAACGAAACAGCGCCGATCGAGCTGCTTGATCGCCTGTTGCATGACATCGCTCGTGGCGACTTGAAGCCACGTGCACGAATTCTGTTTCTGTTCGGTAACCCTGACGCGATCCGTAAAGGCGAGCGCTACATCGAACAGGACGTCAATCGGCTGTTCAATGGCCGTCACGAACAGAGCAGCGGCTCAGAAGCCTTGCGCGCTTGTGAACTGGAGCGGCTGGCGGCGGTTTTCTTCAGCCTGCCGGATCGCCAGCGTCTGCACTATGACCTGCATACCGCGATTCGCGGCTCGAAAATCGAGCAGTTCGCCTTGTACCCCTGGAAGGAAGATCGCCAGCATTCGCGTAAGGAGCTGGCGCGCCTGCGTGCTGCCGGCATGGAGGCGGTGCTGTTGCAGAACAAACCATCCATCGTCTTCAGTTCCTACACCTACGACAAGCTGGGCGCCGAGGCCTTCACCCTCGAACTGGGCAAGGCGCGGCCGTTCGGGCAAAACGCCGGGGTCAATGTTTCCCTGCTGGAAACCCGCCTGAAACAGATCATCGAAGGTACCGAACCGGAACTGACCGAATCGGCGCTGGACGGTTTGCAGTTGTACAGCGTGGCGCGGGAAATCATCAAGCACAGCGACAGCTTCCGCTTGAACCTTCCGGCGGACATCGAGAATTTTTCTGAACTGGACGTGGGTTACCTGCTGGCGGAAGACATCGCCAATACCCGCTGGATTATCGAAGAAGAGGGCGCCCGGATCATCTTCCCGAACCCCAAGGTGAAGAACGGCTTGCGTGCCGGCATCCTGATCGTGCCGACCACCGACGAAAACCTGGCCTGACTCCAATAACTGATCATTCCCACGCTCTGCGTGAGAATGCAGCCCGGGACGCTCTGCGTCCCATGCCGTAGCGGACGCGGAGCGTCCATTGAGGTATTCCCACGCAGAGCGTGGGAGCGATCATCAGACTAAACAGCTACCGCACGCGGCTCACTACGACGCAAAGCCCGCATCTTGTGCAGCGTATCCGCGCACGTCTTCGCCGCTTCCTGACCTTTATGCACAAAATGCTCGAAGAAGAATTTCTGATGTTCTTCACCGGCATGGAAGTGGTGCGGGGTCAAAACCACCGAGAACACTGGCACTTCGGTTTCAAGCTGGACCTGCATCAGGCCGCTGATTACCGACTGTGCAACGAATTCGTGGCGATAAATCCCGCCGTCGACCACCAGGCCTGCCGCGACGATGCCGGCATAACGCCCGGATTTGGCCAGCAACTTGGCGTGCAGCGGGATTTCAAACGCGCCGCCGACTTCGAAGAAATCGATTTCCGATTCCTGATAGCCCTGAGCAATCATTTCGGCCACGAAGCCTTTACGGCTCTGGTCGACGATTTCCTTGTGCCAGCAGGCCTGGATGAACGCAACGCGCTCGCCCTGATGGTTTTTGCTTTTGCTATCGATTGCGGTGGGTTGCATGTTCTGACTCCTGTTTATGTATAAAACAGGGCATATGAATCGAATGGGATTTCAGGGTGCGCATGCTGGTACGAATGCCTGCGGACTGCCCTTTGGCGTGAATCCCGTTCTCTCTTCATCCGGACTATGACCGTCGGCCCCGGGATCACACCGGGTCGGCTGACCTTGTCGTCATGCACAGCCATTTACCGTGCCTGTCGCCAAGCGCTCGCGGGCTATGCGCGTTGCGCGCAATTACCGCCGGTGGGGAGTTGCACCCCGCCCTGAGAACGTTGTGCCGTCAGAATGTCTGGCAGCGCAGCGTTTTTAACACATATTTCCTGCCTGAACATGACGGCTATCTGATAATTGCTATCCACTTTTTCGCTGGCTTGAGCGGCCTTTTCCCACTCAAGGGTTGATTATTCGGTGTCATGCCCGCAGTAATTCCTGCCTGGAAGGGATTTCCCCTGCTTACCGAGGCCAGATTCATGAGCGTTATCGATCTTCGCAGCGACACCGTCACCCAACCCTCCGCCGGGATGCTCGACGCGATGGCCAAAGCGGCCACCGGTGACGACGTTTATGGTGAGGATCCGACGGTCAACGGTCTGGAGACCGAACTGGCAAAACGCCTTGGTTTCGCCGCTGCGCTGTTCGTGCCGACGGGTACCATGAGTAACTTGCTGGGGTTGATGGCGCATTGCGAACGCGGTGATGAATATATTGTTGGCCAGCAGGCTCACACCTATAAGTACGAAGGTGGTGGGGCGGCGGTGCTCGGTTCGGTCCAGCCGCAACCATTGGAAGTACAAGTCGACGGCTCGCTGGACCTGGCCCATGTTGCCGCAGCGATTAAACCGGACGATTTCCACTTCGCCCGCACCCGTTTGCTGGCGCTGGAAAACACCATCCAGGGCAAAGTGCTGCCACTTGAATATCTGGCGCGGGCCCGAAGCTTTACCCATGAACATGGGCTGCAGCTGCATCTGGACGGTGCGCGGCTATATAACGCAGCCGTCAAACTGGGTGTTGATGCGAGGGAAATCACCCAGCACTTCGATTCCGTGTCGGTATGCCTGTCCAAAGGCCTGGGTGCGCCAGTCGGTTCGGTGTTGTGCGGCTCTGCCGAGTTGATCGGCAAGGCGCGCCGTCTGCGCAAAATGGTCGGGGGCGGCATGCGTCAGGCCGGGCTTCTGGCCGCGGCGGGTTTGTATGCCCTGGATAACAATGTCCAGCGTCTGGCCGATGACCATGACAATGCACAATGCCTCGCCGAAGGTTTGCGTGCGGCGGGTTACGACGTCGAACCGGTGCAAACCAACATGGTTTACGTGCAGATGGGCGACAGGGCTGAAGCAATCAAGACGTTCGCCGCCGAGCGCGGAATCAAGTTGAGCGCGGCAGGGCGTCTGCGTATGGTCACGCACATGGATGTCAGTCGTGAGCAAATCGAGCAGGTCGTCGCGGCATTCGTCGACTTTTTGCGCAAGTGATAGCGTTAGCGCTCCAATTGACTGTTTCTATCGTATAAACACGCTGTACCCCGCGCGCAGGGCCGATATAATGCGGCCCTTTGCCGTCGCTTCGTCTGTTGACGTTTCGAACAGGCCTTTGGCCGCAGCCTCCGTGGAAGATCCTAATGAAAAGCGCAGAAATCCGTGAAGCCTTCCTTCGCTTCTTCGAAGAGCAAGGCCACACCCGTGTAGCCTCCAGCTCTTTGATTCCGGGCAACGACCCAACCCTGCTGTTCACTAACGCGGGGATGAACCAGTTCAAGGACTGCTTCCTGGGCCAGGAAAAACGCGCGTACACCCGCGCGGTCAGCAGCCAGAAATGCGTGCGCGCCGGCGGCAAGCACAACGACCTGGAAAACGTCGGTTATACCGCTCGTCACCACACTTTCTTCGAAATGCTGGGCAACTTCAGCTTCGGTGATTATTTCAAGCGTGACGCCATCACCTACGCCTGGAACTTCCTGACGTCCGATCAGTGGCTGAACCTGCCAAAAGAAAAGCTCTGGGTCACCGTCTACGCCAGCGATGACGAGGCGTACGACATCTGGACCAAGGAAATCGGCGTGCCAGCCGAGCGCATGGTGCGTATCGGCGACAATAAAGGCGCGCCGTACGCGTCCGACAACTTCTGGACCATGGGCGATACCGGCCCGTGCGGTCCTTGCACCGAGATTTTCTACGATCACGGCGCCGACATCTGGGGCGGCCCACCGGGTTCGCCGGAAGAAGACGGTGACCGTTACATCGAAATCTGGAACAACGTGTTCATGCAGTTCAACCGCACCGCCGATGGCGTGTTGCACCCGCTGCCAGCACCGTCGGTCGACACCGGCATGGGCTTGGAGCGGATCAGTGCCGTTCTGCAGCACGTTCACTCGAACTATGAAATCGACCTGTTCCAGAGCCTGCTGATCGCTTCGGCCAAGGCCATCGGTTGCACCAACGACGCTCAGGCTTCCCTGAAAGTCGTGGCAGATCACATCCGCTCATGCGGCTTTCTGATTGCCGACGGCGTGCTGCCGTCCAACGAAGGTCGCGGCTATGTACTGCGCCGGATCATTCGTCGCGCTTGCCGTCACGGCAACAAGCTGGGGGCCAAGGGCAGCTTCTTCTATCAGATCGTCGCGGCCTTGGTCGCCGAGATGGGCGAAGCTTTCCCGGAGCTGAAATCCCAGCAGGCGCACATCGAACGCGTTCTGAAAGCCGAGGAAGAGCAATTCGCCAAGACTCTGGAGCAGGGCCTGAAAATCCTCGAGCAGGATCTGGCTGACCTTAAAGGCGACGTGGTACCGGGTGATGTAGTGTTCAAACTCTACGACACCTACGGCTTCCCGATGGACCTGACCGGCGACATCGCTCGCGAGCGTAGCCTGACCATCGACGAAGAAGGTTTCGAGCGTGAAATGGAAGCCCAGCGCGTCCGTGCCCGTTCTGCCAGCTCTTTCGGCATGGACTACAACAGTCTGGTGAAGGTTGATGTGGCCACCGAATTTACCGGCTACAAAGCGACCAGCGGTTCGGCGAAAATTGTCGGTCTGTATAAAGATGGCCAGGCGGTCGATGTATTGAGTGAAGGTGAAGAGGGCGTGATCGTCCTGAACCAGACGCCTTTCTACGCGGAATCGGGCGGTCAGGTGGGTGATTGCGGTTACTTGCAGGCCGGCGCTTCGCGTTTCGACGTGCGTGACACCACCAAGACCGGTGGCGCGTTCCTGCACCACGGCGTGCTGGCTTCGGGCAGCTTGACGATCGGTGCTCCAGTGGAAGCTCACGTTGAAGCCGACGTGCGTCACGCGACGTCGCTGAACCACTCGGCGACTCACCTGCTGCATGCTGCATTGCGTCAGGTGCTGGGCGATCACGTCCAGCAGAAAGGCTCGTTGGTCGACAGTCAACGCCTGCGCTTTGACTTCAGCCACTTCGAAGCCATCAAGCCTGAGCAGTTGAAAGCGCTGGAAGACATCGTCAACGCAGAGATTCGCAAGAACTCTGCCGTTGAAACCGAAGAAACCGACATCGAAACCGCCAAGCAAAAAGGCGCCATGGCGCTGTTCGGCGAGAAGTACGGCGACAACGTGCGCGTGCTGAGCATGGGCGGCGATTTCTCGGTTGAGCTGTGTGGTGGTATCCACGCCAACCGTACCGGCGACATCGGCCTGCTGAAAATTATCAGCGAAGGCGGTGTGGCTTCGGGCGTACGTCGTATCGAGGCAGTCACGGGTGCTGCGGCACTGGCCTATTTGAATGCGGCTGAAGAACAACTCAAGGAAGCGGCCAACCTGGTCAAGGGTAGCCGCGACAACCTGATCGACAAGCTGTCGGCTGTGCTGGAGCGCAACCGTCTGCTGGAGAAGCAACTCGAGCAGTTGCAGGCCAAGGCTGCCAGTGCGGCGGGCGACGATCTGTCGGCCTCTGCCCTGGACGTCAAAGGCGTGAAGGTGCTGGCCGTGCGTCTGGATGGTCAGGATGGCAAGGCGCTGCTGGCGCTGGTCGATCAACTGAAAAACAAACTCGGCCGCGCAGTGATCCTGCTCGGCAGTGTCCATGAGGAAAAGGTCGTGCTGGTTGCAGGCGTGACCAAAGACCTGACTGGCCAACTCAAAGCCGGTGATTTGATGAAGCAAGCCGCTGCGGCAGTGGGCGGGAAGGGTGGTGGTCGTCCAGATATGGCGCAGGGCGGCGGTACAGACGCTGGCGCTCTGGATGCAGCATTGGCCCTGACCGTTCCATTTGTAGAGCAGGGTTTATAAGGCAGTGTTTCCGGCCCGCGGTCTAGTCGCGGGCCAGAACGCTGTTTGAGTGATAATTTGGGCGCCCTTCATGGGCAGAGGCGGCTTTGAAATGGCTTTGATCGTACAGAAATTTGGAGGCACCTCGGTCGGCACCGTCGAGAGAATCGAGCAGGTTGCCGACAAGGTTAAGAAATTCCGCGATGCGGGCGATGACCTGGTGGTTGTGCTGTCTGCAATGAGCGGCGAAACCAACCGTCTGATCGATCTGGCCAAGCAAATCAGTGGCGGCGACCAGCCAGTTCCTCGCGAGCTGGATGTGATCGTCTCCACCGGTGAGCAGGTGACGATTGCACTGTTGGCCATGGCGCTGATCAAGCGCGGCGTGCCAGCGGTGTCCTACACCGGTAATCAGGTGCGGATCCTGACCGACAGCGCGCACAATAAAGCGCGTATCTTGCAGATTGACGACCAGAAGATTCGTGGTGATCTGAAGGCCGGTCGTGTGGTGGTTGTCGCCGGTTTCCAGGGCGTCGACGAGCACGGCAACATTACTACCCTCGGTCGTGGCGGTTCCGACACCACCGGCGTGGCACTGGCAGCAGCCTTGAAGGCTGATGAGTGTCAGATCTACACCGACGTCGATGGTGTCTACACCACCGACCCGCGTGTGGTATCCGTGGCCCAGCGCCTGGACAAGATTACCTTCGAAGAGATGCTGGAAATGGCCAGCCTCGGTTCCAAGGTGTTGCAGATCCGTGCGGTCGAGTTCGCCGGCAAGTACAACGTTCCGCTGCGCGTACTGCACAGCTTCAAGGAGGGTCCGGGCACCCTCATTACTATTGATGAAGAGGAAACCATGGAACAGCCGATCATTTCCGGTATCGCTTTCAACCGCGATGAAGCCAAGCTGACCATCCGTGGCGTGCCAGACATCCCGGGCGTTGCCTTCAAGATTCTCGGCCCGATCAGTGCCGCGAACATCGAAGTCGACATGATCGTGCAGAACGTTGCGCACGATAACACCACCGACTTCACCTTCACCGTGCACCGCAACGACTACCAGGCGGCGCAAACCGTGCTGGAAAAAACCGCTGGCGAGCTGGGTGCCCGTGAAGTCATCGGCGACACCAAGATCGCCAAGGTCTCGATCGTCGGCGTTGGCATGCGCTCCCACGCAGGCGTTGCCAGCCGCATGTTCGAAGCACTGGCCAAGGAAACCATCAACATCCAGATGATCTCGACGTCGGAAATCAAAGTCTCCGTCGTGATCGAAGAGAAGTACCTGGAACTGGCCGTGCGCGCTCTGCACACGGCTTTCGAACTGGACGCACCAGCCCGACAGGGCGAGTGATGCGTTTGCCGAAGGGCGCGGTCTGACCGCGCCTTTTGTTTTTTTGAATAGCGCGACCCAAGACTGTTCTTTTGCTCGCGCTGGTCAATACTCAGGCATATAGGGCTGCGATCTTTCTGGTTGTGGGTCGAGTGCCTTTTTTTTGCAGACTGTTGTCCCTGAAATGAAATGCGTTAGGAGAAAGGTATGCTGATTCTGACCCGGCGGTGCGCAGAAAGCCTGATTATTGGTGATGGCGAAATCACCGTGACCGTGCTCGGCGTCAAAGGAAATCAAGTGCGTATCGGTGTGAACGCCCCGAAAGAGGTAGCAGTGCACCGCGAGGAAATTTACCTGCGTATAAAGAAAGAGAAGGACGAAGAACCAAGCCATTAATTTTTATCGTTTTTTATGTTTGCAAACGGGGAAAAGGTTGGTTAAGATACGCCCCGTGTTGCGGAGAGCTGGCCGAGTGGCCGAAGGCGCTCCCCTGCTAAGGGAGTACACCTCAAAAGGGTGTCGGGGGTTCGAATCCCCCGTTCTCCGCCATTATTTGCGTAGTACGTTGTAATCTGGCTTCTTCGGTAAGTTGTTGAAATTACTAGAAAAAGTGTTTGACATAGAGATTAGACGGCCTATAATGCGCGGCAACAAATGCACTCGTAGCTCAGCTGGATAGAGTACTCGGCTACGAACCGAGCGGTCACAGGTTCGAATCCTGTCGAGTGCACCATTTAAGAGTTGTTTGCAGTAATGCGAGCGACTTTGCTTCAGCCAGTTGTGGTCTGGTTTAAAAACACAAAATGCACTCGTAGCTCAGCTGGATAGAGTACTCGGCTACGAACCGAGCGGTCACAGGTTCGAATCCTGTCGAGTGCACCAAACAACAAAAAGCCCGCGTTTAACGCGGGTTTTTTGCCGTCTGGAGTTTGGCTTTTCCTTTAGTGCATCCTTTCTCATCAAACTCGACGTGCGCGCTACGACCTCGCTTGGTGTCGTAGCGGTAGCTTGTTGATGAATTCCTGATACTGATCTTGTCTGGCTTGCCGAGAGCGCTCTCGACGTCCTGCTGGCTCATGCCGGCGACGACACGTTGATTGATAATCGCTGTGCGTCGTTCCTTGGCGTTGATCAGGTTTCCGCATTTGTCCTCGGCCTGACCCACGATGGTCGGCACTCTCCTTTTGTTTTTCATGCTGGATGTTTCGCCTGTTTCGCCTGTTTCGGCGCTTGGCATGAGTGCCATCGTACTGCCGGGTGTGAAGGTGTGCACATCCTGCAAAGACAGGCGCTCTTCGGCCGTGCAGCTCAAGGTGGTGAAGGTGATCTGCCCGTTGGGGGCTTCACATCGGTGAACAGTGCCTGCGTGCAGCTGGGGCGGCAGGCAGAGCAGGGCGGTCAGCAGAAAATAGTACGCGATCGGCGGCATTTGGCGTCCTCCATGACGGTCGATATCAAGGGTAGCTGCTACATTTTTCGAGGGCGGTGTGTTTTCTTTTCAGAATGAGTCGTCGCAATTGGATAGATAAGGTGGCGCTCAGGTTTGTCTTGCAAGCGCTTGTTTCAGCCACGATTTTTTAACGTTTAAAACCGTTGGGCGGTGTATCATTGCCCCCGTCAGCCCCGCCGGGGCTTGTGGAATACCTCCATGGACTTACCCAGTAGTTACTCAGTATCCCGTTTTACCAATCATGAATTGACTGATTGATCCTTCCGGCGTGCCCCGCTGCTGGGAGTGGAGTTCGCCTATGTCCGAAGTTGAAGTAAAGAAAACGCAAGAAAGCCTGCAGGACCGCCTCGCTCAAGTTGTTGAGCTGTTGCAGCGTCAGCGGGTCATCGAAGACCTGACTCATCGCCAGGAAGGTCCGCATCACGATCGGGTCGAGAACCTGGTTCACCGGCAAAATCTCGTTGAGCTGCAACGCAAGCTCGATGATCTGCACTCCGCCGACGTCGCCTACATCCTTGAAGCGCTGCCGCTGAACGATCGTCTGACGCTTTGGCAGCTGGTCAAGGCGGATCGCGACGGCGACATCCTGCTCGAAGTATCCGACTCGGTCCGTGAAACCCTGATCGCCGACATGGACGATCATGAGCTCCTGGCGGCGGCCAAGGACATGGATGCCGACGAACTGGCTGACCTGGCTTCCGAGCTGCCGCGAGACGTCGTCCACGAGCTGATGGAAACCCTCGATGGGCAGCAGCGTGAGCGCGTTCGCTCCGCGTTGTCCTATGACGAGGAGCAGGTCGGTGCGCTGATGGACTTCGAGATGGTGACCATCCGTGAGGATGTCAGTCTCGAAGTGGTTCTGCGTTACCTGCGTCGCCTAAAAGAGCTGCCGGGCCACACCGACAAATTGTTTGTGGTCGATTATGACGGCGTACTCAAGGGTGTGCTGCCGATCAAGCGTTTGCTGGTCAACGATCCGGAAAAACAGGTTTCGGACGTCATGGCCAGCGATCCGGTGAGTTTTCACCCGGACGAGGACGCCTACGACGCTGCTCAGGCATTCGAACGTTACGACTTGATCTCGGCGCCCGTGGTCGACAAGAACGGCAAGCTGATCGGTCGTCTGACCATCGATGAAATGGTCGACCTGATTCGTGAAGAGAGCGAAAACGAAGTTCTCAACATGGCGGGTCTGCGCGAAGAAGAAGATATTTTTGCGTCGGTCTGGAAATCACTGCGTAACCGTTGGGCCTGGCTGGCGGTCAACCTGATTACCGCGTTTATCGCATCCCGGGTGATCGGTCTGTTTGAAGGCTCCATTGAAAAACTGGTGGCACTGGCGGCGTTGATGCCGATCGTGGCCGGTATCGGCGGCAACTCCGGCAACCAGACCATCACCATGATCGTTCGGGCCATGGCGCTGGATCAGGTGAGTACCGGTAATACCTCGCGGCTGATGCGTAAAGAGCTGGCGGTCGGTTTGATCAATGGCCTGGTCTGGGGCGGTGTGATTGGGGTAGTGGCCTACATGCTATATGGCAGTTGGTCTCTTGGCGTGGTCATGACTGCCGCCATGACGCTCAATCTGTTGCTGGCGGCATTGATGGGGGTGCTGATTCCGATGACCCTTGCGCGGCTGGGACGCGACCCGGCGATGGGCGCGAGTGTGATGATCACCGCCATGACCGACAGCGGTGGCTTTTTCATCTTCCTCGGGCTGGCGACGATTTTCCTGCTCTGACTTGTCCGCATATAGAAACCCGCCATCGGCGGGTTTCTTTTTGCCAAATTTCAGGCAAAAAAAAGCCAGCGATTATGCTGGCTTGAGCTTTCGGGTTGAATCAAGAAGCGTCTGCGGTCAATTCGGCATCATGGGCGATCAGCGAAACCAGTGCGTTTTGCTGGCGGTGGGAAAGTTGACGGAAGCGTTGCAGCAATTCGCGTTCATGCAATGACAGCTCCGGGCTGTCCAGGCGCATGCTCAACTCTTCGCCCAGAGCGCCTTCTTGGATAAGACTCTGCTCAAGGCGCGCAATGATTTCGGAGTTCATGCTGCGATGATGATTGCGAGCCACCTCGGCAATGCGTTCACGCATTCCGTCTGGCAGACGTACGACGAACTTGTCAGCCGTACGGCTGGAATAAATTGCCTGTTTCAATGGGCGCATATATTTAACCGGGTTAGTTCAGGGGAGCGGTTCTCGGGATTGGCCGCAGGATGTCTGATAGGACAAGCTCCCTGGCCAAATGTTCAACCTGAATTGAGAGAGGCGCGCATCATGCCTCAACGTAGCCATATCATTGGCGTCAATTCTGTGACAAATATTGAACCGGGTAAAGGCTTTCTGCCAGCACCTGCTTTCAGAAATGCGGACTGGTTGGAAAATTAATCCATCGCCGTATCGCTGACCGCGACATCTGCCCGACAGGAGATGTCTCAAGTCGCCTGAAGGTGCATGCTATGCGGATTCGATCTTTGATCCTTGTCTTATACAGGATAGTGGCAATTTGCCGATTTACTAGGGGCGGACGCGCAGTGGGGGGATGATTCAAGATGGATGGCAGGCTGATTTATTTGATGGGGCCTTCCGGGGCCGGCAAAGACAGCCTCATCGAAGCGGCTCGAAAACCTTTGCAGTCGATGGGCGTTGAAGTTGTACGGCGAGTGATCACGCGCTCCGCAGAGAGTGTGGGCGAGGACGCCATCGGTGTATCCCGCGAAGAATTTGCGCGCCGCAAAGACGAGGGTCAATTCGCGTTGTCATGGCACGCCCATGGGCTGGATTATGGTATTCCGATTCAGATTGATCAGTGGCTAAAGGACGGCCGGCAGGTCTTGATCAACGGTTCTCGCGGTCATCTTGCCGAGGCGATGCAGCGCTACCCGGCACTTCTGCCGGTACTGTTGACCGTCAAGGATGAAGTATTGCGTCAACGCCTGGTGCGGCGTGGCCGTGAGAGTCTTGCGCAGATTGAAGCGCGACTGAGCCGCAACGGTCACTTCACGGCGGACGATTTACCCGGCGATACGCAGATTCATCGACTCGATAACTCAGGGGAGCTCGCGCTTACCGTTGCGCATCTGATCAGTCTGCTGAAATTTAACGCAGGACCGGATCAAACTTGATTTTTCGCCCGACAATCAGCGCCAACACAAACAACCCGCCGAAAACGCCGCAGGCAATCAGGGGCAGAGTAACGGCGGCCTCCTGAACCAATGCCATATGAAGAATGCCGCTCAGTAAGGCAAGGATCAAAAATCCTGCGGCTGATTTGGACATGCTGTGCTCCTGATGAGGGGTTACTTAAAATACCAAGCGTTCTGAAGGCTGCGACACCGGACTGACTTCCTGGCTCACATCCTGGCGAATCAAGCCACGCTGATCATTCATGATCGCCAATTGCGGGGCTTTTTGCAGTTGAAGGTAATGCGGTGTGCGATGAGCAACCTGCACCGGGTTGTTCTCGGGCGTAAAATGAAATCCTGCCAGGACTGCAAGGGCGATCGTATTTGAGAGAAAAAGTGCGCAGTTCATGAGGCTGGCCTCAGTTGTTCTTGACAACAATAGAAGCAGTCAGCATGCCAAGAGTTTAACGGCTATTAATTCCTTTAAAAACAACGAATTAACTTATCTTTAAGAGGAGGGCGTCTTGCAAATTGCAATGCTGGCATTTTGAGAGGATGCAATTTGCACGGTATACAAGGCCACGGTCTTGGGGTCGTCTGCCTACAGTCAAAAAGCCTACGGACGACATGACAAACTCAAGCCCGCCCGTTAACATGCACGCCGTCTATCGCACCACATCTCGTGCGGGCGACTTGTGTCTCAGTAGCTCAATTGGATAGAGCATCCCCCTCCTAAGGGGAAGGTTGGCAGTTCGAACCTGCCCTGGGACACCATCTATTTCATGGCGTCTAGCGCAACGCGGCGTTTGAAACCTGATTGGATCAGCGTACAAGCAGTCATGCGTCGCTAACCCTAAAAGCATCAGAATGCCTTTCTGTCAGTACCCGCATCGCACACTACCTGCTGACTCGTTTCCAGAGGCTTTATACCCATGGATGAAGAAGAGCTGTCGAGGCCGCAAGCGATCAGTTTTCGTGAAGCATTCTGGTTCTGGCTGAAGTTAGGTTTCATCAGCTTTGGCGGGCCAGCCGGACAGATCTCGATCATGCACCAGGAGCTGGTGGAGCGTCGGCGCTGGATCTCCGAACGACGCTTTCTGCATGCCCTCAACTACTGCATGTTGCTTCCAGGGCCAGAGGCCCAGCAATTGGCCACCTATATCGGCTGGCTGATGCATCGGACTTGGGGCGGGGTAATTGCTGGCGTGCTGTTTGTGTTGCCCTCGTTGTTCATCCTGATCGCTTTGTCGTGGCTGTACATCGCCTTTGGCGAAGTGCCTGTGGTGGCTGGGCTTTTCTATGGCATCAAGCCTGCCGTGACCGCCATCGTTGTGCAGGCGGCCCATCGAATCGGTTCTCGGGCATTGAAAAACAATTGGCTATGGGCGATAGCGGCCGCTTCATTCATAGCAATCTTCGCGTTCAATCTTCCATTCCCGTTGATCGTTCTGGGCGCAGCACTGATCGGGTATGTCGGTGGCCGCCTGACGCCCGAGAAATTCAGGGTGGGTGGTCATGGCGCCGCCAAAAAGTCCTTCGGCCCGGCCTTGATCGACGACGACACCCCGACTCCGGATCATGCAAGATTCAGCTGGGTGAAAGTGGTATCGCTCGCACTGATTGGCGCTGTGCTATGGGCATTGCCGATGGGAGTTTTGACCGCACTCTTTGGTTGGGAAGGCACCTTGACCCAAATGGGCTGGTTCTTTACCAAGGCGGCGTTGCTGACGTTTGGCGGTGCGTATGCCGTGCTTCCCTATGTTTATCAGGGCGCCGTCGGTCATTATGGCTGGCTGACCCCGACACAAATGATCGATGGTCTGGCGCTGGGCGAAACCACGCCCGGGCCGTTGATCATGGTGGTGGCTTTCGTCGGGTTTGTCGGGGCCTATGTCTCGCAAGTATTCGGTGCCGATCAGGTGTTTCTGGCGGGGGCTGTGGCTGCCTCCCTGGTGACATGGTTCACCTTCTTGCCCTCGTTCCTGTTCATCCTGGCGGGCGGTCCGTTGGTGGAATCGACCCACAATGAACTCAAGTTCACCGCCCCTCTCACTGCCATTACGGCAGCCGTCGTTGGTGTGATTCTCAATCTGGCGTGTTTCTTCGGCTATCACGTGCTTTGGCCGAACGGTTTTGGCGGCAGCCTGGATTGGCCCTCTGCACTGATCGCTATCGCAGCGGCCATTGCGTTGTTCCGCTTCAAGCGGGGCGTGATTCAGGTGCTGATGGCCTGTGCAGTCGTCGGCCTGGCCGTGCATCTGCTGCGCTAAACAACGTACGCGTTGGTTAAAAGTTCTTTGGCAGGCGTCGAGCCCGCCAGATCGCCCGTCGATGAGTCCCTCTCAACCTAAAGGTAACGGTACTGTTGGCCGATAACCCGAACGGTCATGCTTTTCTTCTTCTTAAAATTGCCTGGAAATCTTCGATGCTGTCGTATCACCAAAAGAGTTTTCTGATCGTCGATGATTTCTCGGATTTCCGCAGTTCCGTCAGGTCCATGCTGCGTGAGCTGGGCGTCAAGGACGTGGATACCGCAGACACAGGCGAACAGGCGCTGCGCATGTGTTCGCAGAAATCCTACGATTTCATCCTGCAGGATTTTCACCTTGGCGACGGCAAGAAGAACGGTCAGCAGGTCCTCGAAGACTTGATGATCGAGAAGCTGATCAGCCATGAAAGTGTGTTCGTCATGGTCACCGCCGAAACCAGCCAGGCCATGGTGCTCAGCGCGCTGGAGCACGAACCGGATGCCTACCTGACCAAGCCGTTCAACCGCTCTGGCCTGGCTCAGCGCCTGGAGCGTCTGGAGCAGCGCAAGAACTTGCTCAAGCCGATCCTGCAAGCACTCGATCGTGGCAAACCGCTGGAAGTGCTCAATGCCTGTATCGAACTGTGCAAAAAGGACATCCGTTATTCGCCGCTGTGTCTGCGTTATCGCGCAGATGCGTTGCGCGACTTGAATCAGAACGAAGCGCTGGAACGCCTCTATGACAGCATCATTGCTGATCGGCCGTTGCCGTGGGCGTTTGCCGGGCTGGGCCAGTTGCTGTTCAAGCGCGGTCACGTCAGCCAGGCCAAGGGCATCTACGAAAAAGCCCTGAAAGTGTTTCCGATGATGCCGGCGCTGTATGACGGCATGGCCGACGTGCTGGTGGTCGAAGGCGACAACAGGGGCGCGCAGAAAGTATTGGAAGAGGCCATTCGCCTGTCGCCGCTGGCCGTGCGCCGGCAAGCGCTGCTAGGCAAACTGGCAATGGCCAACGAAGATTTCGACACCGCCTCCCGGGCCTACCGTCAGGCAGTGTCCCAAGGTGCTCAGTCGCGCTTCAAGGATGCCGAAAGCAATCTGGGACTGGCACACGCCCTGATCAGCAAAGGCAGCGAGAAAGGGCTGGATACCCGCACTCGCCTGGAAATCAACACGACCCTCAGCCTGGTGGCCAAGGAGAACCCGAGCGACCCGGGCCTGCAGATTCGTGCGCGCCTGATGAAAGCCACCAGTCTGTTGCTAAACGACGCCGAAACGGCCGAGAAGCTCACCGAGCAAGCGATGATGCGCCTCGATGGCATGGAGCAATTCATGAGTGCCGAAGCGGCGCTGCTGGTGGCCAAGCAGTTGCAGATGCTTGGTCAGGCGAGCGCCGGAGCGTCGATGTTGAAAAACTGCGCGGAAATCTACGGCGACGATCCGGTGGTGATGAAGGGGATCGCCAAGCTGACCGATGACCCGACGATCCTCAGTTCCAGCAACGCGGCCGCCGACCTTAACCGTCAGGGCGTGCGGGTGTACAAGACCGGCAACCTGGCGGAGGCCCGAGCGGTGTTCCGCAAAGCGCTGGCGATGCAGCCCAAAAACATCAGTATCGCCCTGAACATGGCGCAGTCGCTGTTGCACGGTACTGATACCAGTGTGCCGTCGGCCGAAATCGAAGAATGTCGGGTCTGCCTGAAAATGGTCGGATTGATGCCCGACACCGACGCGCGTTATCCGCGCTATCAGAAACTGAAAATCAAGGCGTTCGGCGGATGAGCCCAGACAACCCGGCATTGGATTTTTCGACGGTGATCGCTTCCACCGTACACGACATGAAGAACTCGTTGGCCATGCTGATTCAGGCTCACAGCCAGTGGCTGTCCCGCTTGCCCGATCCGGCGCAGCACAGCCCGGAGCAGGGCGTCATCGAGTATGAGTTCGCGCACCTCAATGGCATGCTGGTGCAGTTGTTGGGCCTGTACAAACTGGGCGTCAATCAGCTGCCGTTGCAGCCGGCCTACCATGATCTGGATGACTTTCTGGAAGCGCAACTGGCCAGCCATCAGGAAGTCTTCGCCAGTCGCGGCATTATCGCGACCTATGAAGTCGACCCTTTGAGCCCGTTGGGTTTCTTCGACCGTGAGTTGGTTGCCTCGGTGTTGGCCAACATCATCAACAACGCCATTCGTTACGCGCGCCAGTCATTGCTGATCAGCGTCAGTGACGAGGGCGGCCAGTTGGTGCTGACCGTCAATGACGATGGCGACGGCTATCCCTGCGAGATGATCGAGTTTCAGGCCGACTATGTGCAGGGCATCAATTACAGCAGTAGCAGCACCGGCCTGGGCCTGTATTTTGCCGGTCGGATTGCCGCGCTGCACCAGCGTAATGGTGTCGGCGGGAGTACCCGGCTCAGCAACGGCGGTCCGTTGGGCGGTGGAGTGTTCAGCCTTTACCTGCCCTGACAATTCTTTATTGTGTGGCGCTGCTTGATATTCTGAGCGGGCAAAGTCTATTTTGTTCGGGGCGTGCCACCCGTATGCGTCGTCGAATGCCTTCTGGCAGGACGAATCTGAGCTGCCGAGTATCTTTTCGTAGCCCTGTACCTTGCAGGCTGTACTTGAGCGTCTGAAACGTAGCCAATTGGCGAAGGAACTGTTTGGCAATGAGTTCATCGAAGGCTACGTCGCTTCGAAGTCCATTTGAGCTGACCCGCTTCTTTGACGAACTTACTCCCTGGGAACGGCGTGTTTTAGCAACCCGGGCCTGACGCTTCGCCGTCTTCGGTCTATTGTTTCGATAGTCCGATCTTCACTGCAAGGAGCCGCTCGGAACGCCGATGCGCCAAATCTGGAAATCCTTTCGAGCTCTGTATTTCGCCTCGCTGATGATGTTGATCGGCTCGGGCCTGTTAAGCACGTACCTGGCCTTGCGCCTGGCCGCCGATAACGTCGACAGCCTGTGGGTCGGTGCGTTGATGGCGGCCAACTATTTCGGCCTGGTGCTGGGCGGCAAGATCGGTCACCGACTGATTGCCCGGGTCGGGCATATCCGTGCGTATGCCGCGTGTGCCGGGATTGTTGGTGCGGCCGTGCTCGGCCATGGGTTGACCGACTGGCTGCCGGCCTGGCTGTTCCTGCGGGTGATCGTCGGCCTGGGCATGATGTGCCAGTACATGGTCATCGAGAGCTGGCTCAACGAACAAGCCGACGCCCACAAGCGCGGCAAGGTGTTCAGCGGTTACATGATCGCTTCCTATCTGGGGTTGGTACTGGGTCAGTTGATTCTGGTCATGCACCCCGGCCTGGGCCTGGAACTGCTGATGCTGGTCGCCCTGTGCTTCGCCTTGTGCCTGGTGCCGGTGGCGCTGACTCGACGGATTCACCCGGCGGCGTTGCACCCGGCCCCAATGGAGCCGCGCTTCTTCATCAAGCGCGTGCCGCAGTCGTTGAGTACGGTGCTGGGGGCGGGGCTGATCGTGGGTTCGTTCTACGGTCTGGCGCCGTTGTATGCCTCCCAACAGGGGTTGTCCAACGAGCAGGTCGGTCTGTTCATGGGTAGCTGTATTTTTGCCGGCCTGCTGGTGCAGTGGCCGCTGGGTTGGCTGTCCGACCGTTATGACCGGGCACTGTTGATCCGCTGTTTTGCCTTCAGTCTGGCCGTGGCTGCGTTACCGCTGGCGATCCTGAAGGTCGTGCCGATTGAGGTGTTGTTCATTTCCGGGTTCCTGTGTTCGCTGGTGCAGTTCTGCCTGTATCCATTGGCGGTAGCGTTCTCCAATGACCACGTCGAAGGAGATCGTCGGGTCTCGCTGACGGCGATGCTGCTGGTGACCTACGGCGTCGGCGCCAGCATCGGGCCGCTGGTCGCCGGGGTGCTGATGAAGTTGTTTGGCAGCCAGATGCTTTATGCGTTTTTCAGTTTCTTCGCGCTGGTGCTGGTGTGGCGGATCCGCCCGAAAGCGGTCACCAACCTGCATCAGGTCGACGATGCGCCGCTGCATCACGTGGCCATGCCGGACAGCATGTCGAGTTCACCGTTGGTGGCGTGCCTTGATCCACGGGTCGATGAGCAGGTCGTGCAGGAGCAGATGCACAGCCCGCCCCATCCAGAATCGGAACCGGGACCCGAAGTGGAGCCAGAAGCAGATTCGACGCCACCACAAGACCCTGACTCGGGACGCGAACAAAGTTTTACTGAAGCCAGACCCTGATTTTGCATGCATAAAAAAACGGGCAGTCACCGCAAGGGACTGCCCGTTTTTTTGACGCGTCGTATCAGAGGTCGTCTTTGTCGAAGCGCCGTGCTTCACGTTGAAGCTGGTACACGAACCGCTCGACCTGACGCTGCACCAGCCCGCTCATGTTATGAAAACGGATACCGGCGAAGGTAGTGGAGACCTTTTCTTCGAAGTGCAGATAACGCAACTCCACGGGTGTGGTCATGCTGCCGAAGGGCAGGGCGGCGGTGAAGCGGTCGTAGACCTGACCCAATTGCAGCCGGCCGGTAATGTCGCCGTCAAAACGCAGCTTGCAGCCGGTGGCGGAAATATCCAGCAGCTTGCCGCTGACCGGCGATTTGAGCTTTTCACCACCCAGTTCGACCTCGACCAACTGCGCCAGCTTCAATGCCGCCCGGAAGGCGTTGCGGCGCTGGTGGTAAACCACTTCGTCAGGGAGTTTGCCGCGATAGCAGCGCGTGTTGCTGAATTCGTCGATGCTCAGTGGGCCGTTGCTTTCCCAGGCGATGCGCACACCATCATGGAAGCCTTCGACCCGAAACGACTCGCCCGCCAGCAGATAGCGCTCGCCATCGCGCGGCACCATTTCGTCCAGGGCGATCATGTTGGCGTCACGATCGACGTCTACCAGATAGCTCTGGAAACGCTGGTTGCGCTCATGAAACGTAATGATCAGCGGGTCATGACTCTCTTGTAGCTGCCGAAGGTTGCCAGCGATCTCCATTGGTGTGGAAAGCACCTTGGGTGGCTGCGGAGCATCTTCCGCGTTTAAGGCATAGGACACGGTTCATCATTCTCCGGACAAAATATGACTGCGCATAGCCGGCATATTGCCAGCATGTGGCACGTCTTGATAGAGCGAACTCATCGACAGGTTCAAGCCTGACTGAGCGGGCGTGGCTTCGCTAAGTGGGAGGTCGATCCGCGGGCATCGTAAAGCGCGGGTGGTTCGCCGCCGGTAAGAATTTTCAGCTGATTGGCCGTGGCGGCCTGCTGAATCAGGATCGACTGACCATTGTTGACATTGATCGTCTGGCACTGAGTCAGCAGGGCTGTCAGCGCGTCGCTCTGTTCCAGCAGTTGCTCACCGACGCTTGATTGGCTGGCGAGTTGCTCCAGGCCCTGGCGATTGGTGGGCAGGTTGAGGCTGGCGAGGATTTCGCTGCGTTTGCGGCCATGCTGTTCGAGCAGAATGATCATTGCCTGTTTGCTCGCCAGAATGTCTTCGAGCAGCGGCATGTCGCGACCATGCAGTGCGAGGGACTCGGTCTGCAGCAATTCCAGCAAGTGTTGAGCTGGAGCGAAGTCGTCGATGATCAGTTGCAGTAAATTAGTGTCGTGCATGGCTGGCCTTGGGGTTTAAGCGTCCAAAAGCCTGGCGCAGGCCGTGGCCTAGCGCTGGGCTTCGAAGTTGAGCAGTTTGCTGGCTACACGGTTGCTGTCGACTTTATAGCTGCCATCGGCAATCGCTGCTTTCAACTCGGCCACCCGGGCGTTGTCGACGGCAGGCTGATCGCGCAGCTTGTCAGTGACCTTCTGCAACTGCTGAGCCTCATTGCTGAGGTGTACCGATTCCCCGCTTTTGGCGGTACTGGCCTGTTCTGCCGGGGTATTCAGCGGCGCGGATTTGCCGGCTTCGGCAGTGTCCTTGCTGGCGCTGGTACGCGTACTGCCGGGCAGTGACGAGGAACTGTTCAAACGATTGAAGTCGATGACCATGATTAAAAACCTCTGGGAATTTGGACGCTTGCCATGTTTTCGGCTCTCCCTGCAAAAACTTTAGGCCCATTTATCAATGAGCGTGCATGCGCCAGCGCATTTCCGGCGTGCGGCACAGTTTAGGGAACAGCTACGGTCAGCGCCATATTTTCACCCACAGAGATCTCTACATGGTCACTTCCACCTGGCCTGGCGCGATGACTTGCGCCTTGATGACCCGTTGGGAGTTGAGGTTTTTCACCCGAATCTGTTCACGTAAACCGCCATTCGACAGGGCTTCGCCCGGCATGCGCACGCTGAGCGTACCGCTGCGGGCGGTAATCACCACCTGGTCGCCCTTGGTGATGACTTCGGCCTGTTCCAGATGAACCTGCGTCAGGACCTGATCGGTGACCGTTGGTCGGGTCAGTTTCTGCCCGATCGCCTGATCCGTGGAGGTGAAATAACCCTGGCTGATCAGGCTGATGTCTCGTTCGCGCAGCATGACGTCACCCGGTTCGATATAGCCGGCTCGCTTGAGTGGTCGGGTGGTGGTGACAACGTCGCGAAACAGGCGGACTTGAGCGGGTACGAAAACCGTCCAGGGGGCGCTGCTGTCGCACCGGACCTTGACCGTGACCCGACCAATCGGGGTCGCCGGGCTCTCTAAAGTGGCTGTCAATTCCTTGTCGCACAGGGGCATACGCAGTCGGGGGTCGAGCTGGTTGACCTGAATCTCATAGCGACCTTCGGTTTGACTGCTCGCCAAATAGTCTTCGACAGTGAACTCAAGAAAGCCCTGAGTGACGCCGATAAGCATGTCAGGCAAGGTAACTGCATCAGCAAGGGCAGGACTGTCAGCGTTGAACAGGCACACGGCCGATATCGCGCAAAGCCATTGGCGAGCGTTTGATGTCAGGCGTCGAAAAAATGTCGGTTCTGTGTTCATAAGCGTTCAAAAGCAAGCGCCGTGCCGTTTAGTGATGACAGCGCGTCGCAACACACTCAAGCGTTGTGTAGGAGTCGGTGCATGGCTGGTGTAATGGATGCGGTAAACCAGCGCACGCAACTGGTAGGGCAGAATCGCCTCGAGCTGTTGTTGTTCCGTCTCGACGGCCAGCAGCTTTATGGGATCAACGTGTTCAAGGTTCGGGAGGTGCTGCAATGCCCCAAACTCACGCTGATGCCCAAATCCAGTCCTGTCGTGTGCGGTGTGGCAAGTATCCGGGGGGCAACCATTCCGATTCTTGATCTGGCGATGGCGACCGGCTCCGGCGCGTTGAAAGATCAAAGCAATCCGTTCGTGATCATCACGGAGTACAACACCAAGACCCAGGGTTTCCTGGTGCGCTCGGTGGAACGCATCGTCAACATGAACTGGGAGGAGATTCATCCGCCACCCAAGGGTACCGGACGCGATCATTACCTGACGGCTGTGACGCGGGTCGACAACCAGCTGGTCGAAATCATCGACGTCGAAAAAGTGTTGGCGGAAGTAGCGCCGACACCGGACGCGATTTCAGCCGGTGTGATCGATGTCGAGACCCAGCACAAGGCCTTGTCCTTGAAGGTCTTGACGGTCGATGACTCGTCGGTGGCGCGCAAGCAGGTCACTCGTTGCCTGCAAACCGTCGGCGTTGAAGTGGTGGCGTTGAACGACGGCAGGCAAGCGCTGGATTACCTGCGCAAGCTGGTCGACGAAGGGAAAAAGCCGGAAGAAGAGTTCCTGATGATGATTTCCGACATCGAGATGCCGGAGATGGACGGGTACACGCTGACGGCCGAGATCCGCAACGACCCACGCATGCAAAAGCTTCATATCATCCTGCATACTTCGTTGTCGGGGGTTTTCAATCAGGCGATGGTCAAGAAAGTCGGTGCCGATGACTTCCTTGCCAAGTTCCGTCCTGATGACCTGGCATCCCGGGTAGTCGACCGGATCAAAGCAGCAGATATCAGCTAGGAGCCTTCTGCTCCTGGTGGTTCATACGATTTAAGAGGCGGCATCTTTGTCTACGGGTAATTTGGATTTCGAACAGTTCCGGGTCTTCCTGGAAAAGGCCTGTGGCATTTTGCTCGGTGAAAACAAGCAGTACCTGGTCTCGAGCCGTCTCAACAAACTGATGGAACAGCAGGGCATCAAGTCGCTGGGTGAACTGGTCCAGCGCATTCAGACCCAGCCACGCAGCGGTTTGCGCGAGATGGTGGTGGATGCCATGACCACCAACGAAACCTTGTGGTTTCGTGACACCTATCCCTTTGAAGTATTGAAGAACAAGGTGTTGCCCGAAGCCATCAAGGCCGCACCTGGTCAGCGCTTGCGGATCTGGTCGGCGGCCTGTTCATCGGGGCAGGAACCGTATTCGCTGTCGATGTCCATCGATGAGTTCGAGCGCGTCAACCTGGGCCAATTGAAGATGGGCGCGCAGATTGTGGCCACCGATCTGTCCGGCACCATGCTGACCAACTGCAAGACTGGCGAGTACGACAGCCTGGCGATTGGCCGTGGTCTGTCGCCCGAGCGCCTTCAGCGTTATTTCGACCCGAAAGGGCCGGGACGCTGGGCAATCAAGGCGCCGATCAAGAGCCGGGTGGAGTTTCGCTCGTTCAACCTGCTGGATAGCTACGCAGCGCTGGGCAAGTTCGACATCGTGTTCTGCCGCAACGTGCTGATCTACTTCTCCGCCGAGGTGAAAAAAGACATCCTGTTGCGCATTCACAGCACGCTCAAGCCAGGTGGCTATCTGTTCCTCGGCGCGTCCGAAGCGCTGAACGGTTTGCCGGATCATTACCAGATGGTCCAGTGCAGCCCGGGGATTATTTACCAGGCGAAGTGATTCGTTGGCAGGATCAAAAAAACGGGAGACCTCAGAGGGCTCCCGTTTTTTATGCCTGATTTTTTTCCTCCAGCACCTCCCACAGGGGAATGGAGTTGCCAGTGAGAAAGCGGCAGAAAAGCGGCAGATGGCGGAAACCGGTTGCCGCTTTTCTGGCATTGCCGCCTTGCCACTCCCGGCAAAGCCCCGGTTTATGGGCTTTTTTCATTTGGCACGCCGCTTGCTATGTCTCCTGTTACGAAAAATCAGGTCACCCGAAGGTTTCCCGACATGAGCATCAGCTTCGATAAAGCGCTCGGTATCCACGAACAAGCCCTGGGCTTCCGCGCTCAGCGTGCCGAAGTCCTGGCCAACAACATCACCAACGCCGATACCCCGAACTACAAGGCTCGGGACCTGGACTTCTCGAAAGTGCTCGCCGCACAGAACGAGAAAACCAAGAGCGGTACGTTTGCCTTGAACATGACCAACAGCCGTCATATCGAAGCCCAAGGCCTGGGCAATGGCGACGAGTCGCTGCTGTATCGCACGCCGATGCAACCGTCGATTGACCAGAACACCGTGGACGCCCAGCTGGAACAGTCGAACTACGCGGAAAACGCCGTCGGCTTCCAGGCCAGCTTCACCCTGCTCAACAGCAAATTCAAAGGGCTGGTGTCAGCCCTGCGCGGAGAGTAAGCCATGTCCCTTTCCAGTGTTTTCAACATTGCCGGTAGCGGCATGAGCGCTCAAACCACGCGCCTGAACACCGTGGCCTCGAACATCGCCAACGCCGAAACCGTTTCGTCGAGCATCGACCAGACCTATCGCGCCCGTCACCCGGTGTTCGCCACCATGTTCCAGGGCGGCCAGAGCGGCGGCAGCGATTCGCTGTTCCAGAACCAGGATGCTGCCGGTCAAGGCGTGCAAGTGCTGGGCGTGGTCGAAGACCAGAGCAACCTTGAAGCGCGCTACGAGCCGAACCATCCGGCTGCCGACGCCAAGGGTTACGTCTACTACCCGAACGTCAACGTCGTCGAAGAAATGGCCGACATGATTTCCGCGAGCCGTTCGTTCCAGACCAACGCCGAAATGATGAACACCGCCAAAACCATGATGCAGAAGGTCCTGACCCTCGGTCAGTGATAAGGGGCGACTCAGATGAGTGTTATCGATACCAGCGTCGGCGTGAACATCAAGGATGTTTTAGCCAATTCTTCGGTCAAGACCAACCCCACCAGCAACGACGGCCTGGCCGGAGCCACTGGCAGTGCCACTGGCAAGAAAGCGTTGGGCAAGGACGCATTCCTGCAATTGCTGGTCACCCAGCTGAAAAACCAGAACCCGCTGGAGCCGCAGGACAACGGTGAGTTCGTGGCTCAGTTGGCGCAGTTCAGTAGCCTGGAAGGCATCACCACGCTCAACGATACGGTCACCGGCATTGCCGGCAATTACAACTCGTCGCAAGCGTTGCAAGCGTCTTCGCTGGTCGGCCGCTCGGTTGTCGCCCAGACCGACACCGCCGTGGTCGATACCTCCAAAAGTTTCAACGGTACGGCGGTCGTGCCGGCATCGACGAACCCGGTGACGGTCAAGATCACCGATGCCGATGGCAAAGTCATTCGCACCATCGACCTGGGCAGCCAGGCAGCCGGCAACGCCAGTTTCATCTGGGATGGCAAGAACGATGCGGGCGAAGTGGCCAAGGCCGGGACGTACAAGTTCGCCGCCACCGCGACTTACGACAGCCAGGCGACCTCGCTGGTGACTTACCTGCCCGCAACCGTCAACAGCGTGACCATCAGCCAGACCGGCGGTGAGTTGATGCTGAACCTGGCCGGCCTGGGCAGCATTGCCCTGTCCAAAGTACAAACCATTGGTATATAGAGCCGACTAACACGGCACAAAGGAGTGGAATATGTCTTTCAATATCGGCCTTAGCGGTCTCTATGCAGCCAACAAACAACTGGACGTAACCGGCAACAACATCGCCAACGTCGCGACCACCGGTTTCAAATCCTCCCGTGCAGAATTCGAAGACGTGTACTCGGCCACCCGCCTGGGCACCGGCAGCAAGACCATCGGCAACGGCGTGCGCCTGGCCAACGTCTCCCAACAGTTCGGCCAGGGCGATGTGAACAACACCGGCAACGTGTTGGACATGGGCATCCAGGGCAACGGTTTCTTCATCATGAGCGACAACGGTTCCCTGAGCTACACCCGTGCCGGCGCGTTCAAGACCAACGCCGAAAACTACGTGGTCGACAACAACGGTAATCGCTTGCAGGGTTATGGCGTAGACGCCAATGGCAAGATCATCAACGGCGTGCTGACTGACCTGAAAATCGACACGTCGAGCCTGGCGCCGAATGCGACCACGCGTGTCGATCAGACGATGAACCTGAACTCCTCGGATCCGCTGCCAACCGTGACGCCGTTCAACGTCAAGGACACCAACAGCTACAACAAGACCATTTCCACCCCTGTGTACGACACGCAGGGCAACCAGCACACGATGGACCAGTACTACGTTAAAAATGCGGCGTCCAACTCCTGGACCGTTTACACCTACATGGACGGCCGTAGCCCAACCGACCCGCTTGCAAACCCTCCGGTGCCGATCACGGCTGACCTCACCTTCAATCCTGATGGCAGCATCAAGACCCTGACGGGCGGCGCGGGCTGGACGCAAACCGGTACCACTCTGACCATGACAGGCTGGAAACCGGGCGTGCTGGTTGACGCCAACGCCAACCCGCCAACCTGGGCCCTGAACGGTTCGGACGCCGCTGTTGGCGGTATTGCCTTCGACATGACCAAAACCTCGTCGTACGCCTCGCCAACCGCCCGTACTGCGCAGTTCCAGGACGGCTACGCCACTGGCCAGATCGCCAGTCTGACCATCGATGAAAACGGTGTCATGACCGCCAACTTCACCAACCAGCAAACCAAGGCCATCGGCCAGGTAGCCATTGCCAGCTTCGCCAACGAACAAGGCTTGCAGCCAATCGGTGGTTCTAGCTGGAAAGAAACATTTTCCTCGGGTGTGGCGGGTATCGATGCACCGAAAACCGGCACGCTGGGTTCAGTGGTTTCCAACTCCCTGGAAGAGTCCAACGTCAACCTGACCAATGAACTGGTTGATTTGATCAAGGCGCAGAGCAACTACCAGGCGAACGCCAAGACCATCTCCACCCAGAGCACCATCATGCAGACCATCATTCAGATGGCTTGATGCCTGATAGCGTTACTTGAAGAGCCCCTCGAAAGAGGGGTTTTTTTTTGGATTTTTCTCGGATACAAAAATCCTGGTGGTCTGTATTGGCTCCATCTCGAACAGGCTGAACCGTCGCTCCACATTGGGTTTGCGTTGTGCCTGATAACCCCATTCAGGCAAAAATCCATTGGTGTGATCACCCAGGGTTATCGCCGGATACGCATAAGTGATTATCCGCTCCCCCGAGCGCTGGCTAAAGTCGCTCCATCGAATGCCGGAACCCGCTCCCGAGCGGCTCTGCGCAGCGACCTGACAATTACAAGAAGCCGGCAGCGCAAGGAACTGTATTCATGAAAATCAAAGCCATCCGTACCCGCGTTTTTGAGTGGAAAGGCAAAGTCGTTCCCCCTCAAGCACACTTCTGCACCAACGCCAGCGACATCCTGTTCGAACGCGGTGACGCCATGGGCTCGTTCCGTTTTCACGGCTGGCTGGTGGTGGAAGTCGAGACCGATACCGGTCTGGTCGGCATCGGTAACTGCGCACTGGCGCCGCGCGTGGCCAAGGAAATCATCGACACCTACCTGGCCCCGATCGCCATCGGCGAAGACCCGTTCGACAACGAATACATCTGGCAGAAGATGTACCGCCAGAGCCACGCCTGGGGCCGTAAAGGCATCGGCATGGCGGCGATCTCGGCCATCGACATCGCCATCTGGGACATCATGGGCAAAGCCGTAAACAAGCCGGTGTTCAAATTACTCGGCGGGCGCACCAAGGAAAAAATCTGGACCTACGCCTCCAAACTCTACGCCAATGACAACCTCGACCTGTTCCTCGAAGAAGCCCAGGGCTATTTGAACCAGGGTTTCACCGCGCTGAAAATGCGTTTCGGCTACGGCCCGAAAGACGGCCCGGCGGGCATGCGCAAGAACATCGAACAAGTGCGCGCGCTGCGTAATCTGGCCGGCCCCGACATCGACATCATGCTCGAATGCTACATGGGCTGGACCCTGGAATATGCGCGGCGCATGTTGCCCAAACTCGCCGAATTCGAGCCGCGCTGGCTGGAAGAACCGGTGATCGCCGATGACATCGAGGGCTACATCGAGCTGAAAAAAATGGGGATCATGCCGATCTCTGGCGGTGAGCATGAGTTCACCTCCTACGGCTTCAAAGACCTGCTGGAACGTCGCGCTGTCGACGTGATCCAGTACGACACCAACCGCGTGGGCGGCATCACCGCCGCGCGCAAGATCAACGCCATGGCCGAAGCCTGGTCGGTGCCGGTTATTCCCCACGCCGGACAGATGCACAACTACCACCTGACCATGTCTACCACTGCCTCGCCAATGGCCGAGTTCTTCCCGGTGTTCGACGTCGAGGTCGGCAACGAACTCTTCTACTACGTGTTCAAGGGCGAGCCGCAACCGGTCAACGGCTACATCCAGCTCGACGACAACACGCCAGGCCTGGGTCTGGAAATCTCCGATGAGTATTTGAGCGACTTCAACATCATCGAGTGACCTTGAGGCGTCGCTTTCGGGCGGCGCCATCCCCGACTTTCTGGAGGCCGTCATGCGCCTGATTCAATTTGAAAATACTGCCGGTGAGCGTCAGGTCGGCCTCGTCGACGGGACCCAGGTGCAGGTGCTCAAAGGCACCCGCAGCACCCGTGAACTGGCACTCGCGGCGATTCGCGCCCAACGTAGCCTGCAAGAAGAAGTCGCTCAACGCGGCACCGAGGCAGGCCCGGATTACGCGCAACTGTTGCAACAGGGCAAGGTCCTGCCGCCGTTGGATCACGAGGACCCGGCCCATTGCCTGATCAGCGGCACTGGCCTGACTCATCTGGGCAGCGCAGCGGCGCGGGACAAAATGCACCAGCAGGACGGCGCCGTCGAAGCCGGCATGACCGACACCATGCGCATCTTCAAGTGGGGCCTGGAGGGCGGAAAACCGGCGGAGGGGCAGGTTGGCGCGCAACCGGAATGGTTCTACAAGGGTGACGGCAGCATCGTCGTGCGCCCCGGTGCGGATTTTCCGGTGCCGCCGTTTGCAGAGGACGCCGGTGAAGAACCTGAATTGACCGGTCTTTATGTCATTGGCGACGACGGCCTGCCATATCGCGTGGGTTATGCCTTGGGCAACGAGTTTTCCGACCATGTGATGGAACGGCGCAATTACCTGTACCTGGCGCATTCGAAACTGCGCTATTGCTCGTATGGTCCCGAGCTGCGCGTAGGTGAATTGCCCAGGCACCTGGTCGGCACCAGCCGCATCAAACGCAACGGCGAAACGATATGGGAAAAGGAATTTCTCAGCGGCGAAGACAACATGTGCCACAGCCTCGCCAACCTCGAATTCCACCACTTCAAATACACGCAGTTTTTGCGCCCCGGCGATGTCCACGTGCACTACTTCGGCACCGCCACGCTGTCGTTTGCCGACGGCGTGAAAACCCAGCCGGGCGATCGTTTTCAGATCAGCCTCGATGAGTTCGGCGCGCCGTTGGTCAACGGTATCGGCGAAAGCACCCCACCGTTGGCCATCGGCCAGGTGCGTGCGCTTTAAGTCCTCAATTACCGGCCTTATTGGCCGGTCAAGGAATCACTCATGACCACGTTACTGGGACACAACTACATCGGCGGCCGCCGCAGCGCCAATGGCACGCTGCAACTGAAAAGCCTCGACGCAACCACCGGCGAAGCTCTGCCGGGTACCTTCTTTCAGGCCTCTGAAGCCGAAGTGGATGCCGCCGCCAAAGCAGCGGCTGCCGCTTACCCGGTCTACCGCAACTTGAGCGCGGAAAAGCGCGCGCGGTTCCTCGATGCCATCGCCGATGAAATCGATGCACTCGGCGATGACTTCGTCGCCACCGTGTGCCGCGAAACCGCGCTGCCGGCCGGGCGCATTCAGGGCGAGTGCGCACGCACCAGCGGGCAGATGCGCTTGTTCGCCAAGGTGCTGCGTCGCGGTGATTTCTACGGGGCGCGGATTGATCGGGCGCTGCCAGAGCGCCAGCCATTGCCACGTCCGGATCTGCGCCAATACCGTATCGCTTTGGGGCCGGTCGCGGTGTTTGGCGCGAGTAACTTTCCGCTGGCGTTCTCCACCGCCGGTGGTGATACGGCGTCGGCATTGGCCGCCGGTTGCCCGGTGGTGTTCAAGGCTCACAGCGGTCACATGGCGACGGCCGAGTGGGTGGCGGACGCGATCATCCGTGCCGCCGAGCGCACCGAAATGCCGGCGGGTGTGTTCAACATGATCTATGGCGGGGGCGTCGGTGAGTGGCTGGTCAGGCACCCGGCGATTCAGGCGGTGGGCTTCACCGGTTCGCTCAAGGGCGGCAATGCCCTGAGCCACATGGCCGCGACCCGGCCGCAGCCGATCCCGGTGTTTGCCGAGATGTCGAGCATCAACCCGGTCTTCGTGCTGCCCGAAGCGCTAGCGCTACGCGGCGAACAAATCGCCGCGCAGCTTGCCGGTTCGGTGACCCAGGGGTGTGGTCAGTTCTGCACCAATCCCGGCCTGGTTATCGGCCTGCGTTCGCCGCAGTTCAGCACCTTTCTGGAAACCTTTTGCGCCAGCATGAACCAGCAACCGGCGCAAACCATGCTCAACGCCGGTACGTTGGCCTGCTACAACCGAGGCCTTGGCGAACTGCACGAGCATCCGGGGCTGACGCACCTGGCGGGCAGGCCGCAACAGGGTAATCAGGCTCAGCCGCAGGTGTTCAAGGCCGATGTCAGCCTGTTACTTGAGGGGAATGAGCTGCTTCAGGAAGAAGTCTTCGGGCCGACCACCATTGTCGTCGAAGTCGAGAGTCAGGCTCAGTTGGCGGCGGCTTTGCAGGGCTTGCGCGGGCAACTGACAGCGACCTTGATTGGCGAGGCCGAGGAGTTGCTGGAGTACCGCTGGCTGGCAGACATGCTTCAGGAAAAGGTCGGACGGATTTTGCTCAACGGTTATCCGACCGGGGTCGAGGTGTGCGAGGCGATGGTGCATGGCGGGCCTTACCCGGCGACGTCCGATTCCCGAGGGACATCAGTGGGCACGCTGGCGATAGACCGCTTCCTGCGCCCGGTGTGCTTTCAGAATTACCCGGATGCGTTGCTGCCCGAGGCGTTGCAGAACGCTAATCCGCTGGGGATTCGGCGGTTGGTGGATGGGGAGGTGAATAACCAGGCACTGTGATTTTTGGTGCTTGGACTAGCGCTTTCGCGAGCAAGCCCGCTCCCACATTCGATCGGTGTCACGACGAAGATCGAGTGTGGGAGCGGGCTTGCTCGCGAAGGCGGCATCAGCCTCACCACAAATTACTTGGCAGTCACCTCAGCCACTTTCACCACCGAAGGCTTCAACACCAACCACAACGCCGCCGCAATCAGCACCCCGCCATAGACATGCGCCATGGACAACGGCTCATCCAGCAACAACGCTCCCCACAACACCCCGAACGGCGGAATCAGGAAAGTCGTGGTCATTGACCTCACCGGCCCGATCGAGCTGAGCAGCCGGAAGTAAATGATGTACGCCAGCGCGGTACACACCAGCCCCAACCCAAGCAATGACAACCAGACATTCCAGCCACCCCAGCTCGCCGGCGGTTGACTGATCACGCTGTAGCCGAACAGCGGCAGCAGAAACAGCGTCGCCCCCAGCATGCTGCCCAGCGCAGACAAGCGGCTGTCGAGACCACCGGCCTGATCCAGCCAGCGGCGGGCGAGGAAACCGGCGAAGCCATAGCACGTCGTGGCAAGCAGGCAGGCGAGGGCGCCCATCAGCAGTTGCAGGTCGAACGCGACCGGGCCCGCGCGGGTCAGGACGCCAACACCCAACAATCCGAGGAACACCCCGCCGAGCTTGGCGGCGGTGAGTCGCTCATGAAAGAACAACCCGCCGATGAGCACACCCATCAGTGGCGTCGTTGCGTTGAAGATGGCCGAGTACCCGGCCGGCAGCACCTGGGCGGCCACCGAATAGAGCGTCGCCGGAATCCCGGAGTTGATCACCCCGAGCAGCATCACGGTCTTGAGTTTGCCTTTGAAATCCCAGCTGATGCGCAGCAGTCCGAGAATCACCAGCAGGCCGGCCGCAGCAATCGACACGCGGAAAAAAGCCGTGGGGATTGTGCCAATCACTGGGGCGATGATGCGCATGAACAGAAAGCTCGCACCCCAAATGGCCGCCAGCGACAGTAAACGGACGATATCAACGGGGCTCACGGTGTACTCCTTCCTTGATGGGGACGAGAGTGTTGCCGAGGGCCTGATCGATGGCAACCGAAAAACGGGCAAATAACCCTGATGCCGTTCAGTTAAGCCGAACTGCACTTAGTAGCAGCTGGCGAAGCCTGCGTTCGGCTGCGTAGCAGTCGTGAAATCAGCCGATGCGGTGTTTCAGGTAGACCGCAAACTCATGTTTTACGACTGTTACGCAGCCGAACGCAGGCTTCGCCAGCTGCTACGGTTCTCGTTACGGCAATAACCTGAGCGCAAAATTACGCTTCTCCTGCACCCGGTTCACTGGCTAAGCTCAGGGCTCACGAATTCCCGCAGAGGTCTCACCATGCCGCAGCAATGGCCAGCCGCCGATATCGCCCGAATGATCCTCGATGGCTTTGACGATTACCGCGAGCATTTCCGGCAGATCACCGACGGCGCCCGGGCGCGTTTCGAGCAAGCCCAGTGGCAGGAGACGCAAGTCGCGTCGGCTGCGCGGATCAATCTCTATGAAGAAAAAGTCAGCGAAACGGTGGAGCGGCTGCGTGTCGCTTTCGACAGCGACACGCTGGATGTCAGCTGCTGGCCGCTGGTCAAAAGTGCATACATCACGCTGATCGACCTGCGCTTCGATGATGAACTGTCCGAGACCTGGTACAACTCGATTTTCTGCGGTTTGTTCAGCCATGACCTGATCAGCGACGGCTGCATGTTCATCCACACCACCCGCCCGAGCCTGCGCCGGGCCCGCGCTGCACAAACCCGCACCTACAAACCTCAGGGCCAGTTGTCCGGCATGCTTGAGAGCATTTTTGCCGACTACCGCTTCAGCGAGGATTACGCCGATCTGGCCGGCGACTTGAGCCGCCTCGAAGCGCAACTGCGCGAGAACCTGCCGGACTGGGTGTGCAAAGACCCGGAGTTGAGCGTCGAACTGTTTTCCTCGGTGCTTTACCGCAATAAAGGGGCGTACCTGGTCGGGCGCATCTATACCCGGGACGAACAGTGGCCGCTGGTGATCCCGCTGCTGCACCGCGAAGGTCGCGGGATTCAGATCGATGCGCTGATTACCGATGAAGCGGACGTGTCGATCATCTTCTCGTTCACCCGTTCGTATTTCATGGTCGATGTGCCGGTGCCGGCGGAGTTCATCGGTTTCCTCAAGCGCATCCTGCCGGGCAAGCACATCGCCGAGCTGTACACCTCGATCGGTTTCTACAAGCACGGCAAGTCCGAGTTCTACCGGGCGCTGATTAATCACCTGGCCAACACCGACGACCAGTTCATCATGGCCCCCGGTGTGCGCGGCATGGTCATGAGCGTGTTTACCCTGCCGGGTTTCAACACCGTGTTCAAAATCATCAAGGACCGTTTCTCGCCGTCGAAAAACGTCGACCGCGCCACGGTGATCGAGAAATACCGTCTGGTAAAAAGCGTCGACCGTGTGGGGCGCATGGCTGACACCCAGGAATTCGCCGATTTCCGTTTCCCGTTAAGCAAATTCGACCCGGCGTGCCTGGAAGAATTGCTTGAAGTGGCCGCGTCAACGGTGTCGGTGGAAGGCGACACCGTGCTGATACGTCACTGCTGGACCGAACGGCGGATGACGCCGCTGAACCTGTACCTGGAAAACGCCAACGACGCGCAGGTGCACGAGGCATTGGAAGATTACGGCCTGGCGATCAAGCAATTGGCGGCGGCAAATATCTTTCCCGGCGACATGCTGCTGAAAAACTTCGGCGTCACCCGCCACGGACGCGTGGTGTTTTATGACTATGACGAGATTTGCTTCCTGACCGAGGCCAACTTCCGCCACATCCCGCAACCGCGCACGCCGGAAGACGAGATGGCGTCCGAGCCCTGGTATTCGATCGGGCCGCTGGATGTGTTTCCCGAGGAGTTTCCCCCGTTTTTATTTGCCGACTCCGGCCAGCGCAAGTTGTTTGATCAACTGCATGGTGAGTTGTACAACGCCGATTACTGGAAGAGCCTGCAGGAAGCGATTCGGGCGGGCAAAGTGATCGACGTATTCCCGTATCGCCGCAAGGGCCTGGATAACGAGTAGTCGGCTCGCATGCCCCGTAGCAGCTGTCGAGCCCCAGCGAGGCTGCGTTGGCCTCGACGCAGCCTCGCTGGGGCTCGACAGCTGCTACAAGGGATCTCGTTTGTCCTTTAAATCTGCGACAATCGCCCCCCTGCGCCACTAGACGACTGAATTGCGTACCCGATGACCGACGAATCGCCCTCCATCGACAAACTGCTGAAAAACCTCGATCACGCCATGCTCGCCGACCGCCACCGGCTGCGGCGGCAGTTGCTTGAGCTGCGCAAGAAACCTGACGAGGCCAAGCTGGCCCTGTGGGTGGCGCGGATGCAGGCGTCCTGTGATCAGGTCTTGGCGCGGCGTGCCAGCCTGCCGGTAATTCGTTACGACGACAGTTTGCCGATTGCCGCCAAGCGCGACGAAATCAAAGAAGCGCTGCTCAAGCATCAGGTGCTGATCATCGCCGGCGAAACCGGTTCGGGTAAAACCACCCAGTTGCCGAAGATCTGCCTGGAAATCGGTCGCGGCCAGCATGGTCTGATCGGCCATACCCAGCCCCGTCGAATCGCCGCCCGTAGCGTGGCCAGCCGGGTTGCCGAAGAACTGGCGACGCCGTTGGGCGCGCTGGTCGGTTATCAGGTGCGGTTTGAGGATCAGAGCGACTCCAACACCCTGATCAAACTGATGACCGACGGCATCCTGCTGGCGGAAACCCAGAACGATCGCTACCTCGAACGCTACGACACGATCATCGTCGACGAAGCCCACGAACGCAGCCTGAACATCGACTTTCTGCTCGGTTACCTGAAAACCCTGCTGCCGCGTCGCCCGGATCTGAAAGTCATCATCACCTCGGCAACCATCGACCTGGAGCGCTTCTCCAAACATTTCGATGACGCGCCGATTGTCGAAGTCTCCGGCCGCACCTTCCCGGTGGAAACCTGGTATCGCCCGCTGACCCTGGAGCAGGACGAGGAGGGCAACCGCGTCGAGGATGACTTGACCGTGGACCAGGCGATCCTCGCCACCCTAGACGAAATCGCCGCCTTCGAGCGCAGCGAGCGCAAGAGTCCTGGCGATGTGCTGGTGTTCTTGCCCGGCGAGCGCGAGATTCGTGACGCGGCCGAGATGCTGCGCAAGGCTCAGCTCAAGCACACCGAAATCCTGCCGTTGTACGCGCGCCTGTCGCCGGCCGAGCAGCAGCGGATTTTCCAGTCGCACCCAGGCCGTCGTGTGGTCCTGGCGACCAACGTCGCGGAAACCTCGCTGACCGTGCCGGGCATCCGTTACGTGATCGACAGCGGCACCGCGCGCATCAGTCGGTACAGCTACCGCGCCAAGGTTCAGCGCTTACCTGTCGAAGCGATTTCCCAGGCCAGCGCCAACCAGCGTAAAGGTCGTTGCGGGCGGGTTGAGCCGGGTATCTGCATCCGCCTGTACGGTGAAGACGATTTCAATGGCCGTCCGGAATTTACCGATCCGGAGATTTTGCGAACCAACCTCGCCGCCGTTATTTTGCAGATGCTGCACCTGCGCCTCGGCGAGATTACCGACTTCCCGTTTATCGAACCGCCGGACGGCAAAGCCATCAGCGACGGTTTCAACCTTCTGCAAGAACTCTCAGCGGTGGACCGCAACAGCCAACTGACGCCGCTGGGGCGAAATCTGGCGCGATTGCCGGTGGACCCGCGCATGGGTCGCATGCTGCTGGAAGCGGCGAAACTGGGCAGCTTGCAGGAAGTGCTGATCGTCGCCAGCGCCATGTCGATTCAAGACCCGCGTGAACGTCCGCCGGAGCGTCAGCAAGCGGCGGATCAGGCCCACGCACAATGGAAAGACGTGGACTCGGACTTCGCCGGTCTGGTCAATCTGTGGCGCGGTTTTGAAGAACAGCGCCTGGCACTGACGGCAAGCCCGTTGCGCAACTGGTGCCGCAAGAACTTCCTGAATTACCTGCGACTGCGCGAATGGCGCGACTCGCACCGTCAGTTGAGCCTGATCTGCCGCGACATGCAGTTGAGCATCAACAAAGAGCCGGCGGATTACCCGAAACTGCACAAAGCCGTGCTCTCGGGCCTGCTCAGCCAGATCGGCCAGAAGACCGATGAAGGTGATTACCTGGGCGCCCGTCAGCGGCGTTTCTGGATTCACCCGTCCTCCGGGCTGGGTAAAAAACGCCCGCAATGGCTGATGACCGCTGAACTGGTGGAAACCACCAAGCTTTACGCGCGCATGGTCGCCAAGATCGACGCCGACTGGATCGAACCGCTGGCCGGGCACCTGATCAAGAAAAACCACTTCGAACCGCACTGGGAGAAGAAGCGCGGTCAGGTCGTGGCCTTCGAGCAGATCACCTTGTTCGGGCTGATCGTGGTCGGCCGTCGGCCGGTGCATTACGGGCCGATTGACCCGGTGGTGTCCCGAGAGTTTTTCATTCGTGAAGGCCTGGTGCGCGGCGAGATCCAATCCAGGGCCAAATGCCTGACGGCCAACGCGCAACTTCTGGAGCAACTCGACGAACTGGAAGCCAAGGCCCGTCGCCGCGATATTCTGGCCGACGAAGAAACCCTGTTTGCCTTTTACGATGCGCGATTACCGGCGGAGATCCACCAAACCGCGACTTTCGACAGCTGGTACCGGGTCAACAGCCAGAAAGATCCACAGCTGCTGATCATGCGCGAAGAAGACGTGCTGGCCCGCGAGGCCAGCGAAGTCACCGCGCTGCATTACCCGGACACCTTGCACATCGGCGATCTGGAGCTGGCGCTGAGTTACCACTTCGAGCCCAACCATCCGCGCGACGGCGTGACCCTGCGCGTGCCGGCACCGTTGCTGCCGATGCTGCCACCGGAACGTCTGGAATGGCTGGTGCCGGGTGTGATCGAAGCCAAATGCATCGCGCTGGTGCGCAACTTGCCCAAGGCCCTGCGCAAGAATTTTGTGCCAGTGCCGGACTTCGTCAAAGCCGCATTGCAGCGCATGACCTTCGCCGAAGGTTCGTTGCCACTGGCGCTGGGCCGCGAGTTGTTGCGCATGACCGGAGCGCGGGTCAGTGATGAGGCGTGGGCCGAAGCGTCGCAGCAGGTCGACAGCCATTTGCGCATGAACCTGGAAATCGTCGACGGCCAGGGCAAATTCCTTGGCGAAGGGCGTGATCTGGCGGAACTGACCGCACGGTTTGCCGAAGCGAGTCAGGCCGCGTTGGCGGTGCCGCAAACCGCGAAAAGCCAGCAGCCGGTGGAAGCCAAAGTCTTTGCCGCTGTCGCCGAGAAAACCCAGCAGAAGATCGCCGGGCTGTCGATGACGGTTTATCCGGCGCTAGTGGAAGAGGGCGGCACGGTCAAGGAAGGGCGTTTCTCGACCCCGGCCGAAGCCGAATTCCAGCATCGTCGGGCCTTGCAGCGTTTGCTGATGCAGCAACTGGCCGAACCGGCGAAGTTCCTGCGCAGCAAATTGCCGGGTCTGACCGAACTGGGCCTGATGTACCGCGACATGGGGCGCATCGACAGTCTGGTGGAAGACATTCTGCTGGCCAGTCTCGACAGCTGCATTCTCGAGGGTGAAGACCCGTTGCCGCGTGATGGCGCCGGGTTGGCGGCGTTGGCCGAACGCAAACGCGGCGGCTGGACTGAACACGCCGAGCGTCTGGCGAAGCTGACGCTGGAAATCCTCAAGCTCTGGCACGGCCTGCAAAAACGCTTCAAGGGCAAGATCGACCTGGCGCAAGCCGTGGCCTTGAACGACATCAAGCAGCAGCTCAGTCACTTGGTGTATCCCGGTTTTGTCCGCGAAACGCCGATGGTGTGGCTCAAGGAATTGCCGCGTTACCTGAAAGCGGTCGAGCAGCGCTTTGAAAAAATCGCAGCTCAAGTGCAGCGCGATCGGGTGTGGAGCGGTGAATTGTCCGGTCTCTGGACTCAATACCAGACCCGCGCCAGCAAACACGCCCAGGAAGGCAAACGCGATCCGCAGCTGGAGCTCTATCGCTGGTGGCTGGAGGAATACCGGGTTTCGCTGTTCGCCCAGCAATTGGGAACCAAGGTGCCGATCTCCGACAAGCGCCTGAATAAACAGTGGACCCAGGTCGAACCCTAGAACCGGGGCTTGCCCAATACCCTGTGGGAGCGAGCCTGCTCGCGATTGCGGTACATCAGTCACATTATTATTAACTGATACACCGAAATCGCGAGCAGGCTCACTCCCACATCAGGTACGCCGTTGCTCTCGCAAATGGCGCCAAAACCCAATGTTTATGGCAAACTTCGCGCCTATAAACGCCGGTCCCGCGGTTTTGAGCCCTTCAAGGTTCAGGCGGATCGGAATAAAGCGATGCCTGGTTGGCTTCCCATGACGGGAACAGACCCCTTGTGTGTTGGTACGTCGGTGCCAATGCTTTCTGCCTGAACAGATTAGAGAAACAACCATGTATAACGTCGTCATCAGCGGCACCGGCCTGTACACCCCGGCCAACAGCATCTCCAACGAAGAGCTGGTGCAGTCTTTCAACGCTTACGTTGCGCAATTCAACGCCGACAACGCCGAGGCCATCGCCCGTGGCGAAGTCGAAGCGTTGACCGAGTCCAACGCGGCGTTCATCGAGAAAGCCTCCGGCATCAAAAGCCGATTTGTCATGGACAAGGACGGCATTCTCGACCCGCAACGCATGGCGCCACGCCTGCCGGAGCGTTCAAACGACGAATGGTCGGTACTTTGCCAAATGGCCATCGGCGCCGCCGAACAAGCCTTGCAGCGTGCCGGCAAGACTGCCGCGGACATTGACGGCGTGATCGTCGCCTGCTCCAACCTGCAACGCGCCTACCCGGCCATCGCCATCGAAGTCCAGGAAGCGCTGGGCATCCAGGGTTTCGGTTTCGACATGAACGTTGCGTGCTCCTCGGCAACCTTCGGCATTCAGGCGGCCGCCAACAGCGTGCAACTGGGCCAGGCCCGGGCCATCCTGATGGTCAACCCGGAAGTCTGCACCGGTCACCTGAACTTTCGCGACCGCGACAGTCACTTCATCTTCGGTGACGCTGCCACCGCAGTGATCATCGAGCGTGCGGACCTGGCGACGTCCAAGTACCAGTTCGATATCGTCAGCACCAAGCTGCTGACCAAGTTCTCCAACAACATCCGCAACAACTTTGGCTTCCTCAACCGCGCGGCGGAAGAGGGCATCGGTGCCAAGGACAAACTGTTCGTGCAAGAAGGCCGCAAGGTATTCCGCGACGTGTGCCCGATGGTCGCCGAGCTGATCGCGACGCACCTGGAAGAAAACTCGCTGAACATCAGCGACGTGAAGCGCTTCTGGCTGCACCAGGCCAACCTCAGCATGAATCACCTGATCGTCAAGAAACTGCTGGGTCGTGAGGCCACCGAAGAAGAAGCCCCGGTGATTCTCGACACCTACGCCAACACCAGCTCTGCCGGCTCGGTGATTGCGTTTCACAAGAACCAGGATGATCTGGCCGCCGGTTCGCTGGCCGTGCTCAGTTCGTTTGGCGCCGGTTATTCGATTGGTAGTGTGATTCTGCGCAAGCGTTGAGCCAAACCTTGTAATCCCTTTCTGTTTGATTGTGAGGATGTTTCCTACATTCGAAACCGTCAGGACACTGTAACTTCCGGGCGACGGCAGGACTAAGCTGTAGGCGAAGTCTTGCCGTCGTCATTTCGGAAGTCAGAACAAGGGGATTGATTGATGGCGGCTGACGATGCGCAACTGCTTGAGCGATTACTGGCCGGTGAACAAAAGGCTTTCAAAGAGTTAGTCAGTACCTATCAGAGTGCCATGCGGGCCGTGGCGTATGCGATTGTGGGGAGCCGGCATGCCGACGAAATCGTCCAGGATGCGTGGTTATCGGTCGTGCGCAATCTGAGCAAATTCGAGGCGCGTTCGAGCCTCAAGACCTGGTTGCTGACCATTACGGCCAATGCGGCAAAAGGTCGATACAAACAAAACCGACGCGAAGTGTTCCTCGATGACCTGCCGTCACCCCATGGCACAATTGACGATGACCGTTTTTCTCCAGGTGACGGTCACTGGCGGGTGGCTCCCTTTGTATGGCACCAGGACACGCCGGAAGCGCTGCTGACCGAACGCGAGTTGCGTGAATGCCTGGATCACACGCTGCTGAGCCTGTCAGAGCTGCAAAGAAGTGTATTGTTACTTCGTGAGCGTCAGGGGCTGGAGTTGGAAGAAATCTGTAATCTTCTGGACATCTCGCTCTCCAATGTTCGCGTGCTGTTGCACAGGGCGCGGTTGAAGGTTTTTGCGGCCGTAGAACATTTTGAGGAAACCGGGGAATGTTGACCTGCAAGGAACAAGTGGCGCGTTCCAGCGATTATCTCGATGGCGATCTGAGTTTTCGTGAGCGGCTGATGGTGCGTCATCACCTGATGTTCTGCCCCAGTTGCCGGCGGTTCATTCGACAGATGCGGCTGATGCAGGCGACATTGCGCGCCATGCCCGAAGAGCCATTGCCGGAGGTCGATGCGCTGGCTGAACGTCTCGCTGCGGAACGCCGCAAGGACATGCCGTAGAGAGGATTCATTGCGCAGGTCAAGAAACAGGCTCGCAGGTCTTTCAAGCAAGAAGTGGAGAGGAAGTTGATGCCGCTGCAACGTTTGGAAAATCTGTCCGAAATAGCACCGCACATCTGGGATGCACTCGTACCCGAGCATCAGCCATTTCTGCGCCATGCCTTCCTCAGTGCCCTGGAAGACAGTGGCAGCATCGGCCCGCATTCCGGCTGGCAACCCGAGCATTTGTTGCACATCGAAGGGGATCGGCTGATCGCCGCGCTGCCCAGTTACCGCAAGTGGCATTCCTATGGTGAATACGTGTTCGATCATGCCTGGGCGGATGCCTGTGAGCGGGCCGGTATCGACTATTACCCCAAATTATTGACCGCCGTGCCCTTCAGTCCTGTCAGCGGGCCACGCTTGCTGGCGGCCAGCGTCGAGGACGGTTTCGAGTTACTCAAGAGCCTGCCGGGCTATCTTGAGATAGAAGACCTCTCCAGCGCACACATCAACTTCACTGACCCGTTCACTGACGCCGCACTGGCCGAACAGCCCGGCTGGTTGCAGCGAATTGGCTGTCAGTATCACTGGCAGAATCGCGGCTATCGGGATTTTCAGGATTTCCTCGACGTGCTGAGTTCACGTAAACGCAAGCAGATGCGCAAAGAGCGTGAGCAAGTCGCGGGGCAGGGCATTGATTTCGAATGGCTTGAAGGTCGGCAGCTGGATCAGGCGCAGTGGGATTTCATTTATGCGTGCTATGCCAATACTTACGCGGTACGTCGGCAAAGGCCTTACCTGACACGCGAATTCTTCAGCCTGTTGGCCGAGCGCATGCCGGAGTCGATTCGTGTGGTGCTGGCCAAACAGGGCTCACGGCCGGTGGCCATGGCCTTCAGTCTGGTGGGGGGCGACAGTTTCTACGGGCGTTACTGGGGTTGTCTGGCGGAGTTTGATCGACTGCACTTTGAGACGTGTTTCTATCAGGGCATGGATTATGCGATTGCCAATGGCTTTCAACGTTTCGACGCCGGTGCCCAAGGCGAGCACAAATTGATTCGCGGGTTTGAACCGGTGATCACCCATTCCTGGCATTACCTGCGCCACGCGGGTCTGAAAGCGGCGGTCAAAGACTTCCTGCAGCAAGAGCGCGTTGGGGTGCTGGCGTATGCAGAAGAGGCGAGGACCGCCTTGCCTTACCGGCAAGACTGATCCTCGTCCGAGGCCTTAAGTGTCTTCTTTGCCCAGCCAGCGATAGGTGATGCCGCCGATCACCGCACCCAGCAGCGGCGCGACCCAGAACATCCACAGCTGTTGAATGGCCCAGCCACCGACGATCAATGCCGGGCCGGTGCTGCGCGCCGGGTTGACCGAGGTATTGGTGACCGGGATCGAGATCAGGTGGATCAGGGTCAGCCCCAGGCCGATGGCGATGGGGGCAAGTCCTGCCGGAGCGCGCTTGTCGGTGGCGCCGAGAATGATCAGGATGAACATCGCTGTCATCACCAGTTCACAGACAAACCCTGACACCATGGAATAGCTGCCGGGGGAGTGTTCGCCATAGCCGTTGGAGGCCAGGCCGCCGGCCAGGTCGAAGCCGGCCTTACCGCTGGCAATGAAATACAGCAACGCGGCTGCAATCACCCCGCCAATCACTTGCGCGATGATGTAAGCCGGCAGCTCCTTGGCGGGAAACCGTCCGCCGACCACCAGCCCCAGTGACACCGCCGGGTTGAGGTGACAACCGGAAATATGGCCGATAGCGAACGCCATGGTCAGCACCGTCAACCCAAACGCCAGGGACACCCCCAGTAAACCGATGCCTACATCCGGGAAGGCAGCGGCCAGCACTGCACTGCCGCACCCCCCCAACACCAGCCAGAACGTACCTACCAACTCTGTCGCTGAACGTTTGAATAGAGACATGAGAGCGTGTCCTTTCGAAGTTTTAATGCCTTTCGCCTCCAGCAGATGGACTGCAGAACCATCTCCAGAACCTTGGCTGAGTACAGCAGGGTTTTTACAGAATTCCAGCCGACGGGTAAGGCAGATCGTTCCCACGCTCTGCGTGGGAATGCCTCAATAGACGCTCTGCGTCCGCTTTTGGGACGCAGAGCGTCCCGGGCTGCATTCCCACGCAGAGCGTGGGAACGATCAGACAGGGGATAGGGGGGATTTTGAATTAATCGATCCCGACAAAACCCCCGGTCTGGTGCTGCCACAACCGTGCATACAACCCGCCATGGGCCAGTAGTTCGGCGTGGGTGCCGGTTTCGGCGATCCTGCCGTTTTCCAGCACCACCAGGCGGTCCATCCGGGCAATGGTCGAGAGACGGTGGGCGATGGCGATCACGGTTTTGCCTTGCATCAGGGTTTCCAGGCTTTCCTGGATGGCCGCTTCCACTTCCGAATCGAGGGCGGACGTCGCCTCGTCCATGATCAAAATCGGCGCATCCTTGAGCAGCACGCGGGCAATCGCTATCCGCTGACGCTGACCGCCAGACAGTTTCACCCCGCGCTCACCCACGTGCGCATCGAATCCCGTGCGGCCTTCTGCATCCGAGAGCAGCGGGATGAACTCGTCGGCGCGGGCCTTGTGCACCGCTTCCCAGAGTTCGGCATCAGTGGCATCGGGTTTGCCATACAGCAAATTGTCGCGGATCGAGCGGTGCAGCAGCGAGGTGTCCTGAGTGATCATGCCGATACGCTCGCGCAGGCTTTCCTGACCGACTTCGGCAATGTTCTGACCGTCGATGAGGATTTGCCCTCCCTCCACGTCATACAAGCGCAACAGCAGGTTGACCAAGGTTGATTTGCCGGCGCCGGAGGGACCGATCAGGCCGATTTTTTCACCGGCCTTGATGCTCAGGTTGAGGTCGCCAATGATCCCGCTCTTCTTGCCGTAGTGGAAATCGACGTGCTCGAAACGCACTTCGCCCCGGGCGACGGCCAGTGGTTTGGCCTCGTCCTGATCCATCACGCTGACCGGTTGAGAAATGGTCTGCAAGCCGTCCTGAACCATGCCGATGTTTTCGAAGATGCCGGTGACCACCCACATGATCCAGCCGGACATGTTGACGATGCGGATCACCAGGCCCGTGGCCAGGGCAATCGCCCCCACGGAGATCAGCGACTGCGTCCACAGCCACAGCGCCAGGCCGGTGGTGGTGACAATCAGCAAGCCGTTCATGCTGGTGATGACCACGTCCATGCTGGTGACCACCCGGCCAGCCAGTTGCGCCTTCACCGTCTGTTCTTCAATGGCTTCCTTGGCGTATTGCTGTTCGAAATTGGTATGGGCGAACAGTTTCAGCGTGGTGATGTTGGTGTAGCCGTCGACGATCCGTCCCATCAGTTTGGAACGCGCATCGGAAGACACCACCGAACGCTCTTTGACCCGTGGCACGAAGTAATAAAGCGCACCCATGTACGCAGCGATCCAGCTCAGCAGCGGGATCATCAGGCGCCAGTCGGCTTCGGCAAACAACACCAGCGAACTGATCGCGTAGATCAGCACGTGCCACAGCGCGTCCACCGCTTGCACCGCAGAATCGCGCAATGAGTTGCCGGTTTGCATGATGCGCTGGGCGATGCGCCCGGCGAAGTCGTTCTGGAAGAAATTGAGGCTCTGTTTGAGCACGTAGCTGTGGTTCTGCCAGCGGATCATGCTGGTCATGCTGGGGCTCAGGGTCTGGTGCACCAGAAGGTCATGCAGGCCGACGAACACCGGGCGCAGGATCAACGCCACCACCGCCATCCAGGCCAGTTCGATGCCGTGCTCCTTGAAGAAATTGACGTTCGGCGTGCCCTGGGCCAGGTCGATGATGCGGCTCAGGTAACTGAACAGTGCGACTTCGATCAACGCGCCAAACAGGCCGACGATCAGCAGGGCGGCGAAACTCGGCCAGACCTGCTTCAGGTAATAGGTATAGAAAGGGAAAACCCGATCAGGGGGCGCAGCCGTTGGTGCATCGCGGAATACGTCGATCAGTTTTTCAAAACGGCGATAAAGCATCAGTTCTCCGCCCGCGCACGGGCTCTCCATTGAACAGTGTGAGCGGCCCCGCAGGCCGGTAGCCGCTCAAGACTTCCTGTGAAGCTTAGTCGATGACTTTGGCCGACTTGATGTACACAGGATCGGCGGGCACGTCGCTCATGCCGTTGCGCTTAGTGGTTGGCGAGTTGACGATGACATCCACCACGTCCATGCCTTTCACGACTTTGCCGAACACGGCGTAACCATCACCTTGGTCGAGGAAGTCGTTGTCCTTGACGTTGACGAAGAACTGGCTGGTGGCCGAATCCGGATCGGAGGTACGGGCCATGGACAGCGTGCCACGGACGTTATGCAGACCGTTTTTGGATTCGTTCTTGATTGGTGCTTCAGTCGGCTTTTGCTGCATTTGCTGAGTGAAACCGCCGCCCTGGATCATGAAGCCCGGGATGACGCGGTGGAAAATGGTGTTGTTGTAAAAGCCACTGTTTACGTACTTGAGGAAGTTTTTGGTGCTCTCCGGCGCCTTGACCGGGTCCAGTTCGATTTCAATCTGGCCGTTGGTAGTGTCCAGCAATACGTGTGGTGCCTTGGCGGGCGTTGCAGCCATCAGGTTGGCAGCAAACAGTACGGTGCCGGCGACGAGGGCGATTTTTTTCAGCATGGGTCAGTGATCCTGAGTGGGGTGGTGTCGACTGCGGTGAGAAACTCGAGCAGTGTTTGGTTGAAGCGTTCGGGTTGGTCCAGCGGGGTGGCGTGACGCGAATCGGCAATCACCACCAGCCGTGCATCGGGCAGCAGTTTTACATAGGCCTCTTTCAGCGCGACGGGTGTGTAATCACGGTCGGCGCTGACGATGAGGGTTGGACAGGCGACCTTCGAAAGTCGTTCCTGAACCCCCCAGCCAACGATGGCATCGAAGCTGGCGAGATAAGCATGTTTGTCGTTTTTTGCCCAGCGCTCGGCCATCTTTTGACGCAAATCTGCCTGTTCCGGATTCGGGAACAACTTGCCACCGAGGGCCTTGCCAATGGTGCCCAGGCTGAGGGCGCGCATCAGGCTCCAGCGTTTTAACCACTGCCAGTAATCGTCGCGACTGCGCAATTTGACCTGTGGCGCGCTGTTGACGATGGTCAGGCTTTTCAGCAATTGCGGTTGATCCACGGCCAATTGAAAGCCGATCATGCCGCCCATCGAAAGCCCCACGTAGTGCACCGGGCCGAGGTTCAAATGCTCGATCAGTGCGACGACGTCGGCGCTGAAGCCGGCGATGCTGTAGCGCTCGCGAGGTTTGTCGGAACGACCGTGGCCACGTACATCCGGGACGATCACCCGGTAGTGCGCGGACAGTGCCGGGATCTGCATTTCCCAGTCCAGCGTGCTGGACCCTAAACCGTGGACCAGTAGCAACGGCGTACCATGGCCGTATTCCTCGTAGTGCAGATTGCAGCCTTCATGTTCGAAATAGGCCATGCATTCACTCCTTGTCAGGCTTGTTCAGGGGCGGCGAAAGGCGCGTCCAGCGGTGCGGTGTCGAAGGTGCGCAGCAGTTCAATGAGAATCTGCGTCGCAGGTCCCAGGGGTTTGTCCTTATTTGAATACAGGTAAAAACTCGGGTTACGACTGCCGCCCTGATCCAACGGTAGCAGCTTGAGCGTACCTTCCATGAGTTCCCGTTCAATCATGTGCCGGGGCAGCCAGGCGAAACCCAGGCCGCTGCTGACAAATGTCGCGGCGGTGGCCAGGCTGCCGACGGTCCAGCGCTGTTCGGCCCCAAGCCAGCCGACATCACGCGGCTGCTGGCGCCCGGAGTCACGGATCACCACTTGCATCTGGCTTTCCAGGTCCTGGAAATTCAACTCACGGTTGAGGCGGTGCAGCGCATGCTCGGGGTGGGCGACTGCGACGAATTCGACATCGCTCAATTCCGCCCCCAAATAACCTGGAATGCTGAACCCGGTGATCGCCAGGTCTGCCACGCCTTCGAGCAGGACTTCTTCTACCCCCGACAGCACCTCTTCGCGCAAACGAACCCGGCAGCCGCGGCTTTGCGGCATGAACGCGGTCAAGGCACGGACGAGGCGGGCGCTAGGGTATGCCGCGTCGACCACCAGCCGCACTTCGGCTTCCCAACCCTGTTCCATGTGATGGGCCAGGTCTTCCAGCTGACTGGCCTGTTTCACCAGTTGCCGCGAACGACGCAGCAACACGCCACCGGCTTCGGTCAACACGGCTTTGCGCCCGTCGATGCGCAACAGCGGCACACCGAGTTGGTCCTGCATGCGTGCCACGGTGTAGCTCACCGACGATTGCGAGCGATGCAGCGCTTCGGCGGCCTGGGCGAAACCACCGTGGTCGACCACGGCCTGCAACGTTCGCCATTGATCAAGGGTCACGCGGGGCGCTTTCATGAATGGCTCCTCTTGTCCTAAGCTGGCAGCCCTTTATGGAGACTGCTGGATGAAAAAACTTTTTTGTGTGCTGCTGGCGGTGCTGCCGCTGACGGCGTTTGCGTATCCGATTGATGTGCAGAAAAAACTCAATGGCTTGAAGATCGACTACACCACCTATGACACGGATAACGACATGGGCTCCATCCGGGTGGCGAACTACGGCGACGTTGATGCGACCTGCAAAGCGGTTTTCAGCAACGGCCCGGAAGCACCGCGTACTCGCAAGATCGATGTGCCGGCGGGAAAACACAAAGATGCCACCGCCAAGTTCACCCGCGGCATTATCAAGTTGCGTATCGAGCTAACGTGCACGCCCAAATGACTTCAGCACCTGTGGGAGCGGGCTTGCCCTAATGCCGATCAGTTAAGCCATAACTTTGTCCGTAGCAGCTGGCGAAGCCTGCGTTCGGCTGCGCAGCAGTCGTAAAACCTGTGTTGGCGGTCTTTCTGAAACACAGCATCGCCTGATTTAACGACTGCTGCGCAGCCGAACGCAGGCTTCGCCAGCTGCTACGGGTCGTGTGATGGCTTAACTGATCGGCCTTGGGGCAAGCCCGCTCCTACACGGGTATGCTCAGCTTATAAACGAATTTATTGATGGGTTATAGCAGTTATTTGCGCTTTTTCATCGATATGACTCTGTTTAACCTTCACTCCATCGCCTTACAGCATTCTCAGATGGAGCCTACATCCCATGTCACGCGTTCTGATCATCGAAAGCAGCGCCCGTCAGCAAGACTCGGTTTCCCGTCAACTGACCCAGACCTTCATCAACCAGTGGAAAACGGCTCATCCAGGCGATCAGATCACCGTTCGTGATCTGGCCGTCAGCCCGGTGCCGCACCTGGACATCAACCTGCTGGGCGGCTGGATGAAACCTGCCGGGCAGCGCAGCGACATCGAGGAGTCTTCGCTGGAACGCTCCAACCAGTTGACCGACGAATTGCTGGCCGCCGACGTGCTGGTCATGGCTGCGCCGATGTACAACTTCGCTATCCCCAGCACACTTAAAGCCTGGCTCGACCATGTGCTGCGTGCAGGCGTGACTTTCAAATACACCGACACGGGTCCGCAAGGTCTGCTCAGCGGCAAGCGTGCCTACGTGCTGACTGCTCGCGGCGGAATCTACGCCGGCAGCACAGCGGATCACCAGGAACCGTACTTGCGTCAGGTCATGGCGTTCATCGGTATCCACGACGTAACCTTTATTCACGCCGAAGGCATGAACCTGGGCGGCGACTTCCACGAGAAGGGCCTGAACCAGGCCAACGCCAAGCTTTCCCAGGTGGCATGAGGCTTTAATCGCCAGATAATCCCTTGATGTTCAAGTGACCTGGCGCAACCCCTTCAAGGCTTTACGCGCATCGAACCTCCCTTTGCACTTATTGCTCCTGAGTGCTCTTGCCCGATTGAACGCTTAGCGAGATCGGGTTTTTTTTGCCTGGGATTTGGCTGACATACACATCCCCCTGTGGGAGCGGGTGATGGCTGAGCGTTCGCGATTACAAGTAAAACCCGCTATCGTCGCCGCCATTCAAAACGAGGCGAGCATGGGCTATCTACTTTTTGTCACGCTGATCCAGGCGTTTTCCTTCAGTTTGATCGGCGAATACCTGGCCGGTCATGTCGACAGTTACTTTGCGGTTCTGGTGCGTGTGGTACTTGCGGGGCTGGTGTTCATTCCGCTGACGCGCTGGCGTTCGGTGGAGCCTGCGTTCATGCGCGGCATGCTCCTGATCGGCGCGTTGCAGTTCGGTGTGACGTACGTGTGCCTGTACCTGAGCTTCCGCGTGCTGACAGTGCCGGAAGTCTTGTTGTTCACCATCCTCACGCCGTTGCACGTGACCCTGATCGAAGATGCGCTGAACCGGCGTTTCAATCCGTGGGCATTGATTGCTGCGGTGGTGGCGGTGATGGGGGCGGCAGTGATTCGCTACGACCGGATCAACCCGGATTTCTTCATGGGGTTCCTGCTGCTGCAACTCGCCAACTTCACCTACGCCGCCGGGCAGGTGCTTTATAAGCATCTGGTGGCGCGCCATCCGAGCGATCTGCCGCACTACCGCCGATTCGGCTACTTCTATCTCGGTGCATTGGCGGTGGCCTTGCCGGCGTTCCTGCTGTTCGGCAAACAGAACTTCCTGCCCGAAGCGCCGCTGCAATGGGGCGTGTTGGTGTTTCTCGGGTTGGTTTCGACGGCGCTGGGTTTGTATTGGTGGAACAAGGGCGCTTGCATGGTCAATGGCGGGACGCTGGCGGTGATGAACAACCTGCATGTGCCCGTGGGCTTGCTGATCAATCTGCTGATCTGGAATCAGCATGAGGAACTGGGGCGATTGTTCCTCGGTGGGTCGGTGATTTTGATGGCGGTGTGGATTAGTCGGTTGGGCATCAGACGAGACATTCAGCCGGTGCAGGAACGACGATGACGGACCTTCCGCAAGAACTGATCACCGCCATCGAGCAGGTGTACAAACCAGCAGGCATGACATTGACCCAGGAGGCTCAACGCGAACCGGAGAGTGCCGAGTACGAAGCCTGCCGCCTTGGCCTCGATGACCATGAGGTGGTCTTCCGTGTGGCGAAGACCACGCCGACCAAGATTGGCCAGTTCGTTACGCTATGGAAGCGACCGACGTCGGTCAGCGAGATTGCACCATTCGACACCGGCGATGGCATTGCCTTTGTGGTGGTGAGTGTTGCTGATGACACGCACCGCGGGCAGTTTGTGTTCGATCAAAAGATACTGGCCGCCAAAGGGGTCATGTCGATTGACGGTGTCGGTGGCAAGCGTGCGATTCGTGTTTATCCACCGTGGGCCAGACCTGTCGCAAAACAGGCGATCAGGACGCAGCAATGGCAGCTGAAGTATTTCCTCGCGCTTGAACAGAACGGTAGCGCCGATGCGGATCAGGTGCGCCGACTCTTCGGAAAATAGACTCCTACAAGGGATGAGCGTTATTTCTCTGCCAACTGCGCCACCAAAAACTCAATAAACGTGCGGGTCTTCTGCGGGACCCGACGTGCGGAAGGGTACACCGCGTTAATGGTGATCGCGGGCGCCTGCCATTCACACATCAATGGCACCAGGCGGCCTGCCGTCAGCGCATCCTCGACAATGAAGTCAGGCAGCAGGGCGATGCCCATGCCAGCTTCGGCGGCCTGAGCGAGCAAGTCGCCGTTGTTGGCATGCAAGGGGCCTGTCACGTTGACCCGCTGGGTTTCCTGGCCGTTGCACAGTTGCAGGCTGACGCCGCTTTGCAAGTACCCGTAATTGAGGCACTGATGCGCGCGCAAGTCTTGCGGGGTTTGCGGTGTGCCAGCGCGCGCCAGATAGGCCGGGGACGCCACCAGAATTCGCGGGGCCGGCGCCAGTTGCCGGGCAATCATCGTCGAGTCCGGCAGGCAGGCGATGCGGATGGTCACGTCGAAACCACCGCGCACCGGGTCCACCTGTTGGTCACTGAGCACCAGTTGCAGCTCGATGTTCGGGTGCTGTTCATGAAACAGCGGGATCAATGGCCCCAGTCGGCGCAAGCCAAAGGACATCGGCGCATTGACTCGCAACACCCCGCGCAATTCACCGATGCCCTCACGCGCTCGCTGTTCGGCTTCGTCCAGCGAAGCCAGCACTTCGCGTGCCGCGTCGAAGTATTCGGCGCCTGCCTCGGTCAGGTGCAGGCTGCGAGTGGTGCGCTGCAGCAACTGCACGCCAATTGCGTCCTCCAGCGCCTGAATCTGTTTGCTGACTTTTGATCGCGGCACATCCATTGCCCGTGCAGCGGCGGCGAAGCCGTTTTCGCCGACCGTGACGACAAAGGCGCGCATGCATTCGATGCGGTCCATGATTGTCCCTTTTTTGGAATCAATGATTCTCAATTTTAGAGGATTGTCCCTTTTTGTGCCAGCCCCTAAAGTGACATCCAAGCCGACGACAACGCCGCTGAAGGCAACGTCGACTCACCCCTTACTCACTTTGAAAATCGACATCAAAAGGAACGCGCCATGTCTATCCGTGAACTGCTCAACCCAAACAATTCCGCCCTGATCCTGATCGACCACCAGCCACAAATGGCGTTCGGCGTGCAGTCGATCGACCGTCAGACGCTGAAGAACAACACGGTAGGCCTGGCCAAGGCCGCGAAGATTTTCAACGTGCCGACCATTTACACCTCGGTGGAAACCGAAAGCTTCAGCGGTTACATCTGGCCCGAGCTGCTGGCGGTTCACCCGGAGCAAAAGCCGATCGAGCGTACCTCGATGAACTCGTGGGAAGACAAGGCGCTGGTAGACGCGGTGAAAGCCACCGGCCGCAAAAAACTGATCATTGCCGCGCTGTGGACCGAGGTCTGCCTGACCTTCCCGGCACTGGAAGCGTTGGCTGAAGGTTACGAGGTGTACATCGTCACGGACGCCTCTGGCGGTACCACCAAGGAAGCGCACGACATGTCGGTGCAGCGGATGATTCAAGCGGGTGCGGTGCCGGTGACCTGGCAACAGGTGCTGCTTGAGTACCAACGTGACTGGGCACACAAAGACACTTACGAAGCGGTGATGGAGTTGGTGCTGGAACACAGCGGCGCGTATGGCATGGGCGTGGATTACGCCTACACCATGGTGCACAAGGCGCCTCAGCGGCAGGTCAAGTAAGGCGCAAATTTCGGAAACGATGCAAACCCCTGTAGGAGCGAGCCTGCTCGCGATGACGGAGTGTCAGTCGATATGAATGTGACTGTCAGACCGCTATCGCGAGCAGGCTCGCTCCCACAAGGTTTTAGTGGTGCTACATGATGTGTTTTTCGGCTTCGGGAATGTGGCTTGCGCCGAGCATCGCCGGCAACAACCCGGCCCGCAAATCCCCACCACTCGGCTGCTGATAAAGACTCAACCCAAACTCCGGCAGCACCGCCAGCAAGTAATCAAAAATATCCCCCTGAATCCGCTCGTAATCCGCCCACGCCGTGGTGCTGGTGAAGCAGTAGATTTCCAGCGGAATGCCCTGCGCGGTGGTCTGCATCTGGCGGACCATGCAGGTCATGCCGGGTTGAATCTCAGGGTGACTCTTCAAATACGCCAATGCATAGGCGCGGAAGGTGCCGATGTTGGTCATACGCCGACGGTTGGCCGACATGGCCGCCACATTGCCCTGCGCTTCGTTCCAGGCTTTGAGTTCGGCCTGCTTGCGACCGATGTAATCGGTCAGCAGATGCACCTGCGACAACTTCTGCTCTTCGTCATCACGGATAAAACGCACGCCGCTGGCGTCGATGAACAGGCTACGCTTGATCCGTCTACCGCCGGATTGCTGCATGCCGCGCCAGTTCTTGAACGACTCGGACATCAAACGCCAGGTCGGGATCGAGACGATGGTTTTATCGAATCCTTTCACCGTATGCAGCGTGATGTCGACCACATCACCGTCAGCGCCGACTTGCGGCACTTCGATCCAGTCGCCCACCCGCAGCATGTCGTTACTGGTCAGTTGCACGCTGGCAACGAACGACAGCAGGGTGTCTTTGTAGACCAATATGATCACCGCCGACATGGCGCCCAGACCCGACAGCAGCAACAGTGGCGAGCGGTCGATCAGGGTGGCGACGATGATGATCGCCCCCAGCACATACAAGACCAATTTCGTCAGTTGCACGTAGCCTTTGATCGAGCGGGTGCGGGCGTGTTCGGTACGGGCATAGATGTCCAGCAAGGCGCTGAGCAGGGCGCTGAACGCCAGCAGCAGGAACAGGATGGTGAACGCCAGCGCCACATTGCCGAGGAAGTTCAGGCTGGTCTTGCTCAGCTCCGGCACCAGGCGCAAGCCGAACTGGATCACCAGCGAGGGCGTCATCTGCGCCAGGCGATGGAAGACCTTGTTGTGCCGAAAATCATTGATCCAGTGCAGGGCCGGTTGGCGGCCGAGCATTTTGGTCGCGTGAAGCATGAGGTAACGCGCCACTCGTCCGAGGACCAGCGCAATCACCAGCAACAGCATCAGCGCCAGGCTTGAATGCAGGAGCGGATTCTGATCGAGGGTGCCCCAGAGGTCTTGAATGTTGAGCCAGAGCTGTTTGATATCCATGGGCTAAAACGATTCTCCTGAAGGACGCGATCGAGCGATTAGAGCATTTAAGTCGGTTTGGATGACGTTTGAAGACAAATCAGGCAACAAAAAGCCACTGTTTATCGTCGTTTTCGTAAAGAAACTCGGCCTGAGCGCTCGAAACCGTTACCCTATGCAGCTGTTTTTTTGTATTTCTTCGAGGTAGCACCCGTGTTTTCCCAATTCGCCCTGCACGAACGCCTGCTCAAAGCCGTGGCCGAGCTTAAATTTGTCGAGCCAACGCCAGTGCAAGCAGCGGCTATTCCGCTGGCGCTCCAAGGGCGTGACCTGCGGGTGACAGCGCAAACCGGTAGCGGCAAAACCGCTGCTTTCGTTTTGCCGATCCTCCACCGTCTGATCGGCCCGGCGAAAGTCCGCGTCAGCATCAAGACCCTGATCCTGCTGCCGACCCGCGAGCTGGCTCAGCAGACCATCAAGGAAGTCGAGCGCTTCGCGCAGTTCACTTTCATCAAGTCTGGTCTGATCACTGGCGGTGAAGACTTCAAGGTCCAGGCCGCCATGCTGCGCAAGGTGCCGGACATCCTGATCGGCACGCCGGGGCGGATGATCGAGCAACTGAACGCTGGCAACCTCGACTTGAAAGAAGTTGAAGTGCTGGTGCTCGACGAAGCCGACCGCATGCTCGACATGGGCTTTGCCGACGACGTACAGCGTCTGGTGGCTGAATGCACCAACCGCCAGCAGACCATGCTGTTCTCTGCCACCACCGGTGGTTCGGGTCTGCGCGACATGGTGGCCAAGGTGTTGAACAACCCTGAGCACCTGCAGGTCAACAACGTCAGTGACCTGAACGCGACCACCCGTCAGCAGATCATCACCGCTGACCACAACGTGCACAAAGAGCAGATCCTCAACTGGTTGCTGGCCAACGAGACCTATCAGAAGGCCATCGTTTTCACCAACACCCGGGCCATGGCCGACCGCATCTACGGTCGCCTGGTGGCGCAGGAATACAAAGCATTCGTGCTGCACGGCGACAAAGACCAGAAAGACCGCAAGCTGGCCATCGACCGCCTGAAGCAGGGCGGCGTGAAAATCCTCGTCGCCACCGACGTCGCCGCACGCGGCCTGGACGTGGATGGCCTGGACCTGGTGATCAACTTCGACATGCCACGCAGCGGCGACGAATACGTTCACCGTATCGGTCGCACCGGCCGCGCCGGTAACGAAGGCCTGGCCATCTCGCTGATCTGCCACGGCGACTGGAACCTGATGTCGAGCATCGAGCGCTACCTCAAGCAGAGCTTCGAGCGCCGTACCATCAAGGAAGTCAAAGGCACCTACGGCGGACCGAAAAAGGTCAAGGCCTCGGGTAAAGCCGTTGGCGTGAAGAAGAAAAAGGTCGACGCCAAAGGCGACAAGAAGAAAACCGGCGCCAAGGCACCGACCAAACGCAAAATCGCCAACCGCCCGAAGACCGACGCCCTGTCGCTGGTCAGCAAAGACGGCATGGCGCCGCTCAAGCGTCGCAAGCCGGAAGCGCCGGCGGCTGAATAAGCCGTTGTCGTGACCCCAAAAAAACCGGACGGATGTCCGGTTTTTTTATGTGCGGGATTTGCGGTCAGCTTTCGGCTTTCTTGTCCGCCGCCCCCAACTCTTTCAACCGCTGATCGATCAACTGGCACTTGTCCGGCAAGTCCTTGCTGGCCGTGCCCAGATCCATCTTTTGCAACTCGGCGTTGATCTCTTTGGCTTTGGCCGGATTCTGCTCGGTGAGCCTGGCCACCTCCTGAGCCAATTGCTCGCGCTTGGCGGTGGCTTCCTCGGGGGTGCAGGCCCAAACGGGGAGGGCGCAGGCGAGGGTGGCGGCGAGGGTGATCTTTAGCAAGGTTTTCATAGGTGAGCCTCAGTTCCGGTTAAGGCGGGTTAACCGGTTGAGGGTTGAAGCGCAGAAAAAGTTCAGTGGGGTTGGACGGAGGACGTTCGCTCCCACATTGGGTGTGTGGTATTTGGAAATTATGTATTCGACACAGATCCAATGTGGGAGCTGGCTTACCTGCGATGGCCGCGACTCGGTCTCTGAAGGCTACCCCCCATGGCAGCAACTGGCCGCAGCTTTCTCTTCATAACGATCGTGATGCCTTACCCACTCCATGATTTCCTCCTCATTGCGACCCTTGGGCGTGAGGTCGAGATAGTTGTAGGCGCCGACCAGCATGTCCAGGCCTCGTGCATAGGTGGAATAGGTATGGAAGATGTCGCCGGCTTCGTTGCGATAAAACACGCTGAGGCCGGGGAGTTCCTCTTCGGCGCCGTCGGTTTTTTCGTAGTTGTAAGTGGCTTTGCCAGCGGCGACGTCTTCGGCTCGGGCTGTCACGCCAAAGTCGTAGTTAAAGTCGCAGCCTTCTGATGAAAACCAGTCGAACTTCCAGCCCATGCGCCGCTTGAAGGCCTGGAATTCGGCGAACGGTGCGTGGGAAACCGCCACGACGGCGATGTCATGGTTCGCCAGGTGTTGGTTGGCGCCGTCGATGTGATCAGAGAGGAACGAGCAGCCCGGGCAGCCTTCGTCCCATCCTTCGGCGAACATGAAGTGGTAGATGACCAATTGGCTGCGGCCGCCAAACAGGTCGGCGAGTTTCAGTTCGCCGTGGGGACCTTGAAAGTGGTAGTCCTTGTCGATTTTCACCCAGGGCAGGGCGCGGCGTTCGGCGCTGAGTTTGTCTCGTTCCTTGGTGAATGCCTTTTCGTGAGCCAGATGTTGCTTGCGCGCGGCGAGCCAATCTTCGCGGGACACCACGGGATGATTCTGAATGTTCATTGGCATTGCTCCTGCGGGAGGCTGGGAGATGACTTACACAGCCTAGTCGTTTGGCCTGCGCCAGATTCGACATACCGCCGGTCGGTGGTGTCCAAAACCACGGCTGAACGGCTGCGCCCGGTTTCGGTCACAACCTGAGAAGGCTCTCTCAATCACGCGGTCTGGAGGCTGAATCAGGATGACGACTTATAACTGGGATTTGATTGAACGCTTGCTGCACGAAGTACAAAACGGTGCCAGCAGCTTCACGCCACGGCCCTATGCCGAGCAGTACGTGGCGGAAAAAACAGCGGAAGGTGAGCAGACGGAAAACCTCGATCACCTGAAAGCAGTGGCCGGCGAGTACGAAAAGTTGCTGCTGCAGCGAGGCTACATTGAGCCTCGGCCCGAGGAGCAGGGGGGCACCGGTTCGAATTACATTTTGACACTGCGCGGCTCCAGTTTATTGAGCCTGATCGACAGCAGCATTCCTGGTAATGATCATCCGCGGCAGGTGCTGGATGAGCAGGAGGATGCGCTGGATGAAGTGACGTTTGATGAAGTGGCGTCGAGAGCGCAGATTGCCTGAAGTACACCCCAAACCAATGTGGGAGCGGGCTTGCCCGCGAAGGTGGAGTGTCAGTCAACATCATCGTTGTCTGACACTCCGCCTTCGCGAGCAAGCCCGCTCCCACAGGGAGATGTGTTAGGGATTAGCTTTATTTGGCTGACTTCAGGCACTTCAGCTCGTTGAAGTCTTTGCGCACCCCTTCGATTTTCTTTAACAACTGCTGACGCTGGGCCGGCGTACTTTCGGCCATCAGGTCCACGATCAAACTGCGAGCCTGAGCCTCGGTGTTGGCGTAGGCCTGGCGATAGGCCAGTGTCCACAAACTCTCGCGATTAACCAGAAGTGTCTCGATTCGCCGTGGGAAATCCGGACTATGACGCTGGGCAACGGCCGCGCTGAATTGCGTCTGCCAGTGCGCGCGGTTGGCGATCCATTGCGTGTTCTGATCACCCAAGGCCTTTGACCAGGTGACCACCCGTTGTTGCTGGGCGGGGCTCAGCGGGCCCAGCCAGTCAACCAGACGTTTATCCATGCGTTCGGCGCGCTGTTTGATCTGCTGATCGAGGGACGGTTTGAGGTATTCCGCCTGCCGTTTTCGCAGGTCCTTGGCGAAGGCATCATTCATTTCCGCGACTTGCTTGTCATCCAGCCCCTGCAACAACTCGACGGCCGACGGGGTGATTTCCCGGGCGGTCTGGGCGATGGCGGCTTTGGCTTCCCGTGTGCGGGCTTGTAACGCGGCATCGGTCACCTGGTTGGTTTCGACCATGGTTTGCAAGCGGTCGAGCCAGTCCAGGTAGACCGGCAATTGCGTGGTGCAATGCCAGTCCAGATGTTCCTTGAGACGTTCGTTGAACCAGCCTTTCTGCTCGCCGCTCATGTCCAGATAGTCGTTGAGCGTCCACGGAATGATCACGTCGAGGTTGCGGTAGGCCAGGCCCACTCGGCTGCACGCGCCGAGGGCGAGGCTCAGGATTATCAGAGCGGCGAAACGAATTAACCAGCGCGACATGGGCAGATCCTTGCTAAGCGTAGGTTCTCATGTGAACGCAGGATGAACCCGGCAGTTCAGCTGTTCAATAAAACGTGTGTTCAGCCTTGAGCGTGACCAGCCCGTCGCATTGGCTGTTGTGACCGGAATAGGCCGAGCAATTATTGCCACTGAGACTTGAATCACTGTAGATCAGGTCCAGATCGATGCCCATGAATGGCCGGGAAAGTTGCACCGACCAATCGGTAAAACTGCCGATATACCCATCGTCTACCGATACCGGTGTGTAGAGCTGGTGGGTGGTGTACTTCATGCTGATCCCGATACCGAACGGTTGATTGCCACTGAGGTTGGCAAACAGTGTCCGGTTCAGTTTGTCCGGGTCGTTGCTGACGGCGGCGCCAAAACGGCTGCCGAGCAGGGTCAGGCCGCCGAATAGTTCCTGGCTGTCGAGGGTGTCCACTTTCGGATAGCTGTAGTGGATCATGCCTACTTCGTACCCGAGGGTTTGATCGAAAGGTTGTTTAAATCCCACGTAGGAATCCACTTCAAGATTCTTGCCCGGACTCAACCCCATGCTGGGAGCCCATTGGCCCACGTAGAAGCCACTGTCGTGGGTCAGGTCGAGGCCACCATGGAAAGAACCGGAACTGGAAGGCTTGACCAGCCCTTGGGCCATGCTGCGACTGGCTGTAGTGCCAAGCTTGAGGTCGAAGTCGCCCAGTTCGCGCTGGAAAATTTGCGCGTTGGCGACCGGACATGCCAGCAATGTGCAGAGCACTATGAGAAAGGGCTTGAGCATGCGTCACTCCATTGACAGCGAGGAGCAGGAACGAAAAACCTGCTGAAACGCTTGTTCTAGACGTGTGCAAGCATACCGGCGAATGCTCGGCAGCGAAGGCCGTTCGTCGATTTTTGAATGATTGATGAGTTTGTCGGGGTGTTGCGGGAGGGTTCCAGTCCAAGCGCTTCGAAGCTCAAAGCGCTTATGGACCAGTTGACGCGGCGGATCTTCGGGGGATGTTACTTCTTGCCCAAAGTGATCTGCTTGGACGGGCCGAACGTCTGGCCGCTGACGCCTTTGGCAATTTGCTGGATTTCACCACCGGACTTGAGGAACGCAGCGATCTGGTTGTTGATCGATTCGCTGGTTTCAACGGCTGGAGCTGGCTTTGCTTTGCTGTTGGATGCTTTTACACGCATGGCGGCCATTAACCTGTAGAAAATTAACTTGGCCAGGCATCGTACAGGAAATACTTGACAATTGCTTGGCTAATATCCCCTCAAAACACACGTCGCCGGGCTGGGATTTATCTCGGATCATTGTCTGAAATATGTATCTAACCCGCTGTTTTAACTAAGAACGTTGATGAAAAGAGCCCGCTCATGAATGGGCTGGCAGGTGAAGAATTCACCACGTCGGGCTGACGAGTGGCGAGGTCCCCGGAGCCGATCCCCAGGAAAATCAGGGCTTGCAGAGTATTTTCTTTCACCACCGGGCCGGCCAGCGAACGTTGCCCGCAAAACCGGGTAGAATGCGCCCACGTAATGAGGGTATTTGAAATGGCTTTAGTCGGGCGTTACAACAGTTTGCAAGTGGTTAAACACACTAACTTCGGTTTATATCTGGACGGTGGGGCGGATGGCGAAATCCTGTTGCCTAATCGTTATATCCCCAAAGATATTCCCAGCGAAGATGAAGACTGGCTCAACGTTTTTATTTATCTGGACAGCGATGACAAACTCATCGCAACTACCGAAAAGCCGAAAGTTCAGGTCGGTGAATTCGCCAGTTTGAAAGTTGTTGAAGTCAACAGCATCGGCGTGTTCCTGGACTGGGGTCTGCCGAAGGACCTGCTGCTGCCGTACTCCGAAGAAAAACGCCAGATGACCGCCGGTGAGTATGTGGTCGTGCATGTCTACCTCGACAAGCATACCCGTCGTATCACCGCGACCGCGCGCCTGGATCGCTACCTGGACAAGACCCCGGCCAGCTACACCCCTGGCCAGGAAGTGGATTTGCTGGTAGCCGAAGCGACCGACATGGGCTTCAAGGCCATCGTCAACAACAAGCACTGGGGCCTGATCCACAAGAACGAAATCTTCAAGTTCATGCGTGCCGGCAAAGAAGAGAAGGGCTTTATCAAAGAAGTCCGCACCGACGGCAAGATCAGCCTGAGCCTGCAACCCGTAGGCGAAGAAGCCGCCACCAGCCTCAACTCGAAGATCCTGGCCAAGTTGCGTGAAAACAACGGCAGCCTGCCGGTCAGCGACAAGAGCGACCCGACAGTGATCACCAGCATGTTTGGCGTCAGCAAGGGCAACTTCAAGAAGGCTATTGGCGCGCTGTACAAGAATGGCCAGATCGTCATTCACGCGGATCGCATCGAACTAAGCTGACTTCGCAACCGGTCATTCAAGCCAACGCACGCGCTGTAGCAGCTGTCGAGCCCCAGCGAGGCTGCGTCCGGCTGCGAAGTAGTCTTAAACCCAGTACACGCGGACTTTCTGAAACACCGCGTTGCATGTTTTTTACGACTGCTGCGCAGCCGGACGCAGCCTCGCTGGGGCTCGACAGCTGCAGAGACGGAGGCAGGCTTCGCCAGCAGCTACGGATTGTTGCGTTTTGTTTTTATTCTGCCGAGTTTCTGCCATGGATTGTGTTGTCGAGGTGTCACGGTGAGCGCCAGCCGGCGTAGCGCCGACGGATTTGCCCTGCAAGTGATGATTGGGCTATGCCTGATCTGGGGCGTGCAGCAGGTGATCATCAAGTGGGCGGCGCCCGACATCGCGCCGGTCATGCAGGCGGTGGGGCGGTCGGGCATTTCCGCATTGCTCGTAGGATTGCTGATCTGCTGGAAAGGCGGCTGGGATCAGGTCGGCGCCACGTGGCGCGGCGGCTTGCTGGCCGGTGCGCTGTTTGGTCTGGAGTTTTTCTTTATCTCCGAAGGCTTGCAACTGACCACGGCGGCGCACATGTCGGTGTTCCTTTACACCGCACCGATTTTTACCGCGTTGGGCGTGCATTGGTTGCTGCCGAGTGAGCGCTTAAGGCCTTTGCAGTGGCTGGGGATATTTCTCGCTTTCGTCGGGATCGCCATCGCGTTTGCCGGTGGCGTGTCCTGGGACAATCTCGATCAGCGCATGTTGCTGGGCGATGCGCTGGGCGTACTGGCCGGCGCTGCCTGGGGCGCAACCACGGTGGTGGTGCGCGCCTCGCGGCTGTCGGAAGCGCCGGTGACGCTCACGCTGTTTTATCAACTGATCGTCGGCTTTGTTGGCCTGGTGCTGATCGCAATACTCAGCGGCCAGATCACTCACGTCAGCCTGACCGCAGTGGCAGTGACCAGCGTGCTATTCCAGGGGTTGGTGGTGTCGTTCTTCAGTTACCTGACCTGGTTCTGGCTATTGCGCCGTTATCTGGCGGCGAACCTGGCGGTGTTCTCGTTCATGACGCCACTGTTCGGCGTCACGTTCGGGGTGGTGTTGCTGGGTGAAGAACTGAGCCTCAACTTTGTTATCGGCGCCGTGCTGGTGCTGCTCGGCATCACGTTCGTCAGCGCTGAACAGTGGGTGCGCCGTCGTTTGCGCAAAGCCCTCGGGCAGTCCTGACCGGACGCAGCAACAAGCTCCCGGCGATAAGCAATCCGCTGCCGGCAACGATCAAGGCGGGCTGCAAGCCGCCACTGAAATGGCTGCTCAGGGTGGCCAGCCATTGCCCGTGAAACTGCGCGTTGGCCTTTTGCGAGAGAAACGTGGCGGGGATGATGTAACCCAGACCGTACAAGCCATAGATCACACTCAATCGAACGATGCCCTGATGATCCGACGTGACGGCAATGGGGCCCGGGGTATCACCGCCGTTACCCGGCGGTAAACCTGCAAGTGCAATCGGGGCCCAGCGGCGAACTGCTTGAAGGCCTGCTCAGCGGTCGACTGGATGCGGCGCTGGTGGACGGCCCGCTGGAGTTCGCGGGGCTGGACGGCGTGCCGTTGTGCGACGAACGGCTGGTGCTGATCACTGAGGCCGATCACCCGCCAGTGCGCAGTGCGCTGGATGTAGAAGGGCGATCGGTGTTTACCTTTCTCCAGGGTTGTTCCTACCGGATGCGCCTGGGGGCCTGGTTCGCGCATGACCATGCTGCGATGGGCCGGGCGATGGAGATCGAATCCTATCCGGGCATGCTCGCCTGTGTGATTGCAGGCTCGGGCGTGGCGCTGATGTCGGAGTCAATGCTTGCCAGTCTGCCGGGCCGCGAGAACGTGGCGGTGCACCCTTTGGCGGAACCATTTGACAGTGCGACGACGTGGCTGATGTGGCGCAAGGGCATGATCGGGGCCAACTTGAACGCGTGGATCGAGCAGCAGCAGACGGTCTATCCGACGGCACCGGTTCAGGCCCGGGCGATTGCTTGAACGACCGGTCAGGCATTTTGTTCAATTCAGTAACAGATCATTGCGTCTTTTGATGAGCATTACGTAGGACTTCGGACTATTATCAGTGCGAAGCGACCTCAGAATTCCGGTCGCCCGGCACTACCCTGAAGGGGGCACCATGAAAGAGAAAATCCAAAACTGGCTGCACGATCTGGGTGTTGCACTCGGTTTGATCGAACCGCCTCTGCAACCTGTGCCTATTCGTACGGACGAGGAGCAGCGCCGACGCCAGCAACGCCGCCGGTAGTCGCGCCGCATGTAGCACATCTAGCAGCTGTCGAGCACCGCGAGGCAGCGTTCGGCTGCACAGCAGCCGTAAATCCCTACATGCTGCGTCTACCTGACACACGGCAAAATCTGATGTCACCGACGGCTCCGTCCGAATAATGTGGACGGCCCCGAACGCAGCCTCGCAGTGCTCGGCAGCTGCTACAGATCAGGCAGATGCCAGAGATCGGGCATATTCAGTGCCGCCCGATCTCAATCAAAAACCGGCTCAAATCATTCGCCGTCCTGGCGGTCTTGAGCAGCCGGTCTTCCTCCGCCGTAAACGCCGTCACCCCCAGCTCATCCTCCAGATGGAAGATCAGCTCTTCGATGTCTTCTTTATCCAATCCCAACTCCGCCAGGCTGGCGTCGTCGCTGAAGTCATCCCGACCGTCCAGCACGCGACTGATGAACTGGTGGACGGTGAGGCGAACGGCGGCTCTTTTCATGGTTGTTCTTCGAGGGCGACTGGTTGTCCCTGCGATTGAGTACAGCAGGCCTCAGCCGTGTGAGCGCTGCCACTCGTCAATCATCGTGCGCAAATGCTCCCCCGAAAAACTGCCGAAATGCCCGCCATGCACCGTGTGCACAGGCAACTCGCGCAGGCGTTGCAGGTTGCGGGCGTAGTCGTCGAGGTTGGAGTGATAGGCGTCTTCGACCAGCGGGCCGTCGTAGATGATGTCGCCACTGAACAGCGTCTCGGTCGCCGCTTCGTATAGGCTGATGCCTCCCGGTGAATGCCCCGGTGTGTGCAACACTTGCAGTACGCGGTCGCCCAGGTCCAGCACATCGCCTTCTTCAATCATGCCCGTGGCGGGCGCTGCCTTGACCCGGTATTCGGCGTAGCACAACGGGCAGTCAGGATGAGCCTCGAACATGTCGTCACCGACAAAGGCTTTGCTCAAATCGTTGTTGCCGTCCGGTGCGGCGAGGATGTCCGCCTCAGCGGGGTGCACCAGTCGTTCAGGGAATTCGTGATGCCCGGCGATGTGGTCGAAATGGCAATGACTCGCCACCGCCATCAGCGGCCGTTCGGTGATCCATGGCAATTGCTCGCGCAGGCTGACCAGCCCGGAACCACTGTCCAACAGCAAATCCTTGTCGCGACCCTGTATGTGCCAGAGGTTGCAGCGATAGAAAGGCCGGATGTAGGGCTCGTGAATCAGGCGAATGCCGTCGCTGAGCTGTTTCACCGCGAACCACAGATCGCGGCTGACAATCTTCATAAACACTTTTCTCCAGACGAAAAAAACGGGTGTGGCAAGTGGGCGTGTCCTCCCTTGTTTCAACGCGGCGCATGAAATAAGGGAGGACGCGCCCGTGCCACACCCGCCGAAGAAAGCACCAGTTGTTATGTTGAGCTTAGGCGGCGCTGGCCTGGGCTGCCGGGCGACGGGACATCAGGCTGACCAGCACGAAGCTCAGCAGACCGACACCGAGGCTGTAATAGATAGGGGTATTGGCATCCAGACCGTCCTTGAACATGAACACCAGCGCAGTGGCAAAGCCCATGCTCATGCTGGTGATCGCGCCGGCGGTGGTGGCGCGTTTCCAGAAAATCGCCCCCATCAGCGGGATCAGCATGCCGCCCACCAGCAGGTTGTACGCCAGGGTCAGGGCGCTGATCACGTCATTCACGACCAGAGCGATGCCCAGTACGACGATGCCGGTCAACAGGGTGAACAGGCGGTTGACGCGCAGGCTCGACTGTTTACCACCACGCAGTTTCGGCAGCATATCTTCGGTCAGGGTGGTGGCAGCGGCGAGCAGGCCTGCACTGGCGGTGGACATCATGGCGGCCAGGGCAGCGGCGATCACCAGGCCACGAATACCGTCCGGCAGGGACAGTTTGACGATGGCGGCGAAGGCGTTGTTGACGTTGTCCAGGTCCGGGATCAGCACGTGAGCGGCCATGCCGATCAGGGCGCAGGCCAGTCCGTAGAGGATGCAGTAGAAGCCTGCGAACGTACCGGCGACCTGTGCCACTTTGGCGGTCTTGACGGTGAACACACGCTGCCAGATGTCCTGGCCGATCAGGATCCCGAAGAAGTAGATCATGAAGTAGGTGATGATGGTGTCCCAGCCAATCGTGGTGAAGCTGAAGGCGGTTGCCGGCAGTTTCAACACCAACTCATCCCAGCCGCCGACGCGGTACAGGCAGATGGGCAACAGGATGAACATCAGGCCGACGGTCTTGATCACGAACTGGACGATGTCGGTCAGGGTCAGGGACCACATGCCGCCGATCGCGGAGTAAATCACCACCACACCGCCGCCGACCAATACCGAGACCCAGAACGGCAGGTCGAACAGCACTTGCAGTACGGTGCCGATGGCCAGGATCGAGGTCACGCCGATCATCAGCGCATACGCCAGCATGATCGCCGCGCTCGCGGAGCGGGCCATCGGGTTGTAGCGTTTTTCCAGCACTTGGGTAACGGTATAGATCTTCAGTTTCAGCAGCGGTTTGGCGAGGAGCAGGTTCAGCGCCACGATCCCGCAGCCGAGGGCCGCGCAGAGCCAGAAACCGGAAATGCCATGGACGTAGCCCAGGCGTACGGTGCCGACGGTGGACGCGCCGCCCAGCACGGTGGCGGCCATGGTGCCCATGTACAGGCTCGGACCGAGGTTACGACCGGCGACCAAAAAGTCTTCGTTGGTCTTGGCCTTGCGCATGCCGTAGTAGCCGAGTATCAGCATCGCGGCGGCGTAGATGAGTACGACGAATAAATCCAAAGCCATGACGGCGTGTCTCCAATTGTTTTTTTTATGGTGAGGCGAAAATCAATCGCTGTGAGAGCGTGGCTTGCCCGCGATGGGAGCGCCGCGATCTGTCAGGCAGACCGCGTTATCGTTCATCGCGGGCAAGCCCGCTCCCACAGGTAGTGTGTTGACCACAGGTATTGCGTTGAATCAGGTGGCTTGTCGCTACGCCGGTTTAGCGAGTGAATCCATCCTCAGCGGTGGACCACACCCGGCAGTACGCAGAGCATTTCGTACAGCAGGTTGGCGGCCAGCAGCGAGGTGTTGCCGGTGGTGTCGTAAGCGGGCGAGACTTCTACCAGATCGCAACCGACCAGGTCGAGGCCTTGGCAGCCGCGAACGATTTCAATTGCTTGAATGGTCGTCAGACCGCCGATTTCCGGGGTGCCGGTGCCAGGCGCCCAGGCCGGGTCAATGCCGTCGATGTCGAAACTCAGGTACACCGGACCACCACCGACTTTCTCGCGAACTTCGGCCATCAACGGGGCCAGGGATTTGTGCCAGCACTCTTCGGCCTGAACGACACGGAAGCCCTGATTACGGCTCCAGTTGAAGTCGTCAGCGGTGTAGCCCTGAGCGCGCAGGCCGATTTGCACCACGCGGTCGCAATCCAGCAGGCCTTCTTCGACGGCGCGGCGGAAGGTGGTGCCGTGGGCGATTTTCTCGCCAAACATGTGATCGTTCACATCAGCGTGCGCATCAATGTGCACCAAGCCGATCTTGCCGTGCTTTTTATGGATGGCGCGCAGGATCGGCAGGGTAATGGTGTGGTCGCCGCCGAGAGTCAGGGGGATCACATCGTGTTCGAGGATTTTGTGGTAGGACTCTTCGATGATCCGTACCGCGTCCAGCAGGTTGAACGTATTGATCGCCACGTCGCCGATGTCAGCCACCGACAGCGAATCGAACGGAGCAGCGCCGGTCGCCATGTTGTACGGGCGGATCATCACCGATTCAGCGCGGATTTCGCGAGGTCCGAAACGGGTACCGGGGCGCAGCGAGGTGCCGATGTCCAGTGGCACGCCAATGAAGGCAGCGTCCAGGCCGGCAGCGGTATCTAAATGGGGGAGTCGCATCATGGTGGCGATGCCGCCGAAGCGCGGCATTTCATTGCCGCCCAGTGGTTGGTGAAGAATCTTGTCCACGGGTAGGGCCTCATCGTCGTTGTTTTATTTATGTGGGTTGCACAGGTCCGGACGGACACAGGCACCGTTAGGAGCCGATTCTGCGAAATGTAGTGGCCGGGAAGAATCGCTACGGGCAAATACTTAGTTCAGATTTTTCTAAACTAATAGTTCGCGCAGCGATAGACTTCTCAGCATGATCGTTCCCATGCTCTGCGTGGGAATGCATCCACGGACGCTCCGCGTCCCACTTTTTGGTGCATGTGACGCAGAGCGTCACGGGCTGCATTCCCACGCAGAGCGTGGGAACGATCTAACGCGTTACCCCGAGACCGGAGCATTTCCATGGCCAACGCTTTACCCGACCTGAAACTATTGCGCATCTTCGTCAGCGTGGTCCGTCATCAAGGGTTTGCCAACGCCCAGCAAGAACTCAACCTCTCGACATCGGCCATCAGCACCTACATGAGCCAGCTTGAAGCGGCCCTCGGCCTGGTGCTCTGTCATCGCGGTCGGGGTGGTTTCAGCCTGACCAGCAAGGGCGAGCTGTTTCATCAGGAAACCTTGCGTCTGTTGGGCGAGCTCGAAGGCTTCGAGCAATACGCCGCAGCGCTCAAGGGCGAACTGCGTGGCACGCTGAACCTTGGCGTGATCGACTCAACCGTCAGCGACAAGGCCTTGCCCTTCGCCGAAGCCATCGGCGCCTACAGCCAGGAACACCCGGCGGTGCATTTGCACCTTTCGGTAATGAGTCCGTACGAACTGCAACTCGGCGTGCAGGATAATCGCCTGGACCTGGCCATCGGTGCGTTCTCCACACGCATGAGCGGTCTGGTTTACATGCCGCTTTACCGCGAACAGCACTGGCTGTATTGCAGCAGCCGGCATCCGCTGTTCACCGAGCGGCGTATCCCTGAGCAAGTCATCACCCAGCAACGGATGGTTGGCCGGGGTTACTGGAGTCAGGCGGAATTGGCGCGTCACGGTTTCAAACACAGCGCGGCGACGGTGGAAAGCATGGAGGCGCAGCTGATTCTTGTGCTGTCCGGTGCCTACATCGGTTACCTGCCGGAGCACTATGCGCAGGCCTGGGCGGACAAGGGCGATTTGCGTGTATTGCTGCCAGCGACCTTTGGTTATCAGGCGCCGTTCTCGATGATCGTTCGCCGTGGTCGCAGTCGCGAACCGCTGATCCAGACCTTTCGCGATTTGCTCAAAGCACAACTGAATCAGGCTTGATCCATGTCCAGAATCCAGTGTCCCCGTTGCCTGCGCCCGCAAACCCATTGCTTGTGCCCGCTGATCCCGAGCCTCGATAGCCGCACTCGGGTGTTGTTGTTGCAACATCCGAGCGAAGTGAATCACGCATTGAATACCGCGCGGTTGGCAGCGTTGGGCTTGAAGAATGCCGAGTTGATCGTCGGTGAGGTGTTTGAGGATTTGCCGGCGCTGTTGAATCAACCGGGGTATCAGGCACGGTTGTTGTTTCCAGGCGAGGGCGCGCAACCGATGAAAACGTACACGGCAATTGAGGGGCCGCTATTGCTGGTCGTCCCGGACGGCACCTGGCGCAAGGCGCGCAAGATGCTGCACCTCAATCCACTGTTGGCCGCGCTGCCACGGGTGACCTTGGCGGACGGCGGGGTGTCGCGATACCGACTGCGCAAAGCACCGGGGCCAGGGTCGTTGTCGACGGTGGAGGCGATTGTGCAGGCGTTGCAGGTGCTAGAAGCGCCGAGCACCTTTGAGCCGTTGCTGAAACCGTTCGAGGCGTTGATCGAGGGGCAGATTGCGGCGATGGGGGAGGAGACCTATTTTAAAAATCACGGGCAATGATCGTTCCCACGCTCCGCGTGGGAATGCCGCCCGGGACGCTCTGCGTCCCTATCATGCATGACGCAGAGCGTCACAGGATGCGTTCCCACGCGGAGCGTGAGAACGATCATTGGTTAGCGTTCGCGCATCGCCTCGGTCCGGGCTTTCAACACCGGTTTGAGCAGGTAATCCAGCACACTTTTCTCACCGGTGATGATGTCCACCGTGGCAACCATCCCCGGAATGATCAGCAACGGTTTCACATCCCCGCCCAGGTGGTTTTTATCCGTGCGAACCTGAATCAGATAGAAGCTGTTGCCCTTGTCATCGGTAATGGTGTCGGCGCCGATCAATTCGAGTTTGGCGCTCAGCCCGCCATAAATCGTATAGTCATACGCACTGAACTTGACCATCGCTTTCTGCCCCGGATGCAGGAACGCCACGTCCTGCGGCCGCACCTTGGCCTCGATCAGCAAGTTGTCTTCCAGTGGCACGATTTCCACCATGTCGCTGCCGGGCTGAACCACGCCGCCGATGGTGTTGACCTTCAGTACTTTGATAATGCCGTGAACCGGCGACACCACCGTCGTGCGCGTCACGCGGTCATCGATGGCGATACTCGATGCCGTTATTTTCGACAGGTCGGTGCGTTTCTCATTCAGCTCTTTCGCCGCCTCCGAACGGAAAGTTTGTTCCGACTCGTCGATCTTGCTTTTGATCTCGTTGATCGCCGCTTCTGCCCGGGGAATCGCCAGCGTCGTCGCATTCAGCGAGCCGCGTATCTCCACCGCGCTGCGTTTGAGGCGCAGGATTTCCACCGGTGAAACCGCCCCGGTACTCACCAGTGGCGTGGACATGTTCATCTCTTGTTGAAGTAGCGCCAGGCTGGAGCTGAACTGTCCTTGTTTGGAACGGAATTCCGCCAGTTCCTGGGTTTTTTGCCGAAGTTGTTCGCTCAATGTGCGTTGCTCACTGGCGAGTCGACGCTGGCGTTGTTCGTACAGCGAGCGCTCGTCCTCGGCCACTTGCGGTGCCTTGGCGATCACTTCTTCTGACAGCTTGAAGGGGCGTCCTTCCGCTTCGGCCGACAGCCGTTCAACCTGCGCCGTCAAGGCATAACGATCCGCTTCGCTCTCCCCCTTGTTCGACAGAAACCGCGTGTCATCCAGGCGTAGCAACGTATCGCCCTTGTTCACCATTTGCCCTTCGCGAACGAAGATCTCGGTGACGATGCCGCCCTCCAGGTTCTGAATCACCTGGACCTTGCTCGATGGAATCGCCTTGCCTTCGCCCGTGGTGACTTCCTGCAACACCGCAAACTTGGCCCATACCACCGCGCTGATAATCAGCCCCGCCGCCAGCCACACGGTGATCCGCGACCAGCGGGGGGAATCCTGCAGTGAGGCGCCGGCCGTTTCCGGCATGAATTCACTCTCGGCGGTTTTACCGAAACTGCCGAAATAGCCCCGGTCCTTTGGTGTGTCAGATGATGAACGGGCCATGGTCGCTCCTAGACAGCCGCAGAGCCGACACGGCCCTTGCGCAGTGCATCGATGACCGCTTCCTTCGGCCCGTCGGCGACGATCCGCCCGTTATCCAGCACCACCAGTCGATCCACCAGGCTGAGCATCGAGGTGCGGTGAGTGACCAGCAGCAGGGTTTTGCCCTGGACCCAGCCGTGGAGTTTTTGCCGCAGAATGTCTTCGCTGCTGTTGTCCATGGCGCTGGTCGGTTCGTCGAGCAGCATGATCGGCGGGTCGAGCAACAAGGCCCGAGCCAGCAATACCGCCTGACGTTGCCCTCCAGACAGCAACTGCCCGCGCTCGCCTACAGGTCGGTCGAAACCCTGAGGGTGCTGGCGCGCCAATTCAGTGACGCCGGTCAGTTCGGCGACTTCGAGCATCCGTGAGTCGCTGATGTAGCGGGCGCCCAGGGTCAGGTTGTCGCGCAGGCTGCCGGCCAGCAGCGGCAAGTCATGGGCGACGTAACCGATCTGTTGGCGCAGGTCCGCGACATCCAGTTGCCGCAGGTCCAGGCCGTCGAGCAGCAACTGGCCTTCTTCCGGCGCATAGAACCCCATGAGCAGTCGTCCCAGGGTGCTTTTGCCCGAACCACTGCGACCGATGATGCCGATGCGTTCACCGGGCTTCATGCTGAAGCTGACGTTGGCCAATGCCGGCGCGTTCTGGCCGTTGTAGTGGAAGGTCACGCCGCTGACTTCGAGCGCGCCTTGCAGTTGTGTGCGCTCCAGCGGCCGCTGTTTCGCGTCACGTTCCTGCGGCAGGCCCATGAGCGCATCGGTACTTTTCATGGTCAGCTGCGCTTGCTGGTAGCGGGTGATCAAACCGGCAATCTGCCCCAGTGGCGCGAGCACGCGGCTACCGAGCATGTAAGTCGCCACCAGCGCACCCACGCTGAGGTTGCCGGCGATGATGCTGTAGACCCCGGCGACGATGGTCGCCATGCCGGAAAACTGCTGGATGAACAGGGTCCCGTTGGTGGCTACCGCCGAGAGGTTGCGCGCGTGGCTGTCGAGGCGTGTCAGGGCGCCGTGGGTGCTCTCCCATTTGTGCTGGCGCTCGCTCTCGGCGCTACAGGCCTTGAGGGTTTCCAGGCCACCGAGGGTTTCGATCAGCAAGGCCTGGCGTTCGGCGCCCAGGCTCAGGCTTTTTTGCACGGTGTCGCGCAGGCGCACCTGGATCACCATCGCGAAGATGATCGTGATCGGAAACGCCATCAACGGAATCACCACCAGCCAGCCGCCGAGCAAGCCGATCACTACCAGCATCAACACGGCGAAAGGCAGGTCGATCAGACTCGTCAAGGTGACGGCGGTGAGAAACTCCCGCAGGCCCTGGAAGTCATGAATGCTTTGGGCAAAACCGCCGATGGTCGCCGGACGGGCTTTCATCGACATGCCGGTGATGCGCTCGAACAAGGTCGCCGACAGGATTACGTCGGTTTTCTTCCCGGCGGTGTCCAGCAAGTGCGCGCGCACGACCCGCAGCACCAGTTCGAAACCGGTGCCGATCAGCAAGCCGATCGACAGCACCCACAAGGTCGAGGTGGCCTGGTTCGGAACCACGCGATCGTAGGTCTGCATCACGAACAGCGGCACCATCAACCCGAGCAGGTTGATCAAAAAGCTCGCCAGAATCGCATCGCTGTACAGCCATTTGGACAGTTTCAGGGTGTCGCGAAACCAGGCTTCCACCCGCGGCACCAGGGGCGAGCGCAAGTCTTCGAGTTCATGGCGTGGCCGGGCAAACAAGGCCTGGCCACTGTAATTTTCGGCCAGCTCTTCTTTGCTGACCCATTGTTCTCCGCCGTCGGCTTCGCTGGGCAGGATCAGCACCTGACCATCATAGCCGAAGCGTCGCAGGACGGCCGTGCGGCCGTTGTTGAGGATTAACATTACAGGCAGGTTGAGGGCGGAAATATCCCCCAGCTCGCGGCGCAGTACACGCGCCTGCAAGCTGGCCCGGGCCGCTGCACGCGGCAGCAGGTCCAGGCTCAAGCGTTGTTTGTTCAGGGGGAGCCCTGCACTCAGGCTGGCGCGGCTGACAGTCGCGCCGTGGAGTTTGCAGAGGATCAACAGACCATCCAGAAGCGGGTCATCGAAGCTTAGGCGCGGATCGACACCGGTGTTGCCGGTTTCCATGCTGGTCACATTGATCGCTCCAGTGAGCTACTTCATTTCAGGCAAACGGGCTTCGCTTTTCACTTCAGAGGAGGCGATGGCATCGGCGGGCAACACCACCCGTTGCTTGCTCAGCAACTCACCCATGCCGGCCAGTACGCGGTACATCGAATATTCCTCGGTGTAGCGCACTTCGGTGTAGCGACGGTTGGCGTTGTAGAGCTCGTTTTCACTGTCGAGCAAGTCGAGCAGTGAGCGCTGACCCAGGCCGAACTGGTCCTGATACGCAATGCGCACGCGTTTACTGGTTTCGGCGTATTCACGCGCGGTCGGGGTTTGTTTCTTCGCATTGACCATGGCGTTCCAGGCCAGGTTCATGTTCTCGTTGAGCTGGCGCAGGGCGTTGTTGCGGATGTCCATCGATTGATTGATCAGGTGCGCATCGGAAGCCAGGCGCGCCTTGTCACTGCCACCGCGGAACAGGTTGTAGTTCATCACCACACCCACGCGCCACTCGTTGTCGTGGCCTTCATCGCCCTGCACGTTGTTGTTCGCGCCCACTGCGGCTTCGGCGTCGAAGCGTGGGTAGAACGGCGATTTGGCGACTTCGTACTGGCTCTCGGCCGATTGCACGTCAGCTTGGGCGGATTTCAGGTACGGGTTGTTGGCCACCATGCTCTGCTGGGCATCCGGCAAAGTGGCGGGCAATTCACCGCGGGTCGATGGCGGTGTTTCAAGCTCATCGGGCAGGCGCCCTACGACGCTGAAAAAGTTCGACTCGGCGTCCGCCAGGTTGACTTCAGCGGTGTCGAGGTTGTTTTGCGCCAGTGCCCGGCGTGCGCTGGATTGATCAGAGTCGGCGGTGCTGCCGACGCCACGCTGGGTGCGCAGGCCGATCTGGTCATTGACGCGCAAGTGGGCTTGCAGGTTGTTCTTGGCCAGGGTCACCAGTTCGCGGTGCTTGAGCACTTCGAGGTACACCTCGATGGTGCGCAGGGCCAGGTCCTGGGCGGTGCCTTGTGCGTAATAGGCACGGGAATTGACCACGCCTTTGGTGCGTGCAACTTCGTTCGAGGTGTTGAAACCGTCGAACAGCATCTGCCGCAAGCGCAGTTCCGACGTGGTGTAGTTGAGGATTTCGGTGTGGTGGTTACCGAACGCCCGGGTGTTGGTGTTATCGCTGTACCCGCGACCGTAGGAGGAACTCAGATCAACTGATGGATAGAAGCCCCCTTTGGCAACTTTCACCTGCTCATCCGCAGACAGGCGCGAGTCCACGCGCGAGGCCAGTTCCGGATGGGTTGCAATGGTGCTTTGGATTGCCTCGGTCAACGACATGGCTTGAGCGCTGGAATTGCAGGCAATGGCCAGCAGAACCGCGCTGCAAAGGGGGGTCAGAACGCGCATGGGTGTATCTCCCTGAATTCCTGATGGTGCTTATTAGTCGTCAATTATTTGACGGCATTTATAGGTAAAATCGTTTCACCCTTGTAACAACAGAGCTAAGAACATTCTAGAGAATAGCTAAGAAAGTTTTTTCATAATACTTATGCCAAAAAAAACTTATGCCGTCAGCAAAATCCAGCACATTGTTTCATCCGAAAACCTTTGAATTGTCAGCTTTAGGGGCTTGCAGAGGTTTTTTTGAAAAGTTCAATCCAATTATCGACAAAGGACTTGGAAGTGCTAGAGGGGAGGGCAGCGTAACGGTTTTTTGGTGACGGTTTTTTGTCACTTGATTGTTTCGGGACTGTTACGCATCGTTCATCAAGTGAGTTGCGACGCAAGTGTGCCCCGAAGCCTTTGATTGCAGAGGGTTTTATCGCACTGCCGCCGACGCTCCGGTTGAGTGACACACTGGGCGAGCACATCGCCAGGGCAGCGGCTTACTCAAATAAACCCGCCCTGCAGACGATCCGCGCAGTTACCTTTTTAAACCCTGGGCACTTCTTCGAAAAAAACAGGATGCCGACAGCTTGTTGGCAGCGGAGGAAGTGCACATGGCTACGCTCATCGGTATCGTCAGTAAGGTCATTGGTCAGGTGTTCGCGGTTGCGAGCGATGGCACCCGGCGCGCGTTGGTCGAGGGCGATCGATTGTTCGCCGGTGATGAGCTGGTCACCGGGGCCGAAGGCGCGGTGGCGGTTCGCCTGGAAAATGGCGAGGAACTGACCCTCGGGCGTGGCAGTAACCAGCAAATGACGCCGCAGCTACTTGCGCATCAGATACCACACGTTGGCACCTCGGAGGCGGTGACGCCGAGCGAAGTGCAGCTGACCGATGTCGAACAACTGCAAAAAGCTATCGCGGCGGGCGCTGACCCGACGCAGACGGCTGAAGCCACAGCGGCAGGGCCTGGCTCAACCCCGGGGGGCAATGGTGTGGCGGGCGGCGGCCACAGTTTTGTCATGCTGGAAGAAGTGGGCGGGCGTGTCGATCCAACGATTGGCTTTCCGACGGCAGGGTTTGGCGGCATCCCGGAATTTCCCGAAGAGCGGCACAACGCAGATATCCAGAACGACGACGGCACTCCTGCCGTGGTGGTGCCCCCTCCAACGCCCGTCAACAACCCGATTACGTTCGGCGGCCTGTCGGTAGCGGGCGGTGAGTTGACCTTCAGCGAAGCCAATTTGCCTGGCGGTTCGGCGAGTAATCCGGTCGCGTTGACTCAGAGCGGCACGTTCAGTGTGTCGGCGCTGGACGGGCTGAACAGCCTGAGCATTGGCGGCATCAACGTCATCACCGGTGGCGTGGCCGCGGGCGTTCCCCAGTCGATCACCAGCCCACAGGGCAACACCCTGACCATCACGTATGACCCGGTCACTGGCGTGGTGAGCTACAGCTTTACGCTCAATGGAAGCGTCCTGCATCCAGCGGGCGACGGCGCGACCCCTTTTATCGAGCAGCTCACTGTGGTGGCCAGCGACAGCAACGGTGACACCGTCACTGGCACGCTGGATGTCAATATCACTGACGACGTGCCCCTAGCGGTCGATGACAGCAACGCCAATACCGCATCGGAAACCCTGTTGACCCTGACCAGCAGCGTGTTGCCGAACGACACGCAGGGTGCAGACCGCATTCCTGTCGGGCCCAACAGTGGCCCGGTTATTGGCGGCACCTTCACCGGGACCTACGGCACCCTGGTGCTCAATCCCAACGGCACTTACACCTACACCCTGAACACCAGCGATGCCGATTTCAAAGCCCTGCACGGCGGTGGCAGCGCCACGGAAACCTTTCCCTACACGCTGACGGACGCTGATGGCGACACCAGCACCGCGAATCTGGTGCTGCAAATCCACAACAACGATGACCCGGTCACCCTCGACGGCCTCAACGTCAACGGTGGCGAACTGACCGTCTCCGAAATAAATCTCGGCGACGGCAGCAGCCCGGATGCTTCGGCACTGACCCAAAGCGGCACCTTCACCATCACCGCCCTCGATGGCGTGCAGACCCTGAGCGTCGGTGGCATCAACGTGGTGGTGGGTGGCGTAGCCGCTGGTTTTCCTCAGTCGGTTGTCACACCGCTGGGCAGCACGCTGACCATCACCGGGTTCAACGCCACCACCGGCGTCGTCAGTTACAGCTACACCCTGGCCGACAACGAAACCCACCCCACCGGCAACGGCACGAACACGTTGCCGGAGCAGTTCGCCGTCACCGTGGTCGACGACAACGGCACCACCGCCAATGGCACACTCGACGTCAACATCGTCGACGACCTGCCGCAAGCCGTGAACGACAGCAACGGCAATACTGCGTCGGAAACCCTGCTGACCCTCAATGGCAACGTCCTGACCAACGACGTGCAAGGCGCCGACCGTGTGACCGTCGGGGAAAATGCCGGTCCGATCACTCCCGGTACGTTCAACGGGACTTACGGCACCTTGGTGTTGAACGCCAACGGCACCTACACCTACACCCTGAACACCAGCGATGCCGATTTCAAAGCGTTGCACGGCGGTGGCAACGGCACGGAAACCTTCGCCTACACCATCACCGATGCCGACGGCGACACCAGCACCGCGAATCTGGTGCTGCAAATCCACAACAACGATGACCCTGTCACGATTGACGGCCTCAACGCCAGCGGTGGCGAACTCACCGTTTTCGAGAAAAACCTCGGCGACGGCAGCAACCCGAACATCCCGGCGCTGACTCAGACCGGCACCTTCACCATCACCGCTTTGGACGGCGTGACTACGCTGACTGTCGGCGGCATCGCGGTCGTCACCAACGGTGTGGCAGCCGGGTTCCCGCAATCTGTCGAGACTCCGCTGGGCAGCACGCTGACCATCACCGGGTTCAACGCCATCACGGGCGTGGTGAGTTACAGCTACACCCTGGCCGACAACGAAGCCCACCCCGCCGGCAACGACGCCAACTCGCTGCCTGAGCAATTTGCCGTGACCGTGGTCGACGACAACGGCACCACCGCCACCGGCACGCTCGACGTCAACATCATCGATGACCTGCCTCAAGGCGTGGACGACAGCGGCGGCACCGCATCGGAAACCCTGCTGACGCTGAACGGCAATGTGCTGAGCAACGACGTGCAAGGCGCCGACCGCGTGACCCTTGGGGAAAACGCCGGCCCGATCACCCCCGGTACCTTCAACGGGACTTACGGCACCCTGGTTTTGAACGCCAACGGCACCTACACCTACACCCTGAACACCAGCGATGCCGATTTCAAAGCGTTGCACGGCGGTGGCGACAGCACGGAAACCTTCGCCTACACCATTACCGATGCCGACGGCGATATCAGCACCGCCAACCTGGTGCTGCAAATCCACAACAACGATGACCCGGTCACCCTCGATGGCCTCAACGTCTACGGCGGCGAACTGACCGTCTACGAGAAAAACCTCGGCGACGGCAGCAACCCGAACACCCCGGCGCTGACCCAAAGCGGCACTTTCACCATCACCGCTTTGGACGGCGTGACTACGCTGACTGTCGGCGGCATCGCGGTCGTCACCAACGGTGTGGCAGCCGGGTTCCCGCAATCTGTCGAGACTCCGCTGGGCAGCACGCTGACCATCACCGGGTTCAACGCCATCACGGGCGTGGTGAGTTACAGCTACACCCTGGCCGACAACGAAGCCCACCCCGCCGGCAACGACGCCAACTCGCTGCCTGAGCAATTTGCCGTGACCGTGGTCGACGACAACGGCACCACCGCCACCGGCACACTCGACGTCAACATCATCGACGACCTGCCTCAAGCGGTGAACGACAGCGGCGGCACCGCATCGGAAACCCTGCTGACGCTGAACGGCAACGTGCTGACCAACGACGTGCAAGGCGCCGACCGCGTGACCCTTGGGGAAAACGCCGGCCCGATCACCCCCGGTACCTTCAACGGGACTTATGGCACGTTGGTGTTGAACGCCAACGGCACTTACACCTACACCCTGAACACCAGCGATGCCGATTTCAAAGCGTTGCACGGCGATGGCAATGGCACGGACACCTTCGCCTACACCATTACCGATGCCGACGGTGATACCAGCACCGCCAACCTGGTGCTGAACATCCACAACAACGATGACCCGGTGATCCTCAAAGGGCTCGATGTTTACGGCGGCGAACTGACCGTCTACGAAAAAAACCTCGGCGACGGCAGCAACCCGAACATCCCGGCCCTGACGAAGAACGGCACCTTCACCGTGACCGCGCTCGATGGCCTGCAAACCCTCGATGTCGGTGGCATCCATGTGGTGGCCGGTGGCGTGGCGGCGGGCTTCCCGCAATCGATCGTCACGCCTTTGGGCAGCACGTTGACCATCACCGGGTTCAACGCCACCACCGGCGTTGTCAGCTACAGCTACACCCTGGTGGATAAGGAAACCCACGCAACCGCCAACGGCGCCAACAGCGTCACCGAAAACTTCAATGTAGTGGCGACAGACACCGACGGCAGCACCGCGACCAACCAGATCAACGTCAACATCATCGACGACCTGCCGACCGCCCACTCGGACTACAAGTCGGTAGCGGAAGGCGCAACCGCCTCGGGTAACGTGCTGGATAACGACATCGGCGGCGCCGACGGCCCGGCACTCAGTGGCGCAGTGGTCGGCGTGCGCGCCGGCAGCGACACCTCGACCTCGGCCATCGGTGGCCTGGGCTCGAACATCAACGGCACCTACGGTTATCTGACGCTGGCTGCCAACGGCAACGCCGTGTACCACAGCAATCCCAATGCGGTGAATGGTCCAGGCGCGACCGACGTTTTCACCTACACCGTGCGCGATGCCGACGGCGATGAAAGCACCACCACCATCACCATCGACGTGTCGAACAGCTGCATCCTGGCGGTCCGTGATACCGATGTGACGGTCTACGAAAAAGCCCTGGACCTGACCAAGGACGGGCAGGACCTGGCCGCAGGCAGCGTCATCGGCAGCGATCCGACCAGTACCGGCGAAACCGCCAAGGGCACATTGGTTGGCTCGGTCACCGGCGCGACGGGCGCGATCACCTACACCCTGGTGAGCAGCGCTACGGGAAGCTACGGTCAGATCCAGCTCAACCCCAACGGCACTTACACCTACACCCTGACATCACCGGCGACCACCACGCCGCATGCCAATAACGGCGCGAATACGCTGACCGAAAGCTTCACCTACCAGGCCACCGATTCGCTTGGCAACAGCACCACCAGCACCATTGTGGTGAGCATTGTCGATGACGTGCCAAAAGCCGTGAATGACACGAACCTGACCCTCGTGACGGAAAGTGCGTTGACCCTCACCGGCAATGTCCTGGACAACGACATTCAAGGCGCAGATCGCGTGGCGACCGGGCCGAATGCCGGGCCGATCACACCCGCTACGCTCAACGGCACATACGGCACACTGGCGCTCAATGCCGATGGCACTTACACCTACACGCTGAACCCCAATGATGCAGACTTCAAAAACCTGCACGGCGGCGGCAATGGCACGGAAACCTTTACCTACACCCTCACCGATGCCGACGGCGACGTCAGTACCGCCAACCTGGTGCTGAAAATCCACAACAACGACGATCCGGTGACCCTCAACGGCCTCAACGTCTATGGCGGAGAACTGACCGTCTACGAGAAAAACCTCAGTGACGGCACCAACCCGAACACCCCGGCACTGACGAAGGACGGCACCCTCACCGTGACCGCGCTCGATGGCCTGCAAACCCTCGATGTGGGGGGCATTCACGTGGTGGCCGGTGGTGTGACGGCGGGGTTCCCGCAAACAATCGTCACCGCGCTGGGCAACAAGCTGACCATCACTGGCTACGACTCGACCACCGGTGTGATCAGCTACCGCTACACCTTGGTGGATAACGAAGCCCATCCAACCGCCGCCGGTGCCAACAGCTTCACCGAGAATTTCGATGTGGTCGCGACAGACAGCGATGGCAGCACGGCGTCGGGTCAGATCAACGTCAACATCATCGATGACCTGCCCACCGCAGCGCCGAATACCGCCAGTGCGCTGGAAGGCGCAACGGTCAACATCAGCGTTCTGGGCAACGACGTGCTGGGTGCTGATGGCCCGGCTGTCAGTGGGGCGGTGATTGGCGTACGTGCCGGCAGCAATACGGCGACCCCGGCGGTCGGCGGGCTCGGCAACAACATCGCAGGCGCCTACGGTTACCTGACCCTGGATGCCGCCGGCAATGCCGTGTACCACAGCAACCCGAACTCGGTGGGCGCTGCGGGCGCCACGGACACGTTCACCTACACCATTCGCGATTCCGATGGCGATGAAAGCACCACCACGATCACCATCAACGTCACCGACAATAGCCTGACAGCCGGGATTGACCGGGACGTGACGGTCTACGAAAAAGCCCTCGACCTGAACCAGGGAGGTCAGGATCTGGCAGCGGGCACCGTCACCGGCAGCGACCCGGGCAACACCGGGGAAACCGCCACCGGGACGCTGGTCGGTTCGGTCTCCGGAGGCAGCGGCGCGTATACCTACAGCCTGGTTGGCAGTGCTACGGGCAATTACGGACAGCTTCAGCTCAACGCCGACGGCACGTACACCTACACCCTGACCTCGGCGCCGAAAACGTCGCCGAACACCAACGACGGCCCAAACACCCTGAGCGAAAGCTTCACCTACAAAGCCACCGACGCCTTGGGCAACAGCACCACCAGCACCATTGTCGTCAACATTGTCGACGACGTGCCGAAAGCAGGGGCATCGGATCGCTCGGTGACAGCGGTGGAAATCGACTCCAACTTGCTGATCGTGCTCGACATTTCCGGCAGTATGGCTGATGCCTCCGGCGTGCCAGGCTTGTCGCGGCTGGCGTTGGCCAAACAGGCCATCAGCGCCTTGCTCGACAAATACGACGACCTTGGCGATGTGAAAGTGCAACTCGTCACCTTCAGCAGCAGTGCCACCGACAGAACATCGGTGTGGGTCGACGTGGCGACCGCGAAGTCGATCCTTACCGGCCTGACTGCGGGCGGCGGCACCAACTACGATGCGGCTGTGGCCACCCTGCAGACGGCGTTCAATACCTCCGGAAAACTGACCGGTGCCCAGAACGTCGGCTACTTCTTCTCTGATGGCAAACCGACCAGCGGCCAGGAAACAGGTGCGGCGGACGAGGCCGCACTCAAAGCCTTCCTCGACGCCAACGGCATCAAAAACTACGCCATCGGTCTGGGCAGCGGCGTGAGCAACGCCAACCTCGATGCGCTGGCCTATGACGGCAGTACCCACACCAACACCAACGCGGTCGTGGTGACCGATCTCAACCAGCTCAACTCGGTACTCTCGGGCACCGTGGTCGGTGCGCCGGTCACCGGTACATTGCTGGAGGGCGGTACGTTCGGCGCCGATGGCGGCTTCATCAAAACCCTCACGGTCGACGGCACCACCTACACCTACGACCCAAAAGGCTTGGGCGGCCAGGGTTCGCTGGGCTTCAGTGGCATTAACCACGGCACGTTCAACACGGTGAACAACAGCATCAGCATCGCCACCAACAATGGCGGCACCCTGGTGGTGAACCTCGATACCGGCGAGTACAACTACACCTCGCAGAAATCCACAGCCGTGGTCCTCACCGAAAACATCGGCTTCACCGTCAGCGACAACGACGGCGACTTGGCCAGCTCCACGCTGACCGTCAAAGTCATTCCGAACGCGGCACCGGTGGCGTTCGATGACCACATCATCACCAACGTGCTGTCGGGCAATATCGTGGTGCCAGGCGAATTGCTGCTGGCCAACGACACCGATGCCGACAAGGGTCCGCTGACCGCCTCGCCCACTAACTTCAGTACCGGTTGGGTGGCCAAAGGTGCGGGCTTCACCGGCACCGGTGCCCCAATCAACTTCACTAACAGTAACTCCCTGGCGGACGTGCGCAGTTCCTTTAAGGCCGATGCCGCCGCGATGACAGCGCTACTGGTGATCAACGGATCTCTGGGACAGGTGACAACCAATAACACCAATGATGTAGACCTCATCACCGTGAAGCTGAAAGAGGGTGAAACCCTCAACTTGGCGCACACTCTGGCGGCCGGGCACATCACCATGGAGTATTCCCTCAATGGTGTGAACTTCTTCGGTATTCCGGTCGACGGGATCGCCGCGACGGCCGATGAGACCTACCAGATCCGCATCACCAACATCGAAAACACCACTGGCGGCAACGCCAAAGGAGCCGAGAACTACCAGTTGACCATGACCGTCAACTACGCGGATGCCCATGACTTCACACCGGACGCCCACGGCACCTACACCGCCAACGACAACCACGGCGGCAGCGACACTGCGGCAGTGACCATCAGCTACCAGGATGGCCACACCCTCACCGGCACATCGGGCGATGACGTCATGGTGGCCGGTACCGGCAACAACGTCATCAATGCCGGCGACGGCAACGATGTGCTTACCGCCGGCTCCGGCAACAACGAGCTGCATGGCGGTGCCGGCGAAGACTTGCTGTTCAGCGGCGCCGGTAACGACCTGCTCGACGGCGGCACCGGCATTGACACCGCGAACTACGCCCACGCCACCGCCGGGGTCACGGTCAACCTCGGCCTCACCGGAGCGCAAAACACTCTAGGGGCCGGTACCGACACCCTCACCGGGATCGAAAAACTGACCGGCTCCAACTTCAACGACACCCTCACGGGCGACAACAACAGCAACGTCATCGACGGCGGTTTGGGTAACGACACCCTTAACGGTGGCGGTGGTGACGACTTCCTGATCGGCGGTCTGGGCAACAACACCCTCACCGGCGGGGCAGGGGCCGACACCTTCCAGTGGCTCAAAGGCAACAGCGGCCACGACGTCGTCACCGACTTCACCCCAGGCACCGACAAACTTGATTTGTCGCAACTGCTGCAAGGTGAAAACGGCACCACGGCGTCACTGGATGACTACCTGCACTTCACAGTCGTCGGCAGCGGCGCCTCGGTACTGACCAGCATCGACGTCAGCGCCATGGCCGGCGCCACGCCGAACCAGACCATCGACCTGGCGGGCGTTGACCTGGCCGATCATTACGGCGTGACGCCGGGGGCAGGTGGGGTGGTGGCAGGTGGGCATGATACGGCGACCATCATCAACGGCATGTTGAACGACCATTCGTTGAAGGTGGATACCGTGTGACCTGAAGGCTGAAAAGACAAAACCCGCCATTCCTGGGTAAGGAATGGCGGGTTTTTTTTCCGAGTGATCGTTCCCACCACTCTGCGTGGGAATGCAGCAAGGGACGCTCTGCGTCCCAAAAGCGGACGCGGAGCGTCCGGGGAGGCATGCCCACGCGGAGCGTGGGAACGATCTATCGACTGTTAGATCGCTTGCGTCGGATCGCCGGCCGGAGCAAGCCCGCTCCCACAGGTTTTGGTTTTTAACACAAAATTTGTGAACGACACAAATACCCTGTGGGAGCGGGCTTGCCCTAATGCCGATCAGTTAAGCGATAACACGAACCGTAGCAGCTGGCGAAGCCTGCGTTCGGCTGCGCAGCAGTCGTGAAATCAGACGATGCGGTGTTTCAGGAAGACCGCAAACTCAGGTATTACGACTGCTTCGCAGCCGAACGCAGGCTTCGCCAGCTGCTACAACAATTGCGTTACCGCAGAAATTGCTTAACTGATCGGTATTAGGGCTTGCCCGCGAAGAGGCCAGGCCAGGCACCACAAAATTCTACGGTCAGCCCTCGCTACCAAACCACGCAGGACTCAGCGCATCAGCCCTGCGGATCAACGTTATCCAGCATCCGGTTCACCGCCAGTTCACCCAGCATGACGTTCTGTTGAATGCCGAGGAGGGTGTGGCGCTGCGGGCCGTTCAGCTGCCCCGCGAAATCGCTCAACATGACACTTGCTGACGCCAATGACTCACAGGCATTGACCAGCAAGGTTTCGTCATCGGTTTCGGGTGGGTTGGGTGTGATTTTGAACATGGTAAAGCTCCTTGATTAATGGAGCTGTCACGGCTCGCTGCGAAACGAGGGGAGGGTGGCAGCTGTACGCAGGTTCGCAGACCGGGAATCAAGGAACCCGGCAGATCCGAAGATCTCCCGCGCACAGCCGCCATAACTCAATGCAGTAGACGAAAAAAAGCGCCAACTGATAGGAAACGGTGGCGCTATGCGCCTTGATTGACCCGGGCTGCGAAACCCGATCGCTGATTTGTCAGCGACCCGGAAACGATAGAGACCCGGCCCAAGGCGCACAAGCCGGCGGATTCTGGCGCAGTCGTAGGCAGCGGCGCAAGGATGTGTAGCCTGAGTGAGTGTCTAGAGGTGTCTTTTAAACAGCGTTGTTTACTGCTCGATAATCGCGTCCAGCTACATCGGCTCAGGTGGTCCAATCAACCTGCCCATCACCCCAAACAACCCCAATTCCTGAATCACCTCCAGTTCCCCTTGCGTCTCCACCATCTCCGCAATCAGCGGCAGATCAATGCTGTTGGTCGCCCGGAAGATCGCATCAATAAACAGCCGCTTGTCTGGCTGAACATCAATGCTGCGGATGTACGCACCATCGATTTTCAGATAGGCCAACCCCAGTTGCGTCAGATTGCCGATCTGGCTGAAGCTGCCGCCGAAATGCTGCAAGCCAATGCGGTAACCCGTGTCGAGCAGGCTGTGGCTCAGGCGCTGTAGTTCGTCGGGGGGCGGCAGTTGGCGTTCGTCGATTTCCAGGGTCAGCAGCGGTGCCAGGTCTGGCAGTGAGTCGAGCAAGTCGATGATTTCTCGCAGCTGTGCCGGGTCGCGCAGGGTGTTGCCGGACAGGCTCAGCGCCAAGGGCCAACGATTGAGGACCAGGTAGTCGAGGGTCGCTTCGAGCATCGCGAGGTCGAACCGCGCGGACCAGCCGAGACGCTCGATCCATGGCAGGAAATGCCCGGCGGCAATCGCTTCTCCACTCGGGTCGAGCAGGCGCGCGAGGACTTTGTGGTGCAGCACCTGGCTGGTGTCGGCGCATTGCACGACGGGTTGGAAATACAGCCGCAGTTTGCCGTGGGTCAGGGCGTCGTCGATCCAGCTGCGCCAGTCATGTTGGGTGTGGTTGGTTGCGGTGTCGGTATCGGCCAGACAGACCCACGGTCGCTCGGGGTGTTGCCGGGCTTGCGTCAGGGCCTGATCGAGGCGCAACAGTACATCGCTGGCCGGTTCGCCGGGGTGATAGGCGACGATGCCCAAGTGCGCCACCGGCATGCAATCGCTGGCATCGGTCAGGCGCAGGTTTTCCAGGGTGGCGCTGATTTCCGAGGCCAGGCGTGCGGCATCGACGGCGTCCAGACCCGGTGTCAGCAGGCTGAACTCACCGCCGCGATTGCGCGCCGCCAGCCAGGTGCGCCGTTCCGGCGGTTGCGTCAGGCGCTTGAGCAGCTCGCCAACCGCACTGATCAGCGCATCAGTGCGCTGACCACCCAGGCGCTGGTTGAGGCCGACCAGGTCGTTGATCCGCAGCATCAGCAAATGGCCAGCGCTGCTCTGTTCGCCGATCAGCAGGTGATCCGCCAGTTGCTCATCCAGCAAGCGCCGGTTAGCCAGGCCGGTGAGGCTGTCCTGATAAGACTCGGCACGCAGTTTTTCACTGCGCGAGGCTTCTTCGGCGAACAGCGTTTTAAGCTTTTCGACCATCTGGTTCATCGCCAGCACCACGCGCCTCAATTCCGGGGTGCGCGGCAGTTTCGGCAGGCTCAGGAACTCGCGTTTGCTGATGGCTTCGGCCTGTTTGACCATTTTGTCGAGCGGGCGCAATTGCCGGCGTAACAGCCAACCGCCAAATACCGCGCTGAGGAATCCGCAGATCAGCAACCAGATCAGGCTGCCCACTGTGCTGTCCCATAGTTTGGCCAGGGCAAATTGCGGGTTGCTCATCACTTCGACCCGCGCCACCTGGTCCCAGCCGCGCATGATCAGCGCGTCACCACCCTCTGGGCTCAGGTTGACGAGCCTGACGAACCAGCGTGGAATGCCTTTGATTTTCGCGGGGGCACTGCGTTCCACCAGCACCTGTTCATCGACAATGCTGATGACGCGAATACTGCTGAAATAACCGCTGTCGTAAATCGAACTGACCATCAGCTCGATCATGGCCGGGTCGTCGATTTGTGCAGTCAGCGACAAACCGAGCGCGGTGGCGGCGTCTTGGGCGTGGGAGCGCAACTGGCCGAGCGTCTGTTCACGGGAGCTTTCCAGGCTGACAAAAAAGCTGCCGCTGAAAGCCACCAGCAGGAACAGGCAAATGGCGAGAAACAACTGTTTGCGCAGTGACATAAAACGCTCCTTGCGGTGGCAACTAGCCTTCGCCCACGGCGAACCCTTCGGCTTGCATCTTTTTCAACACGTCTTGCCAGCGTGACAGCTTTTTTGAGTCGCTGCTGCGTTTGCCGCCGTTAGCCCCCGGCAAGTACAAGCCTTCGGCGTTGAAGGCGTACACCGGCAGCAGGTCTTTGCGTTGGGACGCGGGACGGATCTCACTGATCAGGTTATCCAGCACCAACGGTTCGGCCGTGGGGCTGCTATAGAAGGTCAACACCATGTGCGCCTGGTTTTGGGCCAGGGCCTTGACGTAGGTGATGCGCAGTTTCTCGCTGGGAATCCCGAGATAGCGCAGGCTGAAATACTTTGCCAGCGCGTAGTCCTCACAGTCGCCGGCGCCCTTGATCAGCGATTCTTCTGGCGTGGCCCAGTAATCGGTCTGACGCCAGATGCGCGTGTCATCCTGAAAATTCAGCTGCTGATTGAAGAAACGATTGACCGCATTCAGTTGCTCGCGCTCGGGCTGCTTGAGTTCGCTTTTGAGCATTTGACTCCAGGCCTCGATTCTTCCCTTGGCGGGGCCGAGAGGGCCATAGCGTTTTTCGGCGGTTTGCAGGATCTGCGTAAAGTCCCAGTCAGCCAGGACGCTGCCCAGTCCCGCCAACAGAAAACCGGCCAGCAGCAGCCATCTGCCGAGCCGAAGTCGGAGCGTTGACCATCCTGGACTACGCGGACGACGGGACATGTGGCAACTCGCGTGAAGATGTCTGAAGTCTAGGCGGTGTTTTCAGCGGGAGCGGACAAATTGTCGAGTCAGGATTTGTGCAGGGTTTTTTGCTTGAGGATATAGATCGTTACCAGCACAGCACTGGTCAGCATGAACCCGCGCGCCCACGGCAAAGGCACCAGATAGCAGGAGAGCAGGATGCTCGCCCACATCAATCCGATGGCGTAGACCTTGCCTTTGAGCGGGATGCCGTTGCCGTCGAGATAGTCGCGAATCCATGGACCCAGCCGTGGATGTCCCACCAGCCACTGATAGAAACGTGGCGAACTGCGGGCAAAGCACGCGGCGGCGAGCAGCAGGAAGGGGGTGGTGGGCAATACCGGCAGGAAGATCCCGATCACCCCCAGCGCTACGCTCAGCCAGCCGATGGCCAGCAGCACGTAACGCAACATCAGGGAGCGGTTGCCTATGGGGTTGTCCATAGGCAAAACCTTAGTGGTGACGTGGCTTGAGGATCGCCGGTTTTTCGTCTGGTGCCTGGCACAGCAGGTACAGCGCGGTCAGGGCTTCCGGGATCTGCACGATCATGTCGTCCATCAGGTTGGCATCTTTGGCGATGTCTTCGAACTCAGGCTGCTCGTCGAACAGACCCGAACCGACCATGATCGGCAACAGCATTTCGCTGACTTCGTCTTCGGCGGTTTCGAACCACGCGGCTTCACGCAGGAACACGCCTTCCATGAAACCGATGCACCAGCCGCGCAGGTCGGAATCATCCGGCTCGTCGCCCAGGTCGAGCTCGCATGGCAGCTCGAACTCTTCGTCGGACGCCAGTTGGCGGGCGATGTGAGCCTTGAGGGCCAGCAGGGTGGATTCGATCGCTTCACGCTCGGTGTCGTCAGCGTAGTGCGGCTCTTCGGCGAAGAGGGCGTCGATCCATTCACGGTCAGGAACGGTTTCGGAACAGATCGACAGCGCGGTGAGATAGCCGTGGGCGGCCACGTAGTCCAGCGCCTCGTCATGCAGTTCGTCGGCGTCGAGGAAGACTTGCAAACGGGTTAGTTGCTCAGCGAAGGACATTAAAGGGCTACCTTGGGGAATGTTCGATGCGGGAATTCTAGGCCTTCTTGAGCGCTCAGGCCAGCCGCACGGCATATTTGCGCCCTCGCAGGAATACAGAACACCACATTCCCTGTGGGAGCAAGCCCGCTCCCACAGGGTTCTGCATTGCATTGGGTTCATGTGTCTTATCAGCGGTGCCCTGTGCAAGGGAGCGCTCGGGTATACTCGCGCGTTTTGTGATGCCCTGCTGGCGACGCGGCTGAAATGTGCAGCCTCATGCAATGCGCGCTTACGATTTGTCGGTGCAGCGTGCGTGGTTCTGAACCAGCCTTGCAGGGATGTTTTTGTGATTTTTGGAGTTTTTATGCTCGAACAGGCTCAACGCGTCCTCAAGGACATCTTCGGCTACGACAGTTTTCGTGGCCGTCAGGGTGCAATCATTGAGCGCGTGGCCAGTGGCGGCGATGCCCTGGTGCTGATGCCTACCGGTGGCGGTAAATCCTTGTGCTTCCAGGTACCGGCGCTACTGCGCGAAGGCCTGGCGGTGGTGGTGTCGCCGCTGATCGCGCTGATGGACGACCAGGTCGCCACCCTCGAAGAGCTGGGCGTCGCGGCTGCGGCATTGAACTCCACGCTGAGCGCCGAACAACAGCGCGACCTGGCGGCCCGCATCAAGCGCGGCGAAGTGAAAATGCTCTACCTGGCGCCCGAGCGTCTGGTCCAGCCGCGCATGCTGGCTTTCCTGCAAAGCCTTGAAATTGCCCTGTTCGCCATCGACGAAGCGCACTGCGTGTCCCAATGGGGGCATGACTTCCGTCGCGAATACCTGCAACTGGGGCAGCTGGCGGAATTGTTCCCCAACGTCCCGCGCATCGCCCTGACCGCCACCGCCGACAAACGCACCCGCGAAGAAATCGTCGACCGTCTGCATCTACAGGACGCCGAACGCTTTCTGTCGAGCTTCGATCGCCCGAACATTTTCTATCGCATCGTGCCCAAGGAGCAGCCACGCAAACAGTTGCTGGCGTTCCTGGCCGAGCGGCGCAGCGATGCCGGCATCGTTTACTGCCTGTCACGCAAGAAAGTCGACGAAGTCGCGGTATTCCTCAGCGAGCAAGGCTTCCCGGCGCTGCCGTATCACGCTGGTTTGCCCAACGAAACCAGGGCCCACCACCAGAAGCGCTTCCTCAACGAGGAAGGCCTGATCATGGTCGCCACCGTGGCCTTCGGCATGGGCATCGACAAGCCCAACGTGCGGTTTGTCGCTCACCTCGATTTGCCGAAATCCCTGGAGGCGTACTACCAGGAAACCGGTCGCGGCGGTCGTGACGGCCTGCCGGCAGATGCCTGGATGGCTTACGGCCTGCAAGACGTGGTGATGCTCAAGCAAATGTTGCAGAACTCCGAAGGCGATGAGCGTCACAAGCGCCTGGAACAGCACAAGCTGGACGCGATGCTCTCGCTCTGCGAAGAAACCCGCTGCCGTCGCCAGACACTGCTGGCCTATTTCGACGAAGACATGCCCGAGCCGTGCGGTCATTGCGACAACTGCGTCGATGGCGTGCAGACCTGGGACGCCACCGAGCCGGCCCGGCAGGCACTTTCGGCGATCTACCGCACCGGCCAGCGCTACGGCGTCGGGCATCTTGTGGACGTGTTGCTGGGCAAGGACAACGAAAAGGTCCGCAGCTTTGGTCATCAGCATTTGTCAGTGTTTGGTGTCGGCAAAGCCATGGGCGAGAGTGAATGGCGCTCCCTGTTCCGACAGCTGGTTGCCCGTGGCCTGGCCGACATCGACCTCGAAGGCTACGGCGGTCTGCGCCTGAGTGACACCTGCCGGCCGCTGCTCAAGGGTGAAGTGACCCTGGAGCTGCGCCGCGACCTCAAGCCGCAAACCACCGCCAAAAGCAGCAAGAGTCAGGCGAGCCAACTGGTGCGGGGCGAAGAACGCGAGCAGTGGGAGGCGCTACGTGCCTTGCGGCGCAAACTGGCCGAAGAACATGGCGTGCCGCCGTATGTCATCTTCCCCGACTCGACGCTTCTGGAAATGCTCCGCAGCCAGCCGACCTCGTTGTCGCAAATGGCTACCGTCAGCGGTGTTGGCGCGCGCAAGCTCGAACGTTACGGCGAGGCCTTCCTCGAAGTGCTCGGCGGTCAGGTCGAGGCGCCGAAAGTCGTGGCTGACGTGCGTCACGAACTGATCACCCTGGCCCGTGCCGGCATGACGCCGCTGCAAATCGCCGGTCAACTGCAATGCTCGGAAAAGAACGTCTACACCATGCTCGCCGAAGCGATTGGCAAACAGCAGCTGTCGCTGGAGCAGGCACTGGATCTGCCTGAAGAATTGATGGGCGAAGTCCAGGATGCGTTTCTCGACGGTGAGGGTGAATTGCCAGCGGTGTCGGAGATTGCGGCGCTGTTTGCCGGGCGCGTGCCGGAAGGCGTTTTGTATTGCGTGCGTGCCGCCCTGCAATCGGAGTTTGAGGTTTAAGCGGTCTTGTAGGTTGATGTAACGATTCACTAAAGACCGAGTCTTGCCTCAAGCGTACGGTCATGCTTAGCTGACTAATAATTAGGTTTTACTATTTTCAGTCTGATCATGAGTGTTTTATGCCGTTAACCGATCAACACCGCTTTGGCATGCAACTGGCCCATATGTCCCGTGGCTGGCGTGCCGAACTGGACCGTCGTCTCGCTGGCCTGGGACTGTCCCAGGCACGCTGGCTGGTGCTGCTGCACCTGGCACGTTTCGATGAAGCCCCCACTCAACGTGAGCTGGCACAAAGCGTGGGTGTCGAAGGTCCGACCCTGGCCCGTTTGCTCGATAGCCTGGAGTCCCAAGGCCTGGTCCAGCGTCAAGCTGTGCTTGAGGATCGCCGGGCCAAAAAAATTGTCCTCTGCACGCCGGCCCTTCCCCTGATCGAACAAATTGAAACCATTGCCACGCAACTGCGCCGCGAACTGTTCGCTGGCGTTGATGAAGCGGATCTACAGGTGTGTATGCGGGTTCACGGGCACATTCTGGCCAACCTTGAAAAATCTTGAGGTATAACCACTCGCCGGACTTCCCGGATCTCCCGTTGGGCAGACTATAAAGAACTACTTGGCAATATCGTGTTCGTAACGGACGTGCGAACACGCACAGGTGGGTTCTGTCGTTAAGGGATGCTCATGTTTGAGAGTTGGCGATTGGTTTTGCAGGGTGGTGCCAGGTTGCTTTTGGTCGGTGGCGCTCTCACGTACTCGGCATTGGCGCCCGCGTTGGGATTGGGTGAGATCACACTTCACTCTGCGCTGAATCAGCCGCTGAGCGCCGACATCGCCCTGGTGGATGTCGGTGGCCTGGAGGAGGGCGAGTTGTCCGTCAGCCTGGCGACAGCCGATGAGTTCGGCCGTGCCGGCGTCGAGCGGGTGTTGTTCCTCAACAATCTGAAGTTCACACCTGTCCTGCGCGGCGACCGAGGTGTGATCCGGGTGACCTCCAGCAAAGCGGTCAAGGAGCCTTTTCTGGATTTCGTGGTGCAGCTCAATCAGCCCAACGGGCGTTTGCTGCGCGAATACACGGTCCTGATTGATCCACCGGACCCGGAGGCGGTCGATCCCGTCGCTGATGAGCCGGTCGTCGAAGCTCAGCCCTCTGCCTTCGCGGACATCCAGCCGGCCAAGGTGTCATCAAATTCCATCAAGGAGCCCGCCTCGACGCCGGTCGCGGTTCAACCTGCGGTCCCTGTGAGCGATCCCGTTGTCGCCGAACAATTGGCCGCCAGCGTGCTGCAAAACCAGCAACTGCAAAAGACCGTGTATGAGTTGAATGCAAAGTTTACTGCTCAGGACGAGCAGATCGCCGGTCAGAAAAAGCAGGTGACCGAACTGCAGACCCGATTGGCTGAACTCAATTCAGCGGCCACCGAGCCTGCGGTACCCGTCGCTGCCGTTGTCGAGGAGCCGCAAGCCACTAATGGATTGTTGATGGCTGGGCTGCTGGGGCTGCTGGGGCTGGTGGCTTTGGCACTCCTGTTATTCCGTCGCAAGCATCGACGCGAGGAGGATGCATTGCCCGAGGCTTCCCCCGATTTGCCATCACCGCCGGAGCCGATGTTTCATCCCGTTTTTGCATCGCCGGAAAACAGCCTGCAAGACGCCGGGCTCGCCTCCCTGAAACTTCAGGACTACCGCGCCAGCCACCCGAAACTGAACAGTGCGCCACCTTTGATAGTCATGCCAGTGGACCCGGTGTCTAACGACGAGTACCACTTGAAGCTGGATGATGCGTCGATGGATTCAAGTTGGGACCTGGTCAACCCTTTCGACAGTTCGCCCTCACTGGATGACAGCTACCTCGACGAATTCAGTAATACCGGCCAATCCCTGGAACTTGAACCGCTTAACCTGAAACTGAAGGAGCCAACATGACCGCGCACAAACCGGAAATAGTCATCACCTACTGCACTCAATGCCAATGGCTGTTACGTGCGGCCTGGTTGGCCCAGGAACTGCTCAGCACCTTTGGTGACGACTTGGGCAAGGTGTCGCTGGTGCCCGGCACCGGTGGGGTGTTCCATATTTTCTGTGAAGGCGTGCAGCTCTGGGAGCGCAAGGCCGATGGCGGTTTCCCCGAGGCCAAAGTGCTCAAGCAGCGGGTCCGCGATCAGATCGATCCGGACCGCGACCTGGGCCACAACGACCGCACTCAGTGAGACGCCGCTTCTGCCGCCACGGTCTTTTTGCTTGAACCCCCCGACAGCCTGCTGGAGGCCACAATGGCGACGATGATCAGCGCGCCGCCGATCAGCATCCGCAGCGTCGGGTTTTCATTGAACAACAGCCAGGCCACAGTGATCCCGTAAACCGGTTCGAGGGCGAACACCACTGCAGCAGTGCGAGCCTTGATCACCGCCAGACTGGCGACGAACAGACTGTGTGCGACGCCGGTGCAGAACACGCCGAGCAGACCGATCCACAGCCAGTCGAGGCCGCGCACGTCGCTCAACTGCGGTGCCGCCACGGGCAGCAGGCACAACGCGACCACTACGTTTTGACACAGCGCGGCCTGCACTGGCGGGATTCGTCCGGAGCTCGCCCGGTTGGTCAGCGACAGCAGGGCAAACAACAACCCGGAGCCGACGGCCCAGAGCAGGCCCGTGGTGGCGCCACTCGCCAGATCGAAGTCGGGCGTGACCAGCACCAGCCCGACACTGACCAATACGACCAGCAGGATTTCATTGGCGCGAATCCGCTCGCGGAAGATCAGCCCTTCGAGGATTACGGTAAACGCCGGGAAGCTGGCAAAGCCCAGGGTTGCAATTGCCACACCCGCCACCTTCACCGCAATAAAGAAACTCACCCAGTGCCCGGCCAGCAGCAAGCCGCCGAGCAGCAAGCGGCGCCAGTCCACGGCTTCAAGCGTGCGCCAACGGGTGTTGCTGGCGAAGCGCGCAAACACCGCCAGTGCCAGCACCGCAAACGCGGCACGGCCAAAAACGATGACAGCGGGGGATGCGGCGGCGAGTTTGCCGAATACGCCGGTCAGGCCAAACATCAATGCGCCGATATGCAGGGCGCCAAGGGCGGTACGGGGAGTCATTGCAATCCTTGATAAACGTAAAAATCCAAACCGACAGAATTCGCCGACTTGTAGCAGCTGGCGAAGCCTGCGTCCGACTGCGAAGCGGTCGCAATCGGGACAGATGCGATTTACCTGACGCACCGCGTGTGCAGGTTTTACGACCGCTGCGCAGTCGGGCGCAGGCTTCGCCAGCTGCTACATTTAATCGCGCAAGTCTCGCTGTGTCTGTCGTCAGACTCGCCTCATTTGTCGCCAGCCTCGCGCCGCAGTTTGCCGGGGGATACGCCAAACTCGCGCAACACCGCTGCGGCAAAGGCACTCTGGGAGCTGTAACCGACCCGGCTGGCAATCTCGCCGATGGGCAATGGCGAATCACGCAGCAATCCCACCGCGATATGCAGCCGCCGACTGCGGATATAGTCCATTGGTGTCTGTCCGCATTCGGCGACAAACCGTGCGTGAAGACGGGCACTGGACAACCCGGCGATACCGGCCAGGTCCGCCACTTGCAGCGGATAAGCCGCGTGCTGATCGATGTGCGCATTCAAAGCCGCATACGGCAGGCGCCGCCCCCCGATGCTGGCCGGCCTGGCGTTATTGAGGCTGGCCAATAACAGCACCGCGCCTTGTTGCGCGATCAACGGATCATTGACCTGACTGCTCGCCAGCCAACTGACCAATTGGCTTTGCCCGGCATCCAGCGGCAAGCGCCCGGCGTTATCGAGCAGGCGGCGACTGGCCTCGGCATGCTCGCCAAGCGACTGTGAAACCCATTGGTCGCTTGGCACATCCAGCACCAGGCAACGGCTGCCATTGCTGCTGCCGCAGGCGTGATGGAAACCGGACGGCACCACCACAAAACTCTGCTGCACCACCTGACTGCCATGCCCGTCGACTTCAAAATCCAGCGCACCCGACAAGCCAAACACCAGTTGGGCGTGGTCGTGGCTGTGGATGATCAAGTCATCGGTGTATTGGCGTAGTGTGAGGATCGGTCGCATCACCGCTCTCCAGGGCAAGGTCCGGCCAGTCTACACCGGCTCATGGTTGTCACAGGAATGACTCAACACTGTCATGGTCAATTCACCCGGCCGGCGCACGCTTGGAAAAACCATCGCAGAGGGTTGCCCATGACCAGCGCCGAGCTCGCCAAACCCAGTCGCAAGCAACGTGTGCGGACTTTGTGGATTTCTGATGTGCACCTGGGTACTCGAGATTGCCAGGCCGAGCACTTGTCGCAGTTTCTCAAGGGCTACCACGCGGACAGGATTTACCTGGTCGGCGACATCATCGATGGCTGGAAACTGCGCGGCGGCATGTACTGGCCCCAGGCGCACACCAACGTGATCCGGCGTCTGCTGACCATGAGCAAGCGCGGCACTGAAGTCATCTACATCACCGGCAATCACGACGAATTCTTGCGCCGCTATTCCAGGCTGATTCTGGGCAACATTCAATTGGTCGACGAAGCCGTGCACGTGACCGCCGATGGTCGTCATCTGCTGGTGATCCATGGCGATCAGTTCGATGTCATCACCCGGTATCACCGCTGGCTGGCCTTTCTGGGCGACTCGGCCTATGAATTCACCCTGACCCTCAACCGCTGGCTCAACCACTGGCGTTCCCGTTACGGCTACGGCTATTGGTCGTTGTCGGCGTACCTCAAGCACAAGGTGAAAACCGCCGTCAGCTTCATCAGCGATTTCGAGGATGCCATTGCTCACGAATGCGTGAAGCGCGAGTTGCATGGCGTGGTGTGCGGGCATATTCACCATGCCGAGATTCGTAAGGTCGGTGGGGTGGATTACCTCAATTGCGGGGATTGGGTGGAGTCGTGCACGGCGCTGATCGAGCATTGGGACGGGACGATCGAGCTGTATCGCCTGGCGGATGCGCAGGCGCGGGGGGCGGGGTTGAGGGGGCTGAAGGTTGCCGAGCCTGCTTGAAATTTGTGTTGATCGGGCTGGCCCCATCGCGAGCAGGCTCATTCCCACATTGGACCGAGTCCGCCTTGAGAAATGCGGTCAACTGTGAGCGAGCCTGCTCGCGATGGACCGCGCAGCGGTCCCGCTGGATCTATCAGGCAGGTGAATGTTCTTCCATCGCCGCCTTGTAGATCGAGTTCTTCGGTTGCGCAAACAACCGTTCCATCATCGGCTCAAAGAAGCTCAGCGGCAGGGTCTCATATGCGGGGTCAAACGCCGCTGCATCGTACCTGGCGCAAAACTCGATGGTCGCCTGATACTGCGGATGCTCGCTGAACTGCTCGCGCAGATGCCGATCCATGCCCAGATGATGGAAAAAGTAATAGCCCTGGAAAATCCCGTGTTTCTCCACCATCCAAAGATTGTCGACGCTGACAAATGGCTTGAGAATCGCCGCCGCAATGTCCGGATGATTGTAGGAACCCAACGTGTCGCCGATGTCATGCAGCAGCGCGCAGACCACATATTCCTCATCACGGCCATCACGCCAGGCGCGGCTGGCGGTTTGCAGGGAGTGGGTGAGACGGTCCACCGGAAAACCACCAAAATCGCCCTCCAGCAACTTCAGGTGCGCCACAATCCGAGCCGGCAATTGTTTCGCATAGGCACTGAAGTCGGCGGCGATGATCGCCCAGTCTTCCTGTGTGCCATCCTTCATGTGGGTGAAACGGGCGTTGGCACTCATCGGCTATTCTCTTGTTGTTAACGGCGCTTAAAACGGCACGCGGCCCAGAATCATGTCGCGGTACATGACAAAATCGCTGAGCAGGCTATAGAGAGGATGTTGGAAGGTCGCAGGTCGATTCTTCTCAAAGAAAAAATGCCCGACCCAGGCGAAGCTGTAACCCGCCAGCGGAAGGGTCCATAACATCAGCCAAGCGCCTTTGCCGATGCTCAGGGCCAAAATGAAGATGACCAGCGTCGTGCCGATAAAGTGCAATCGTCGGCAAGTGCTGTTGCTGTGTTCACTGAGGTAATACGGGTAGAACTCAGCGAAGCTGTTGAAACGTTTGATATTTTCCACGACTGCGATCTCTGTGCTTATTGTTCTGATTGCAAGTTGTTAGTCGGGTAGCTTATTTGAGTCTAGAGTGATCATTGGCATCAGCCAGTGACAATGGGCGCCACATTAGTATCCTTTGGAAACCAGCCGCCTCAGACGGCTCATTGAGAACAATAAGCAAACGCCATGAGCGAACGAACGACTTCTGCAAGCTGGGCGATGGGAATTGTCAAAGCCCTGGAGATGGACGGCCTGGATTGCCGGGCTCTATTCAAACAGCTAGGGCTTGACTACGCATCACTGGATGATCCGGATGCGCGCTTCCCGCAAGATTCCATGACGCGACTGTGGCAGCGCGCGGTCGAGCTGTCCGGCAACCCGGCAATCGGCCTGAACATGGGCAAGGTGGTGCGACCGGCCTCCTTTCATGTAGCGGGTTACGCATTGATGTCCAGCCAGACACTGGCCGAAGGCTTTCAGCGGCTGGTGCGCTATCAGCGGATCATTGCCGAAAGTGCTGACCTGAGTTTCCGCCTGCTGGATGAGGGCTATGGGCTGATTCTGACGGTCCACGGCGACCATCTGCCGCCGACCCGGCAAAGCGCTGAAGCTTCAATGGCCTGTGCGCTGGCGTTGTGCAGCTGGTTGACCGGGCGTACCTTGCAACCACGCAAGGTGTTGGTGCAGGGCGATGAGCCCGCGGACCTCGAACCCTATAAACAAGCCTTTCATGCGCCATTGATGTTCAACGCACCTTACGACGCATTGATTTTCGAACGTGCCGACATGGAAGCGCCACTGCCCACTGCCAACGAGGCGATGGCGCTGTTGCATGACCGGTTTGCCGGCGAGTACCTGGCGCGGTTCTCCGAAACCCGCGTGACGCACAAGGCGCGCCAGGTGCTGTGCCGTCTGCTGCCTCAGGGCGAACCCAAACGCGATACCGTGGCGCAGACGCTGCACCTGTCGCAACGCACCTTGCAGCGACGCTTGCAGGAAGAGGGCACCAGTTTTCAGACGTTGCTCGATGACACACGGCGCGAATTGGCCGAGCAATACCTGGCCCAGCCCACCATGACCCTGCTGGAAATTGCCTACCTGCTGGGGTTCGCCGACCCGAGCAACTTCTTCCGCGCGTTCCGCCGCTGGTTCAATGCCACCCCTGGTGAGTACCGGGCACACATCACAGAAGCGGCGGCGCAGGTCAATGTCGCCAGAAAGCAGGAATGCACAGAACAAACACCGTAATGATTTCCAGTCGGCCCAGCAGCATGCCGCACGACAGAATCCACTTGGCGGCGTCCGGCAACGACGAGAAGTTACCCGCCGGCCCGATGGTCGGACCCAACCCCGGCCCGACACCGGACACAGTACTGGCCGCACCGGTCAGGGCGGTCATCCAGTCCACGCCGAGCAGTGAGAGCAGCAACGCGATGACGCAGATGGTGATGGCGAAGAAGAACGAAAAGGTCAGGATCGAACGCACGATTTCTTCGTCGAGACGGTGACCGTTGTACTTCTGCTTGATCACCGCGCGCGGGTGAATCAATTGGTTAAGGTTGGCCTTGAGAAGGATATAGGCGACCTGGAAGCGGAATATCTTGATCCCGCCGGCCGTCGAGCCAGAGCAGCCGCCGACAAAGCCCAGGTAAAAGAACAGCATCAGCGAGAAGTTGCCCCACAGGCTGTAATCCCCCAGCGCAAAACCGGTGGTCGTGACTACCGATGTCACGTTAAACGCCACATGCCGCAAGGCTTCGAGCCAATGCAGTTGGGTGGTCCACCAGTACCAGGTGCCGAGCACCAGCCAGGTCACCAGCAACATGCCGAGCATCCCTTGAACCTGCTGATCCTTGATCAATGCCCGACGATTGCCGCGCAAGGTCGCGACGTACAGGGTAAAGGGCAGGCTGCCCAGAATCATGATGACAATCGCCACCCAGTGCACCGCCGGTTGCGTCCATTTGGCCAGCGATTGGTCAGAAGTGGAAAAGCCGCCGGTGGAGATGGCTGACATCGCGTGGTTGATCGAATCAAACAGGCTCATCCCGGCCCACCAGAACGCCAGGCTTCCGAGAATGGTGATGCCGACGTACGCCGCCACGATCAAACGCGCCACCATGTGCGAACGGGGCATGACTTTCTCGGAACGGTCCGAGGACTCGGTCTGAAACAGGCGCATGCCACCGATACGCAGCAGCGGCAGGATCGCGACCGCCATGCCGATAAAACCGATGCCGCCGAGCCAGTGCAACAGCGAACGCCACATCAAAATGCCGGGGGACATGCTGTCCAGGCCGCTGAGTACCGTGGCACCGGTGGCGGTGATGCCGGACATGCTTTCAAAGATCGAGTCGGTGAAACTGACGTGCTGAGCCAGTAAAAACGGCAGCGCGGCGAAGAGGCAGACCACCAGCCAACTGCTGACGGTCAACAGGTACATGTCCCGTGGACGCAGGTGTATGTGTTCGGGGCGACCAGGGATAACCATCGCCAGGCCTGCGACAAAGGTAATCATGCTCGACCACAGGAACGAAGGTAGCTCGTGGGTGCGGTCGAAAATCACCAGGGTCGCCATGGGCACGGTCATGGCGATCGCCAGTGTGATCAGGAAGATGCCGATGATAAAACCGATAATCCGTAAGGTCGGCAACGCCATGAAGTCCGCTCGGGCTGTTGTGGGAGGGGCGCCATTCTACCTGCGGGGCAGGGCATGTAAACCGACGCCGCTTGCGCACTTGCAGATAGAATAGCCAAACATTTTTTCTGGAGGTGGCCGATGCAGGCTCTCGACGCTTTGCTCAACCGTGTTTCCGTTCCCCGACTCATCGATCCGGCACCGACTGCGGCGCAGCGCGAAGTGCTGTTTGGCGCGGCGATGCGCGCCCCGGACCATGGCCATTTGCAGCCTTGGCGCTTTCTGACGGTCGAGGGCGCGGCGCGCGAGCAAATGGGCGAGTTGCTGGCCGAAGCGGCAAAGCTGCAAGACAGCGAGGTGTCGCAAGCGGCGCTGGACAAGGCGCGTAACGGCCCGCTGCGTGCGCCATTGGTGGTGGTGGTGATTGCGCGGGTGCAGGAGCACGTCAAATACCCGAAATCCGAGCAACTTCTGGCCGCGGGCTGTGCGGCACACGGGATTTTGCTGGCGGCGTATGCGCAAGGGATTGGTGCGGTGTGGCGCACCGGTGACTTGGCCTACTCGGCGCATGTGACCAAAGGGCTGGGGTTGGCAGAGGGGGAAGAGGTGATTGCGTTTCTGTACCTCGGCACACCGCAGAAAGAACCGCGCGTGGCCGAGAAAGTCGACCTTGCCGAATTTGTCAGCGCCTGGGCTGCGGCGTAAGGATCGTTCCCACGCGGAGCGTGGGAACGATCTCTACAGGGGATCAGGGTTGGACGATGGCCCCCGGCACCAGCGGCAATTCCAGACTGGCCACAAACCCGCCCTGCGGATGATTGGCCAGCACCAGGCTCCCGCCATGTCGTTCCGCCGCGCGGCGCGCAATCGCCAGGCCCAAGCCATGCCCGGCCGCTGTTTGCCCTGGTGCTCGATAGAAGGGTTCGCCCAACTGGTTCAAATGCTCGGCGTTTACGCCTGGCCCATGGTCGCGCACGCTGACCACAATGCGCTCACCCTGACGCACGGCCTGCATTTCGATCGACTGCCCAACCGGGTTAAAGCGCTGAGCGTTGCGCAGCAGATTGTCGACGGCACGCTCGATCATCGTCGGCCAGCCTTTGAGGTTCAGTTGCGGTTCTGCCTCAAGGCGCACGTTTTGCTCGGGTGAACCGAGTTGTGCGTCCTTCTGCAGCGTATTCAGCAACGCGTTGAGGTCGACCTCTTCGGCGCTGGCGTTGTCGGCATCGACCCGCGCCAGCACGAGGATTTCGCTGATCAACGCTTCCAGCCGGTCACATTCGCGGGTCAGGCGCGGCCAGAGTTTTTCCCGTTCCTCAGGGGTGGCCCGTTCCGCCAACGCCAGTGCAATGCGCAGTCGGGCGAGCGGGGAGCGCAACTCATGCGACACGTCGCGAAGCAATTGCCGCTGACTGCCGATCAGGCTTTGCAGGCGCGAGCCCATGCGGTTGAAGTCATTGGCCAGCACACCAAACTCATCGCGACGGTTGGCCAGTTTCACCAGGCTGTTCTGCTGGTAAGTGGTTTGTCCCAGATCATGCACGGCACCGCGCAAACGGCTGAGCGGGCGGGTGATCGACAACGTGACGAACAGGCTGAACAAGGTCAGCACCACCAAGGCAATGCCCAGCGCACTCAATGGCCACAGCAGACTTTCGCGGTGCCATGAATCCAGTTCAGGGTGCGGGATGCGATAAATCAGCAGGTAGGTGTCGCCGGTTTTTTCGCTGGTGTATTCCGCCGTCAAACGACGCCATGGCAGGCGCCGATCATCGTTGTTCTGCCGGGCTTCAAACGCCGCCGCGCGACGAGGGAAGGTGCCACGCACCACCGGGTCGCCGCTTTCGTTCAACACCTGAACGTCAATGTGATATTGACGTTTGCGCTGTTCCAGAATGTCCTGGGCGGCCTCTTCACCTTGGGATTCGTAGGTTTGCGTCCACTGTTCGGGCAGGGTATTGAGGCCCGGATGGCGGCTGAGAATCCACGCATCCTGGTTGAGCATGTGCCCAAGCAGAATGGAGAGCCCCGCCACCAGAGCAATGGCCAGCCAGAAGCTGGCCAGAATTCGCCAGAACAATGAACGCACAGAAAATCCTCACGCAAACACAAATCCATGTGGGAGTGAGCCTGCTCGCGATAGCGGTGGGTCATTCAACAATGATGTCGATTGACACTCCCTCATCGCGAGCAGGCTCGCTCCCACAATTGAACTGAGTGGCATCAGACCCAACGGGGTTGAGCCGTTGGGTCCGGGGTTAGCGCATTATTGCGCTTTTTGCGGTTGTTGCGCTTTCCAGGCCTTGAACTCGGCCCATTCGGCGCGACGCTCAGCCTTTTTCTTCTGGATCTCGTCGAATTGCTTCTGTTGATCCGGTTTCAGCAGGGCACGCACGTCGGCCTCTGCTTTTTTGTGGTTGGCGGACATTTCGTCCTTCATGGCTTTCTGGTCGGCTGGCGAGAGTTTCTCCAGGTACTTGTCGACCAGTTGCTTACGCTCGTGCATCTGTTCGCCCATGATCTTGCGGATCTGCTCGCGCTGTTCGCGGCTCAGGTCCAGTTGGCTGTACGGGCCTTTGCCGTGCATGCCGTGCATCTGACCGCCGTGGTGCGAGCCGTCCATCGGGCCGCTACCTTCAGGCATGGCCATGGCAACGGTCGGCAGGGCGGCGGCGAACATCAGAGCGATTAGAGTCTTGCGCATGGTGAATCTCCTTGTCTCGTTCCCGGTACGTTCCGGATGAGTACAGAATACGCAGATCAAGGTCAGCGGCGGTCAGCGGAGCGTAAAGCTTGGGTAAAGACGGTTTCTCGCCGACCTGACAAAACCGATTAATCTGACAAAACATGACCCGCGTAGCAGCTGCCGAGCCTGCGAGGCTGCGTTCGGCGGCGCAGCCGTCGTAAACCCAGAGCGCGCGGTTTACGTGAAAAACCGCAGTGCCTGATTTCACGACTGCTTCGCAGCTGAACGCAGCCTCGCGGTGCTCGTCAGCTGCTACACAACGGATCGTGTGTGATTCAGAGGCTGTAGTAGTAACCACGGCTACGCAGGGCCACGATGCGTGGGCGGCCGTCGGGGTGCGGGCCGATTTTTTTGCGCAGGTTGCTGACGTGCATGTCCAGGCTGCGGTCGTACAGGGTCAACTTGCGGCCGAGGGCAATTTGCGCCAGTTCCTGTTTGTCCAGTGGCTCGCCGGGCTGCTTGAGCAGGGCTTCAAGCAAACGGCTTTCGGAGACGGTGAGGGTGAATTCCTGTTCATCGATGCTGACCACGCCGCGCACCGGGCTGAAACACAAATCGCCCAGCTCCATGTGGCTGGACACCGCCGCCGGGTGGCTGCGGCGCAACACTGCGCGCAGACGGGCTGTCAGTTCCCGTGGGTCGCAGGGTTTGGCCAGGTAATCGTCCGCGCCAAGTTCCAGGCCGAGGATGCGGTCCAGTGGTTCGCCGCGCGCCGACAGCATCAGTACCGGCAAATCCGGGTGATCGTTGCGCAATTGCTTGAGCAACTCCAGGCCACTGCCGTCCGGCAGCATCACGTCCAGCACCACGGCGGCCGGGGAGGTTTCGGCCAGCGCGCGACGGGCACTCAGGCCATCGTGGCAAGCACGGACCTGAAAACCTTCCTGGCTCAACCAACTGCTCAGGAGCTCGCATAGCTCCTGGTCATCATCAATTAGTAACAGCTCGCTCATGAATCACTCAATTTAGCCATTGCCGACGTTTTCTGGTGGCACCACTGGCGAAGATACCGCACAGCAGGGCCGATAGCGCAACTCCTGCTCCAATGACAAACCACTGCTGCTGATCGGTCAGCAGGCGTGGCAGCGGGTTGCTGGTCTGCGTTTCCTTGAGTTGCAGCTTGAGGCGCTGATTCTCTTGGCGCAACCGGCCCAGTTGAGCGCTTTCGCGTTCGCCATCGGTATTTTGCAATTGTTTGTTCAGTTCTTCTCGTTGCTGTTCGCTTACCCTCAAGCGCTGCTGCAACTCGGCAATCTGGGTGCCGGCGCTCAGCGACAGCGGCGTCGAATTACCGCCCTCGGCGTTATCTTCACCGTGAGCCGGGGCCACCATCGACAACGTCACCAACAACAGACACAACGGACCCTTGCGCATCGCGACTCCTGATTCCAATCGAGTAATTGGGCAGGTTGTCGGCAGGCAAACGAGAATAATGAGCGATTGAGAGCGCGATGAACCGACAAGGTTCACCGCGCGGGGGCATTTTTGGGGGGAAGTTACGGCAGGACTTGCTTGAAGGGCTTGACCAGAACGTTGGCGTAGACGCCTGCGGCGATGTACGGATCAGCGTCGGCCCAGGCTTGTGCAGCGTTCAGGGAATCGAATTCGGCGACGATCAGGCTGCCGGTGAAACCCGCGGCGCCCGGATCATTGCTGTCGACTGCCGGGTGTGGACCGGCCAAAACAATGCGGCCTTCGCCCTTGAGCACTTGCAGGCGCTCAAGATGGGCAGGGCGCGCGGCCAGTCGGGCTTCCAGGGAGTTGGCGACGTCTGTGGCAATGATTGCGTAAAGCATGTCAGTCCTCGGTTTTTGGCGTAGTGGTATCGGCGTCGTGCATGTGGCGGGACAAGTAAATGCCCTGAGCAATCAGGAACAGCAGCGTCATGCCCAGGCTGCCGAAGACTTTGAAGTCGACCCAGTATTCCTGGTAGGTGAACGCGACGAACAGGTTGGCGGCACCGCAAAACAGGAAAAACGCGATCCAGGCGATGTTCAGGCGCGTCCAGACCGGCTCCGGCAGGGTCAGCGCGTGGCCCATGATGCGCTTGATCAACAGGCTGTCACCGATGAAATGGCTGCCAATGAATGCCAGGGCAAACAACCAGTTCACCACGGGCGCTTTCCACTTCAGGAAGGTTTCGCTGTGGAACGCCAGCGTCAGGCTACCGAAGACCAGGCAGGCGATGAGGGTCAGCCACTGGCTCTTCTCCAGCTTGCGCTGCTTGATGAACAGCGTGCCGTAAACCACCAGGGAACTGATGATCAACATTGCGGTGGCGCTGTAGATTCCGCCTACAGTCACCTCGTGACCGGCGATGTCAACGACCCGTGGATCGAGTTTGAAGACGATGAAAAACAGCAAAAGCGGGATGAAATCGATGAATTGTTTCACAGTGGCAGCCAGAAGCAGGATGTGGCGGCATAATAACAAACATATGGGCGCGCGATAGCGCCAGCTGATTTGAGGTAACAAAGTCCTGTGAATGTTGATTTGCACTGCCATAGCACGGCCTCCGATGGCGCCCTGGCGCCTGCGGTTCTGGTTGCGCGTGCGTTCGAGAAAGGCGTGCGAGTCCTGGCCTTGACCGACCACGACACCCTTGAGGGCCTTGATGAGGCCCGCACAGCCGCGACCGCGCTGGGGATGCAACTGGTCAATGGCGTCGAATTGTCCTGCACCTGGGGCGGCGCGACCATTCATGTATTGGGATACGGGTTTGATGTAACGGCGCCGCCGTTGGTCGAGGCGATCGCCAAACTGCACGATGGCCGTTGGCTACGATCCGAAGAAATAAGCCGCAAGCTGGCATTGAAGGGCATGCCGGGCGCGCTGGACGGTGCCCGGGCCATGCAGCAGCAACTGGGTGACAGCGGCAACGCACCGGCCCGCCCGCACTTCGCCGACTGGATGGTGCGGGAAGGGCATGTAAAGGACCGCGCCGAAGCGTTCCGCAAATGGTTGGGCGCCGGCAAGCTGGGCGACGTCAAGCAACACTGGCCGACTCTGGAAGAGACCGTCGAAACCTTGCGTGCCGCCAAGGCCTGGGTCAGCCTGGCGCATCCCTGGCACTACGATTTCACTCGCAGCAAGCGTCGTCGCCTGATTTCTGACTATATTCAAGCCGGAGGCCACGCGATTGAGGTGGTCAATGGCCATCAGCCTGCCGAACAAGTGGGCAGCCTGGCTATTCTTGCTCGTGAGTTCGGTCTGCTGGTCAGCGCCGGCAGTGATTTTCATGGCCCTGGAGGCTGGTCTGAGATCGGTGAATACCGCCCGCTCCCGGAGGATCTGCCACCACTGTGGTGTCGTTTCAAACATGACCCAATTATTGCCGCCGTCTGAACAGGTAGAAAATGTGAGTCAATTTTTCCAGATTCATCCGGAAAACCCACAAGCACGCCTGATCAAACAGGCCGTCGAGATCATTCGCAGCGGCGGAGTGGTGGTGTATCCCACAGACTCGTCCTATGCCATTGGTTGCCAGATCGGCGACAAGAATGCCGTGGATCGCGTGCGCCGTTTGCGCGGGCTGGATGACAAACACAACTTCACACTGATTTGCAGCGACCTGTCGCAACTGGGGCTGTTCGCCAAGATCGATACCGGCACGTTCCGCTTGCTCAAGGCGCACCTGCCGGGGCCGTACACCTTCATTCTCAACGCCACCCGCGAAGTCCCGCGGCTGTTGCTGCACCCGAAAAAACGCACCATCGGCCTGCGTGTCCCGAGCCATCCGATTGCGCTGGCGCTGCTGGAACAGCTGGGCGAACCGCTGATGAGCGTGACCCTGATCATGCCCGGCGACATCGACCCGTTGACCGACCCTTACGAAATGCGTCAATTGCTTGAACATCAGGTCGACCTGATCATTGACGGCGGTTTCGGCGGGATCAAGGCGTCGACTGTGATCAACCTCGCCGACGGCGAGCCGGAAGTGATCCGTGTCGGTTGCGGCGATCCTTCGCCGTTCATGGCCGAGGCGTAGATGTCAGCAGTAGAACCCGTTGTCGACAGTCAGGCCGGAGCCCAGCAAGAGCTGCCCTTCGCGATGGTGTATGGCCAGGCGGTCCTCGAAATGCCGCTGGACCTGTACATCCCGCCGGATGCACTTGAGGTGTTTCTCGAAGCTTTCGAAGGCCCGCTCGACCTGTTGCTGTACCTGATCCGCAAACAGAACATCAACATCCTCGACATCCCGGTGGCGGAAATCACTCGCCAGTACATGGGCTATGTCGAGTTGATGCAGTCGGTGCGCCTGGAACTGGCCGCCGAGTACCTGGTGATGGCCGCGATGCTGGCCGAGATCAAATCGCGGATGCTGCTGCCGCGTGCCGAAACCATTGAAGATGAAGAAGACGACCCCCGCGCCGAGCTGATCCGCCGCTTGCAGGAATACGAGCGCTTCAAGGCGGCTGCCGAAGGCATCGATGGTTTGAGCCGCGTCGGTCGCGACGTGGTGGTGCCCAAGCTGGATGCGCCGGAAGCCCGGGCGCGCAAACTGTTGCCGGACGTGCGTCTATCGGAATTGCTGTTGTCCATGGCCGAGGTCCTGCGCCGGGGCGACATGTTCGAAAGCCACCAGGTCAGCCGCGAGGCGCTGTCCACCCGTGAACGCATGAGCGGTGTGCTGGAGCGGCTCAAGGGTGGCGGTTTCGTGCCCTTTGTCGAGCTGTTCACCGCTGAAGAAGGACGACTCGGGGTGGTGGTGACCTTTATGGCGATCCTCGAACTGGTCAAGGAATCCTTGGTCGAGCTGGTGCAGAATGAGCCGTTCGCAGCGATCCACGTGCGGGCCCGAGCCGAATAACGAGTTGAATCATGAACCTGACTGAACCCCGCGAGCTGGCGCCACTGCTTGAAGCCTTTCTGTTGGCCTCGGGAAAACCGCAATCGCTTGAACGCCTGTTCGAACTGTTCGAAGAAGGGGAGCGGCCGGAGCCGCCGGTCTTCAAGAAAGCGCTGACGATTTTGGCCAAGTCCTGTGACGGTCGAGCTTTTGAGCTGAAGGAAGTGGCCTCCGGCTACCGTCTGCAAATCCGCGAAAAGTTCTCGCCGTGGGTCGGGCGTTTGTGGGAAGAGCGGCCGCAGCGCTATTCCCGCGCCATGCTCGAAACCATTGCGCTGATCGCCTATCGCCAGCCGATCACCCGGGGCGAGATCGAAGATGTGCGGGGCGTGGCGGTCAACAGTCAGATCGTCAAGACGCTGATGGAACGTGAGTGGATCCGCATCGTGGGCTACCGCGATGTGCCCGGCAAACCGGCGATGTTCGCGACCACCAAGGCGTTTCTCGATCACTTCAACCTGAAGAACCTCGACGATCTGCCGCCGCTGGCCGAGCTGCGCGAGCTGGAACCGGACCCGGTGCTCGACTTCGACGACGCCCCCGTGCCGGCCAGCCTGCAGGCATTGGCAGACGCCAGCGCCGAACCGGAAGAGCCGAAGGAAGAAACCAGTTTCCACACGCTGTTGCTGGAGCTGGACACCATGGAGGAGGGGCTCAAGACTGACTTCGATGATTTGCTGCGCGATGGCGACATACCTGCGGTTGAGCCTGAGATCGACAGCGAACTTCAGGTCGAGCCCGAAGCCACCGTCGAAGCAGAGCCGGAGCCAGAGCTGGAAGACGACGTGCTGGGTGTCGCCGAGGCTCGCGAAAAACTCCTGGCCGCCGTCGCGGCGCTTGAACAACCGAAACCCGAGCCCGAGCCCGAGCCCGAGTTAAGCGACGAAGAAGCCGAAGCCCGGGCGCTCGCTGAAGCCATTGAAGCCGAACGCCGCGAGTTCGATGACTGACGCAGTCCCTCAAACAATAGAGATCCCTGTGGGAGCGGGGGGTGATGTTTTGAATCAAGCCGAACGCCACCGGTCGGCGGAAAAACAGGTAACTCTGCATTCATCAACTAGTCTCTGATGCGAAATCGCCCGCATGAGCGTATGATTCGCGACCCTTTGGCGATCCCTTCGCCCTAGCGCACAGTTTTACATCGCTTCAGGACGCTCAATTCAGGGCAGCCTGAACAGACCACACCGGGAGGTGCCCAGATGAGTATCAACGACCAGAAAGACGACCAGGAAATCGGCCCGGCAGGCGAAAAACTGCAGAAAGTCCTCGCCCGTATCGGCGTCGGCTCGCGCCGTGACGTAGAAGCCTGGATCAGCCACGGCCGCATCAAGGTCAATGGCAAAGACGCCACGCTCGGTCAGCGTGTCGACATGCACGACGCCATCACCATTGATGGCAAGGTGATCAAGCGCGAAGAAGCCGCCGAGTCGGTACGCCGCGTGATCATGTACAACAAGCCCGACGGTGAAATCTGCACCCGTGTCGACCCGGAAGGCCGTCCGACCGTTTTCGACAAGATGCCGCGCCCGAAAGAAGGTCGCTGGATCAATATCGGCCGTCTGGACATCAACACCACTGGTCTGCTGATGTTCACCACCGACGGTGAACTGGCCAACCGCCTGATGCACCCTTCCTACGAAATGGACCGTGAATACGCGGTACGTGTACGTGGCGAAGTGGACGACGAGATGATCGAGCGTCTGAAAGCAGGCGTCGTCCTTGAAGACGGCCCGGCCAAGTTCACCGACATCAAGCAGGCGCCAGGCGGCGAAGGTTTCAACCACTGGTACCACTGCGTGGTGATGGAAGGTCGTAACCGCGAAGTTCGTCGTCTGTGGGAATCCCAGGGCCTGGTGGTCAGCCGTTTGAAGCGCGTGCGTTTCGGTCCGGTATTCCTCAACTCCGACCTGCCGATGGGCCGCTGGCGCGAAATGAGCCAGTACGAAGTAGACATTCTGAGTGCTGAAGTTGGCCTGACGCCGGTAGCGATGCCGCAGATGAACGCCAAGAGCAAAGACAAGCTCGATCGCATGCAGCGTAAATCGTCGCGTCCGATGGGCAAGACCGAGCGTGTGCGTACGTTGCGTCCAGCAGCCGGTGGCCAGCCATCTGTTGCTCCGCGTGATTCCCGTGAACCGCATATCGAAGGCGAGCGTCCAGCCCGCAAACCAGCAGCACCTCGTGCTGATGGCGAGCGCGGTCCACGCACGCCACGTCCAGCCAATGGTCGCACCGAGCGCGGCGAAGGCCGTGGTGCGCCAAGCGGCGGTCGCAGCGATCGCGCTCCGGCGGGTCGTGGTGAGTCGGGTCGCGGTACGCCAGTAGCAGACCGTCCTGCCGACACCAAGCGCCCGGCCAAGCCAGCGCCGAAGAAACGCCCAGGCATCGTCCTGGTCGACAAGGACGCGCCATCGGGCAAGCGCCGTGGTGCACCAGCCGGTTCGGGCCAGCGTCCGGGCTTTGGTCGTCGCAAGCCTGAGTAATCGGTAGGCGCTGCATAAAAAACGCCATCCTTCGGGGTGGCTTTTTTTTTGTCTGGCTTTAAGTGTTGTGGTGAATGGTCGGGCGTCATCGCGAGCAGGCTCGCTCCCACATCTATGGTTACCCCCTTTTCTGCAATACTGTTTTTGATGCCGTGTTTGGCTTGCTTTCATCTATCCGGCGTCTGAGTGGGGTTGT